>DASRQT010000595.1:0-16332 GCA_035696485.1 Polyangia bacterium | reverse complement strand
GAGCCTGACCCATGTAACAACCAGCGACGGCGAACAACGAGCTTACGCCAAGAGCATGACGAACGAGCAAGGGCGCCTCCTTGTCAGGGTGAACGATCACGAACGCGGGCATTGTAGCCTCATCCGCGGCGAGCGGAAATGTCGCCCGACGTCACTGCCCTTTCCACCAGCGCGATGGACGCGAATTACAATCTTTAAAAGGTGAGGGGCGGGGGAATAGACTGCCGCCATGCTGGAGCTCGCAAGCTCGTCGATCGGGCCGACCAGTCGGACGCCGCCCCACAACATGGAGGCCGAGAAGTCGGTGCTGGGCGGCGTGTTCATCAAGCCGGCGGCTTTTGACGAGGTCGCGACCACGTTGCAGGTGGACGACTTCTTCCTGCCGGCGCACCGCGAGATCTTCGAGGCGATGCTGGCGCTGGACCAGCGACGCCAACCCCTGGACGTCATCGCCGTCGCCGACGAGCTGAAGATCCGGGGGATGCTGCCCCGGCTGGAGGGCGGCGAGACCTACCTCCTGACGTTGGCCAACGCGGTGCCGACGGCCGAGAACATCGTCCACTACGCGCGCCTGGTGCGGGAGAAGGCCACCTTGCGACGGATGATCGCGGCCTGCGCCGAGGTCCAGTCCAGCGCCTACGGCGACTTCGGCGAGTTCGAGCAGTTCATGGACGAGGCGGAGACCAAGATCTTCAAGGTCGCGCAGCAGAACCGCCGCGAGACCTATTCGTCCACCGCCGACATGATGGAGGAGGTGCTGCACAACATCGAGGTGCGCGCGTCCGAAAGAAAGGCTGTGACAGGGGTCCCGACCGGTTTCACCAAACTCGACGAGTACACCGCCGGCTTGCAGCGGGAGAACCTGATCATCGTGGCGGCGCGGCCGGGCGGCGGCAAGACGTCCTGGGCGGTCAACGTCGCGGTGAACGCGGCCATGAAGAAGATCCCGGTCCTGATCTTCTCGCTGGAGATGTCGAAGTACGAGCTGATGGAGCGCATGCTTGCCGGCGAGGCGCGGCTGGATTCGGCGCGGATCAAGCGCGGTTTCCTCGAATACTCCGACTGGAAGAACAAGATCCACCCGGCCAGCGGGCGCCTGGCCGAGGCGCCCATCCTGATCGACGATTCGTCGGCCATCTCGATCATGGAGATCCGGGCCAAGGCGCGGCGTTTTCGCAGCGATCCGCGGTATTTCCCTGCCCAGGCGCTGATCGAAGGGCAGCGCCCGCCGCCGCCGCCGCTGGGGCTGATCGTGGTCGACTACCTGCAGCTGGCGCGCAGCGGCGGACACCGCCGCGAGGAGAACCGGCAGCAGGAGATCGCCGAGATCTCGCGCGGCCTCAAGGCGCTGGCCAAGGACCTCAAGATCCCGATCATCGCGGTCTCGCAGCTCAACCGCGAGGTGGAAAAACGCGAAGGCAAACCCAAGCTGTCGGACCTGCGCGAATCCGGAGCCATCGAGCAGGACGCGGACCTGATCCTGTTCATCCACCGCGAGGACATGCAGGGGGACGCCGTCGCCGACACGGGACCCACGGTCACGGCGGAGCTCATCATCGGCAAGCACCGCAACGGCGCGACCGGCGCGGTCAAGGTGACGTTCATCAAGGAGTACACGAAGTTCGAAAACTACGCCGATGAGCCCGAAGAGCGGTTCTAGCGAAGGTTCTAGCGACGTTTCTAGGGCGTCAGGGGAAAACCACCGGCCTTTGCGGCGTGCCGTGATCCTGGTCGCCGACGGTGTCGGTTGCGGCGGCGCACCCGACGCCGCCGCCTACGGAGACACGGGCGCAGACACGCTGGGAAACCTGTCACGGCGGGTGGGACCGCTGGCGCTGCCGAATCTGCAGGCGCTGGGCCTCGGCCACACCACGGCAATCGCGGGCGTGGCGCCGGTTGTCCCCACCCGCGGCGCCTACGGGGCCATGAACGAGGCCTCCGCCGGCAAGGACACCATCACCGGCCACTGGGAGATGGCCGGCATCGTCACCGATCAGGCGATGCCGACGTTCCCCGATGGGTTTCCGCCCGCCATCATCGAAAAGCTGGCGGCGGCGTCGGGACGCAAGCTGCTGGGCAACAAGACCGCGTCGGGAACCGCCATCATCGAAGAGCTGGGGGCGGAGCACCTCGCGACCGGCGCGCTGATCCTGTACACCTCGGCGGACTCCGTGCTCCAGATCGCCGCTCACGAGCAGGTGGTGCCGCTGCCGGAGCTGTACGCCATCTGCGAGAAGGCGCGCGCGATCGTCGACGCTTACAACATCGGCCGCGTCATCGCGCGCCCCTTCGTCGGCCAGCCGGGCAGTTTTCGACGCACTTACAATCGGCGCGATTACGCCCTGGTGCCGCCCGACGGGACACTGTGCGATGTGGTCAGCGGCAGCGGCCTGCCGGTGATCGGCATCGGCAAGATCGGCGACATCTTCGGCGGCCGTGGCCTGACCGAATCGCTGCACAGCGAGGGCAACGACGACGGCCTGCGTTTGACGCTGGAGACGCTGGCGCGCGTTCCCGAGGGCCTGGTGTTCGTGAACCTGGTCGATTTCGACATGGTGTACGGACACCGCAACGACGCCGCCGGTTTCTATCAAGCGCTGCGCCAGCTCGATAGCTGGCTGCCGTCGTTCGAGGCGCGTCTCGACGGCGGCGACGCCGCGTTCATCACCGCCGACCATGGCAACGACTCCACCACGCCCGGGACCGACCACACGCGCGAACGGGTGCCGATCCTGGCGTTTGGTCCCAACCTGCGGTCCACGGCGCTGGGCGTGCGCGGGTCGTTCTGTGATCTGGGCCAGACCATCGCGCACGGCCTGGGCCTGGCGCCGCTGCGGCGCGGAACCAGCTTCCTCGACCAGCTTCTGCCGTGAAGCCCGCAGGGAAGCGAAGGTCGCCCGCGCCCTTGCCGGTGCCGCTGTGGATCGCCGCCAAGCGCGACGGCGGCGAGCTGCCGGATCAGGCCATCCGCGCCATTCTGGACGGCGCCGTCGCCGGTCGGATCCCCGATTACCAGCTGGCGGCGCTGCTGATGGCGATCGTCTGGCGCGGGATGTCCCCGCGCGAGCTCGCGACCTGGATGGACGCGATGATCACGTCCGGCGATCGGATTGTTTTGGACGACATCGCGGGGCGGAAGGTCGACAAGCACTCGACCGGCGGCGTGGGCGACAAGGTCTCGATCTGTCTGGCGCCGCTGGTGGCCGCGTGCGGTGTCCCCGTCCCCATGATGGCCGGACGCGCGCTGGGGCACACGGGCGGAACGCTGGACAAGCTCGAATCGATCCCGGGGTTTCGCACCGACCTTGACCCCGCCGCCTTCCGCCGGGTCCTGCGTCGCACGGGCATGGTGCTGGCGGGTCAGAGCCGGCGTCTGGTGCCGGCCGATCGGCTGCTCTACGCCTTGCGCGACGCCACCGCCACCGTCGAATCGATCCCGCTCATCGCCTCGTCGATCCTGTCGAAGAAGGTCGCCGAGGGGGCCGACGCGCTGGTCATGGACGTCAAGGTCGGCAGCGGCGCCTTCCTGCCGGGTCGCACGCAGGCGCGCCGCCTGGCCCGGACGTTGATCGATCTGGGCGCGCGGTCCGGACTCGAGGTGGTGGCACTGCTGACCGCGATGGACCAGCCGCTCGGCCGTGAGGTCGGCAACGCCAGCGAGATCCGCGAAGCGATCGAGATCCTGGCCGGCGGCGGTCCGGCCGACACGCGCGCGCTGACGATCCGCCTCGGTGCCGAGATGTTGCTGCTTGGGCGCGCCGCACGCGATCTGTCGGACGGCGCGCGGCGCATCCAGGCCGCCATCGCCAGCGGCGCCGGTCTCGACCGCCTGCGCCGCTGTGTGGAAGCGCAGGGGGGCGATCCACGCGCCATCGACGATCCCGGCCGGCTGCCGCGCGCGCGCTTCGCCGGGCGCATACGCGCCGGCCGCTCGGGCACCATCTCGCGCCTCGACGCGGGCCTGATCGGGCGTGGGGCGACGTTGCTGGGCGCGGGCCGCATGAGCAAGGAGGACACCGTGGATGCGGCCGTCGGTGTGTCGTTTCATCACAAGCTCGGCGAAGCGGTCACGCGCGGCCAGCCGATCTGCACCGTCTTCTACAATGACCCTGGGCGCTGGCAGGCCGCGCGTCCCCTGCTGATGGCCGCCTGTAAGGTGGCGCCGGAGCGGCCGCGCCGCGCGCGCCTGGTGCTGGAGACGTTGCGATAGATGCGCTACCGTAGTGTTGGCCATGAAGCAACGGGTGGGGGGCCACGGTCAGGATCGCGCGCCCGCGCCCGCGCCCGAGATCGATCTCGAGATTGATCAGGGGTTCGATCTGGGATTCGAGGAGTCGGGGTCCGGCTCTCCCGTGGTTCTGTTGCACCCTTTCCCGTTCGATCGGCGGGTCTGGTCGGTGACCGCGGCGGCGCTGGCGTCCTCTTACCGCGTGATCTCCGTGGACGCGCGCGGATGCGGCGAGACGCCCCTACCGGGCCCGTACGCGATCGTCGATCTGGCCGACGATCTGGCGGCGCTGCTGGACGCGCTGGATCTATCGCAGGCGACGGTGGTTGGCCTGTCGATGGGCGGGTACACTGCGCTGGCGTTCGCTCACCGGCACCGCGCGCGCGTCACAGGTCTGGTGCTGGCGGACACGCGCGCCACGGCTGACACGCCCGCCGTGCGCCAGGCGCGCCAGGACGCCATGGCCCTGATACGCAGCGCCGGCCCCGCAACGTACCTGGATAAATCGATCCCGAACCTCCTGTCGCCGAATGCCCAGCCGGCTCTGCTCGACGGCGTCCGCGCGCTGGCGGAGACGCGGACGGCCAGCCTCACGGCGGCGCTGGAGGCGCTGCGCGACCGGCCCGACCGCAGCGCGGAGCTGGGCGCCATCACCTGCCCGACGCTGGTCGTGTGCGGCGCCGACGATCAGGTGATCCCGGTGGAGGAGATGCGCCTGCTGAGCCAATCCATCCCCGGCGCCCGGTTCGTGAAGCTCGACGGCGCCGGACACCTGGCGAATCTGGAAGTGCCGCCGGCATTCAACCAGACCCTGGTAGAATTCCTCGACGGGATGAAGATTCGATGAAGGTGGCGGAGACACTGCACGACCGCGTCCACGGCGCCGCCCTTGCGGTGGCCGAACGCATGGACGCTTTCGGGGCCGAGGTGGCCGTGGTGCTGGGGTCCGGCCTGGGCGGCGTCGCGGAGCGGCTGGAGGGCGCCAGGAGCGCGCCTTACGTGACGCTGCCGGGTTTTCCCGAGACCACGGTCGCGGGGCATCCGGGACGCCTGATGTCGGGAAAGATCGCCGGACGCAAGGCGCTGTTGCTGTGCGGGCGTGTCCACGGGTACGAGGGGTACAGCGCGTGCGACGTCGGATTCGGCGTGCGCGTGGTCGCCGCGCTGGGCGCGCGGACGCTGATCGTCACCAATGCCTCGGGCGGCATCGACCCGGCGCTGCAACCGGGAGAGCTGGTCGCCATCTCGGACCACATCAACCTGACCGGCATCTCGCCGCTGGCGGGGCTGAACGACGAACGCCTGGGCCCTCGCTTCGTCGACATGACCGACGTCTACACGCCCGCGCTGCGCGCGATCGCCGCCGCCGCCGCCCCCAAGGCCCTCGGCCGTCCGCTGCGCGAAGCGGTGTACGCCGGCATGGCCGGCCCTTCGTACGAGACGCCTGCGGAGGTTCGCATGCTGCGAACCCTCGGCGCGGGGCTGGTCGGCATGTCGACCGTTCACGAGGTCATCACCGCCCGTCACGCGGGGCTGGCGGTGCTGGGGCTGGCGCTGGTCGCCAATCACGCCGCCGGCGTCGCGCGTGAGCCGCTGCGTCACGAAGACGTCACGCGCGCCGCGGCCGCTGGCTCCGAGGCGCTGGGCCGACTGGTCAGCGACGTCATCGCCGCGCTTCCGGCGCGGAGCGCTGATTGAAGGCCAGCCGGAGCGCCGCCCTGCTCAAAGCCGCGCGGGCGGTGCGACGCCGGGCCTTCGCGCCCTATTCGGGGTTTGCCGTGGGCGCGGCCGTCCTCGATCAGGCCGGCCGGATTCACGTCGGCTGCAACGTCGAGAATGCGTCCTACGGATTGACTGTCTGCGCGGAGCGAAACGCCGTCGCGGCCGCCGTCGCCGCCGGCGCCCGGTCAATCCGCGCCGTCGCTGTCATCACCGCTGCCGCCCCCGCCGCGTCGCCCTGCGGCGCCTGCCGCCAGGTCCTGGCCGAATTCGGCGCTGCCGACACGCCGGTCCTGCTGGCGGGTCCGCGCGGACCGGCGAGAGAACACAGTCTTGGCGCGCTCTTGCCGCAGTCGTTTACCTTCCGACGCCCCCGGCCTACTTGACCACCGAGACACGCACGTCGCCGTCGCGCCGCAGGACGGTCACGCCGACGTCGTGCGGGTATTTCTCGAGGTGGAGATCGATGCTGCTGTCGCCGACCTTGAGGTTGGTGATGCGAATCTCCCCCAGCCCCTCGGGCAGCGCCGGATGCGCGAACGAGATCTCCTTCTTCTGCGCGTCGATGGTCAGGCCCAGCGCCGCCGCCAGCAACATGAACACCGACCCGCACGCCCAGGCCTGCGGCGCGCACGCGACCGGATACAGCGTCGGTCCTTCACCCGCCCGCCGGCGAAAACCGCAGAACAGCTCGGGCAGCCGGTGCAGATCGACGAACAGGCTGGCGCCCATCATCCCCTCCATCACCCGCACCACCTGGTCGCGAAACCCGTAACGGGCGAACCCGGCCGCGATCAGCGCGTTGTCATGCGGCCACACCGAACCGTTGTGGTACGACATCGGGTTGTAGCGGGCCTCGCACGACGCCAGCGTCCGCACCCCCCAGCGCGAAAACCCGTCGTCGTCCATCAGCGTCTCCGCGGTCCGGCGCGCGCGCGCCCGGCTGGCGATGCCGGTGTAAAGCGCGTGGCCCGCGTTCGAGGTCCGGACGCGGCAAGGACGCTTGCGACCGTCCAGCGCCAGCGCGTACGTCCCCAGTTCCTCCAGCCAGAACCTGCCCTCGAACTCGGCCTGCAGCGAGCGCGCCTTGCCCAGGTGGTGCTCGGCCTCTTCGTCGCGCCCGCGCGCGGTGGCGATCAGCGCCGCCGCGCGCCGCGCCGCATAGACGTATCCCTGCACCTCGCACAGCGCGATGGGCCCCTCGGCCAGCGTGCCGTCCTCGTGAAAGACCGAGTCCTGCGAATCCTTCCAGCCCTGCTGCGCGAGACCGTTCGGGGTCATGCGCGCGTATTCGACGAACCCGTCCTTGTCGGGGTCGCCGTCGCCTTCGATCCAGCGAATGGCCAGGCGAATGTTCGGCATGATGGACTCGATGAGCTCGAGATCGGCCGTCCGCTGCAGATAGGCGCCGGCCAGCATCACGAACAGCGGCGTCGCGTCCACGCTGCCGTAATAACGCCCGAACGGGACCTCCCCCAGCGCCGCCATCTCACCGCCGCGCGCCTCGTGCAGAATTTTCCCCGGCTGCGCGTCCTGCGCCGGGTTGTTCTCGGTCGCCTGCGTCGCGGCCAGGAACTTGAGGACGCCGCGCGCGACCTCGGGACACATCCACAGGATCTCCAGCGCGGTAATGATCCCGTCGCGCCCGAACGGCGTGCTGAACCAGGGAACACCCGCGTACGGGTAGGGGCCGTGCGGCGTCTCCGTGATCATCATTTCCAGGTCGGACAACGACCGGGTCAACCAGTCCTTGAGGTTTGCGTCAGAGGCACGAATCTGACAGCAGCTGAGCGGCGACTGCCGCAGCGCCTCCTCCAGCGCGTTGAAGCTGTCCTCGTTGGAGGCGACCGCGCGCGCCGCGCGATCCTCTTCGCAGGCGACGGTGAAGTAGATCGTCTGCGCCTGGCGCGGCGGCAGAACCAGCTCGAAGCGGGCGCGGCTCCCCGACAGGTGGTGCGGCGCCGGCGAACAGACCAGACGGGTTCGGCGCACGACCCGGTCGAGGCCCTCGTAACCCAGCATCACCGTCGACCCCTCGACCAGATCGTCCAGGCGGCGCCCGCGACGTTCGCGCTTTGTGCCGCGCACCTCGAAGATGTCGGCGTAGTCGGCGCCGAACTCCAACATGATCTCCGTGGTGACGGTGGTCAGGCCAAAGTTCGACACGAACAGACGTTCGTGACAGGCCCCCTGCCAGAGAAACTTGCTGCGAAACACGTGGATCTGTCCGCGCGGCAGCAGCAGCTCGCCCGCGGGCGTCGAGATGTCGACGTTGGTCAGGTCGACGGTCAGCAGATCGTTCTCCTCCTTGACGGTGGAACTGAGCAACAACGGGCGGCGGCCGCCGATCCGCAGCTCCAGCCGCGACAGATAGCGGGTGCCGTTGTGGTACAGCCCCTGCTCGCCCAGCGACACCGGCTGCACGTCTCCGAAGCGATCGAACACCGCGAAGGTCTCGTCGTGTTTGAGCACACGGGTGCGATCATCCGTGCGCGACGACGTCGCCAGGATGTAATAGTTTTCGTGCAGCGTGACGACTTCGTCTTCCACCTGTGCCCCTTCCCCCATTCGCTTCATCCTTCCTGGGCGCCGTCGCCTCAGGACGCCTCGGCCGTCTCCACAAGGGCCAGCGGCCCCCGCCGCAGGGCCGCGTCGGGCCGGCGCGTGCTGACCAGCCCGTGATAGACCTTCTCGTAGTCGGCGGCCATCCGCTCGACGGTGAATCGCTGCTCGAAGTATTCGCGGCAGCCCGCGCGACTGAGTGACAACACCCGCTCGGTCGCCGAACGGGCCTGGTCCATGTCGCTGACGATGTAGCCCGAGACACCGTCCTTCATCACCTCGGGGACCGACCCCCGACGAAATGCGACGATCGGCGTGCCACAGGCCATGGCCTCGATCATGACCAGGCCGAAGGGTTCGGGCCAGTCGATCGGAAACAGCAGGGCGGCGGCGTTGCCCAGGAATTCGTCCTTTTGCGATTCGTTGATCTCGCCCACGAAATCCACCAACGGGTCATCGAGCAACGGCTTGATCTCGGCCTCGAAGTATTCGCGGTCGGCGCGGTCCACCTTGGCCGCGATCTTGATCGGCATGCTCACGTGTTTCGCCAGCTCGATGGCCCGGTCCACGCGCTTTTCACGGGAAATCCGGCCCAGGAACGCAAGATACTTGCCCGGTCCCGGGTGAAACGTCAGCGGCGCGGCCGGAAGGCCATGATGGACGGTGCCGACCCAGTTGGCGAACGGCAGCGGCTCCCGTTGCGAATCTGAGATCGACACCAGGGGTGCGTCGCTGTAGGTGCGATAGAGCGGTTCCAGATCGGGAAGGTCCTGCCGCCCGTGCAACGTCGTGACGTAGGGGACGCCCTGGCGCCGCGCCAGGGGGAAATGCATGTAGTCGATGTTGAAGTGGATGACGTCAAACTCCGACGCCCGCCGATAGACCTCCTCCAGCATGCGGATGTGATGAGCGAACTGATCGATCGATCCCGGGTCCAGCCGCAACGAGGCCGGGCAACACGGCACAAGCTGCGCCGCCGTCACCGAATCGCCGCTGGCGAACAGTGTGACATGGTGACCACGGCGGACCAGCTCCTCGGTCAGAAATGAAACCACGCGCTCTGTACCACCATAAAGCTTCGGCGGCACGCTCTCGAAAAGCGGTGAAACGATTGCAATCCGCTAGGGTTACTCCCTGTTGAGGTTGACGTTTTCCGAAACCTAAGCACGGGGGTGCCGGAAGGAATGCATCGCCCGCTTGTTCCCGCATCAGTTCATCCCCACGTTGCAGCGACAAAAGGGAGGCGCACCATGACGGGCAAGAACAACCGACGCGGCACCGGTCAGTCGAACAATCAATCGACCCGATCGCCCAACGAATCGACAAGTGGCGGTTACGGGCGGCCGCTTGGTCCCGGTGGGGGTTTTGGCGCGGGTGGTTACGGCAGCTATGGCACGCAAGGCGCCTCCGAGCAGCCCGGTGGCGGCGGCTACACCGACGGCACCTGGGGCAATGAACAAAACGGCGGCCCGCGCGAGACGCGCAATGATGTCGGAAGCGACGTCAGCAGAAGCGGCGGTCACGGATCCATGACATCCGAAGAGATGGCCGCATCCCGGATGGACGAAGAGGGGGGCGGGTCGCGCCCAGCCGAGGAAAACACCCAACGTCAACGCGGCGGCCAAAATCGCGTCTCCGACCAGGCGACGCGGCGCAATCAAAGTGAACCCGACCGCTGGCAGCGGCAGGCCATCACCGCCGCCGAGATCATGACCCGCGACGTCGAGACGGTGACGCCGGACAGCTCGCTGCAGGAGGTCGCGGCGCTGATGAAGTCCGCCAACTGCGGCATCGTCCCGGTCGTGGACGCGAATCAAACGCTGGTCGGATTGGTCACCGATCGCGACATCGTCGTGCGTGCGTGTGCCGCGGGGCTATCCCCCGCCCAGACACGCGCCAAGGACGTCATGACGGCGGACATCGAAGCGGTCACCGAAGACGAGGACATCAAGGACGTCGTCGACTTGATGGGACAGAAGCAAATTCGCCGCATCCCGGTGGTCGACCGAAACGATCGCCTGGTCGGCATCATCTCGATGGCCGACGTCGCCAACCGCGCCGACAACGAGGAAGACCTGGGGGAAGCCCTGGAACGGGTGTCCGCCAAACACCACCGGCGCGAGTAGCCGGCGACGGCGCGCAAGCGCGCTACGGTTTCGCGGCGGGTTTCTTGGGCGCGGCGGTTTCTTTTTGGCCCACGGGCTCGCCGGCGGCGCGGGCGGCGGCGTCGCGGACGGCCTGGACCACGCCGGTGCGGCTCTCCATGTAGTCGCCAGCGGCCAGCAGGAACTGTTCGAGGTCCAGCACCTTCTTGCCCTTGCGGGAGCGGCGGCCGCAGTCCTCCCAGGCGCGAAGCTGGCGCGCCTCTTCTTCATAGAACTTCTTCATGGTCACCTTCCAGGTCTTGGAGGCGGTGACCTTGGCGTCCTTGTCGATGTTCGAGATCAGGCCGCCGCAACGCTCGCGGACGCCGGTCATGAACGCGACGGCGTCCTTCTTGTAGCAAACGTCCGCCAGGTACTCGAGCAGCTGTTGCGTGTCCTTCATCTTGTCGAAGCCGGGCACGGCACAGAAGAGAAATTTCTCGAACGCCAGGCCCTCGGGAGACGGGGCGACGCTGGCGTGGAAGGCATTGCCGGCGTCCTGGATCAGCTGGTCGACGTCCTTGACCTGCCCGCGGCCCTTGATCTTCTCGGCGTAGCTTTCGATCCCGGTCTGGAGGCGTGGCAGCGTCTCGTTGTACTTGTCCATGGCCTCCTTGAACTCCGCCGGCGTCTCGCCGGACAACCCGCCGAACGCCTGGCGCGCCCGTTCGATCTTGGGCACGCACTCGGTCAGCAGGTGCTCCGAGAACGTCTTCTGCTGCGTGAAATACGCCCCTTCCACGCGCTTTTGAATCTGCTCGGTGTTCTGGAACATCCCGACGTCAACCTCGCTGGAGAGGATGCAGTTCCAGAAAGCGCCGGTTTCCCCTTTTTCCAGCCCGACGAATTTTTCACCGAACTTGAGCTTCTCGATCGCCGCGCCCTTGGCCTTGCGATCCTGCATCATGCGGAAGCCGCCAAAGCCAATGATCGCGGCGGCGGCGACACCAATCAGCAAACGGTTGCGGCGCTGCTGCGCCACCCGTTGCAATATAAGGCGTTGGTACTCGTCCATTCCCGGAGGGGTTCCCATACTCATCCAGCATCCTCCCAGCGTCGCGCGGGGACGTCCTGACGTGTCGTCCCCTTCGGCCGCCGCGCAGTGAAACAGCCAGCAGAGCCTATTCCAAGGCCAAAATCAACCCGTTATCTCTTGCTGAGCTGCTTCGAAAACACCGACCACGAACGCAGATAGTCCAGCGCCATCTGCAGCTGGTAATCGTCCAGGCGCTTCTGCTCGGCGACCTTTTCACCCTGTTCATTGCGCAGGCGCTTCTGTAGATCTCGCTCGCGCGGCGTATCACCGTCGGCGCTGTCGGGCGGGGGCGCGGTGGCCTCGACCACGACGTTGGGCGTGATCCCCTGCCCCTGGATCGATCGCCCGTGCGGCGTGTAGTAACGCGCCACGGTGATCTTCAGGCCGCACGGCGCCTTGCCGCAGCCATCGAGATCGATCACCGTCTGCACCGACCCTTTTCCGAAGGTCTGCGTTCCCAGCACAACGCCGCGGCCGTGATCCTGCAGCGCGCCGGCGACGATCTCGGCCGCCGACGCGGTCGCGCCATCGACCAGCACGATCATGGGAAATCCCAGCCAGGTGCCGCGCGAGTGGGCCTTGGCTTCATCCATCACGCGCCCGCCCTTGCCGACGGTCTTGACCAGCAGCCCCTCGGCGATAAAGCGATCGGCGACGCGGATGCCCTGGTCGAGAAGGCCGCCGGGATTGCGCCGCATGTCCAGGATCAGCCCGCGCAGCCCCTTGGCCTTGGCGTTCAGCTGGTCCAGCTGTTCGCCCAGCATCGCGTCCGCCGTCGACGAGAACACGCGGATCTTGATGTACGCGAGGCCGTCTTCCAGCATGCGGCCCTCGACCGGTTTCAGCTCGTAGCGCGATCGCTTCAGGCGAAATGTCAGCTCGCGCCCGCGCCGCTCCAGCACCAGCACCACCTCGCTGCCGGGAGGGCCCTGCATGCGCGACACGGCCTCGTCGAACTCCAGCGTCCCGACCTCGGTACCGTCGACGCGCTTGATGATGTCGCCCGGTTCGATGCCCGCTTTCGCGGCCGGTGATCCCTCGATGGGCGAGATGATGACCAGGCGATTCTTCCGCTTCTCGACGTCGATGCCGATGCCGTTGATCTCCTCGTTGCCCTCGGTCTCCTTCTTCAGCTTGCCGTACTCCTCGGGGTCCATGAACCGCGAGTGCGGATCCAGAACATCGGTCAGGCCGCGCGCGGCGCCGTACATCAGCTCGGTCTCGGCGATGTCCTCGACGTAGTGGCTCTCGATGTACGACAGGACCTTGCTGAAAATTCCCAGCTTCTGGTACGGGTTGAATCGTCCCGCCTGGGAAGGTCGCGAGAACACCAGCCCGGCGGCGAACGCCGACACCACCAGGAGGCCCGACCAGGCGAGGCGTGCAGCGCGCGAACGAGGACTCCGCATTGACGGATCAGGCATCAAATTCCGACCTCCCCTGCCAGGACGAGACGAAAACGGGACCAGAGCTGAACGGCAAATTCTACGGTATCGCGCCGATGCGAGCGAGGGTGAAGGTGGCCGCCGTCGGGCGATTGCCGGCCGCGTCATGGCGGACCAGGGCTAACGGCCCAGGACCGTGGCTGGATTGACGGGCAATTGCCCGCGCCAGATCTCAAGGGAGATGGTCGCCGATCCTGGGGCCGCGGTCGAACCCTGCGCCGGCGGCAAGAGTCCGAGCGTCTCGCCCCGACGCACCGCCTGCCCCGCGGCGACGCGCAGCTCGCCGAGGCCCTCCAGGATGCTGATCTGGCCGTCCGCGTGGCTCAGCACAACCGCGTGTCCGCGCAGCGGCGTCTCGAACACCCGCCGTACGATTCCATCCTGTGGTGCGCGCACCGCCTCGCCCGGCCGCGCCCGAAGCCGAATCCCGGCGCGAAAGATCCAGATGCCCGTGGCGGTATCACGAGTGGCGCCAAACGGAGTCTCGACGACGCCGCCCACGGGGGTCAGATAAGACGCGGCGGCCGGCGCGGGCCCGGAGACCGGCGCCGTCCGTTCCCGCCCGGAGCCATCCAACCGGACATTCGCTCGGACATCCGGCCGGACATCCGGTCGGACATCCGGCCGGACACGGGCGAGCTCGTCGGTCAGGACGCGGTGCTCGAGCAGCTCTCGGCGCAGCGCGGCCACCGCGCCGGCAATGGCCCGCGCCTTGTCGGCGGGCGCAATCTCCGCGGCTTCGATCGGGTTTTGCATCAGGCGGTAGAGCTCCCGGGCGCGCCAGCGCGCGGTGCCACGGGCAAAGCCCACCTGATTGACCAGGATCATCTCGCGCGTGGCCAGGGTCGCCACCGCGCGCGGCGTCGCCGGCATAGGCGGGGCCCCAGGATCGCCGGTTGCCGCGGCGAGAACCGTCGCCGCCGTCAGCACCACGCAGGCCGCGACACCGACCAGCGCCACGACCACAACCGATCGCCGAGCCTCAACTCGCATCGACCAGATCAGGCAGGTGCCCGGCCGAAAGCCCCGTCAAGGCGCCCAGGCCCGCGCCACCCGCCAGCACCACGACCCAGTCGCCAAACGAAAGCGGCGCCAGGGGGGCCGGCCAGGCCGCGACCGCGACCTGCCATCCCACGTGGGCCAGCGCCAGACCGCTCGCGGTTCCGACCAGCGCCACGAAAAAACCCAGCAGCACGGTCGGAAGCACCAGCGCGGACCGGGTAAACCCGAGCGCCAGCAACACCTGCATCTCGGCCCGGCGGCGGCCCCGCCCCGCCACCGCCCCGAACAGCACCACGACCGCGGCGCCGAGCAGCGTCGCCGCCAGCAACACCGTGTTCTGGCGCGCGAACGCACCGGCCCAGGCCGTCACCCGTTCGTCCCCGCGCGGCTGCACGGCGTCCACCTCGACGATGCCGTCCACTCGCTGCAGGCGCCAAGCGAGCTGGCGCGCCAGCGCCCCGGGATCCTGCTCGCGCGACCCGGCAGCCGTGACGACGCCGTCCGCCGGCCCGCGACGAAGCCAGACCTCGAGTGACGCGGGCAGCAGGCCATCCTCGGCGCCGTCCAGCACGCGCCCGCGCTCGCCCAGCTGCTGCCGCAGCCGCGCCAGCGCCTCCTCGGGCGCGACCAGCTTGACCCGTTCGACGCCCGGCAATTGCGCCAGCACGTCGCGCAGCGACTGGATCGCGCGCTGATCCAGATCCTCACGAAGGTACGCGATGACCTGCGCCGGCACGGCCGGGACGGCGCCGCCGCGAAGGGCAGGCATCGCCGGCCGGGCCAGTCGGTATCCCCCCAGCAGCAACGCCGCCAGCATGAACGCACTCCCAAGCGCGAGCAGCGGACCGCCCTGGCGGCGCAGCTCCAGCACCGTTCGGCGCAGGATCCAGGCAGGCGTCACGATCCCACCTCGATGCGCCCTTCAATCTCGTCTTCCCCGGCTTGGCCGCCGCCAAGGCGCCTGGCCGAGATGATGCCGACCGGACCACCCCCCGGCAGCAACCGCCCCGATTCCAGACGCACGCGCCGGCCGCCCGCCCGAACCGCCGCCGCCGCGAACGCTCCGTCGGCGGACGCGCACAACGCGGCGGCGCCCAGCTCGACCGCGCCCAGCACGGCTGATAACACCGCGCCGGCGTCGCTGGCCGCCAGCGCCCCTCCCGGATCGTCCAGCACCAGCAGCGGCGGCGCGCCGGTCAGCGCCCGCGCCAGGCAACACAGGCGGCGCTCGGCCGTGGACAGGGCCTCGACCCGCCGGATCGCCGTCCCCAGCGCGCCCACGCGACCGAGCGCGCGCATCGCCAGCTCGCGCGCGTGGGCCGGCTCCGCGCCGCGAGCCGCAGCCGCCAGCATCACGTTTTCCAGCACGGTGGTTCGCGGAAGCAACGGGATGTCGGGGGCGAAGTAACCGATGTTGCGCCGGACGTAGGGCAATGAAGCGCGCTGCAGCGCCATCACGTCGCGGCCGGCGACCCAGACCTCGCCCGCGTCCGGCCAGCGCAGGGCGGCCGCGATCCGCAGCAACGTCGACTTGCCGGCGCCGCGCGCGCCCTCGACGACCACCAGCTCACCGGCGCGGACCTGCAAGCTGACCTCGTCAAGCGCCACCCTCCCGCCGCGACGAACCGACACGCCCAGCATGCGCAACACCGCGCCATGCTATCGCCAGCACGACCAGCTCTCCAATTTTTACACTGGTTGGCCGCGCCGCCGCCGTCGCCAGACACCCGCCGCCAGCAGCAACCCGGTAACCAGAAGCCCCGCGCCGCGGCCCGACGACGGCGAATCGCCGAGCTCACACTGGCAGGCGCCGCCGCGGGCGCGCAGGTCGACGACGGTGGCAATGCTGTCGACGGACGCGTCGGGTGGTTCGGCGAGAGTTTCCCGAGGCGCGTCGGATGCCGCTTCGCCGACGTCCGGCGGCGCCTCGACGACGTCAGCAACCTCGGTCTCGGGAGGGCTCAGGTCCGGAACATCGGTAGAAAGATCGGTAGAAAGCTCGGCCGGGACGTCGGCGACCTCGGGACGGAGGGCGTCGGCGACGTCGCCAGCGTCGGGTCCCACAAGATCAGATGGAACGTCGACTGACATCTCCATCGACATGTCGCGCGGTCCGTCGGACGGCGTCTCCGGCGGCTGCGAGCAATCACCCACCGACATGTTCTGGCATCCCACGCCGGCCAGGCACATGTCCGT
>DASRQT010000594.1:0-4078 GCA_035696485.1 Polyangia bacterium | reverse complement strand
CGTGCACACCGCCAAAGGGCTGGAGTTTCCGGCCGTGTTCATCACCGGCCTGGAGGAACGCATCTTCCCCCACGCCCGCAGCGTCGACGACGATTCCGCCGTCGAGGAAGAGCGGCGCCTCTGCTACGTGGCGGTCACCCGGGCGCGCAAGCATCTGACGCTGTCGCGGGTGCGGCGGCGGCGACTGTCCGGTCAGGAGCTACCCGGCATCCCCAGCCGGTTTCTCAAGGAGCTGCCCGCCGAGAGCCTGGACGTGATCGTGATGGAGCGTCCACCCGAATATCGCGGCAACAGCGAAGGGCAGGGGCCCTGGGGTGGGAGCTGGAATCGAGGCGGCGGTCCCGGTCGTGGCGGGGCCCCGACGCGTCCGGCGCCGCGCGTCTCGAAACCCGCGCACCCCGGCGATCTGGTCATTCACTACGACGACGACGGCGGCGAGCCGGCCGGCCTGCAGATCGGCGACAAGCTGCGCCACCCCCAGTTCGGCGTCGGCGAGGTGCGCGGCTGGCAGTCGGCCGGCGCCGACATGAAGGTCACCATTCGATTTCCCACCGCCGGCATCAAAACCATCCTGGCCCGATTTCTGGGCAAACCCTGAGGACCTGAACCCCATGAAGTTGTTCGGCACCATCAACCGCAAGTCGTTCAACATGTTGAAGCTGCGCTTCGCCCTGGCGGAGGTGGGGGTGGAATACGAATTCGTCCCGGTCGATCTGACCAACGGCGAGCAGAAGGCGCCCGCGTTCCTGGCCATGAACCCGCACGGCAAGGTTCCGGTGCTGCTGGACGGCAGCTTCGCTTTGCCAGAGTCGGACGCCATTCTCTGGTACATCGCCGAGAAGTTCCCCGACGCCAGGGTGCTTCCCGCCGCCGGCGGTTTGTCGGCCGTCGAGGCCCGCGCGCGCGTCATGCAGTGGTGCAACTTTGCTTCCACGGCCCTGTACCCGGCTTACGCCGACTTCTGGACCTACGCCCTGGGCGCGGCAGAAAAGCGCCTGCTCTGGGCCGCCGAGCTGGCTCAGCAAAAGCTGACGCGCAACCTGGATCTGCTGGAGGCCGTGGTGGCCGGGCGCGAGTATCTGGTGGGTCCCGACGCCGGCAGCCTTTCGATCGCGGATCTCTCCAACGCGTCGATGGTGAACACCTTGAAGCTGAAGATGCCGTCGGATCCCTTCGCCGATCGGCCCAACCTGTCGGCCTGGTTCCGGCGGGTGACGTCCCGCCCGTCCTGGATCAAAGCCACAGACGGCAGCTAGGCAGCCAGGCCGCCGTATCACCTTCTTGCGCTGCGGCGCCCGGCTGTGGTCCAATAGCGCCCCCATGTATCCGTCGGAGGGCATCCTGATGAGCGGTTCGGTCAAAGGTCGCGTTGGAGCCGTTGGTGCTGTGCTGCTGGCAGCCGTGGCTGGCTGCCGAATTTACGAGGAACCGCTCGGCTATCCGCAGCCGCAGCCCGGGTACCAACCCGGCTATCAGCAACCCGGCTATCTCCAGTCGCCGTCCGGAGGTGCGCCTCCGGCGTCCGGCGGGCCGGGGTGGTACGGGGCGCCGCCGCCAGGGGGAGGGGCCGTCGGGGCGGGCGAGACGATCCAGGTTCCCGCCGGCCAGGCTGAACCGGTATGGACCAACCAGCCGCTGGCGGCGGGCGTCGACTACGTCATGGAGGCGTCGGGCGTCTGGTCGGCGTGGGGTGACAGGCGGGACGGCGTCGACGCCCTGTACGGCTACGCGCAGTGGCGGGTGGGAAACACCCCGGAGCTCTGGAATCAGTTGTTGCTGGACGACCGCCCCATGGGCGACATCGCCAAGCAGAACGGTCAGTCGGTCGCCTACAACCCAGCCCACGTCTACACGACGACACTGCGTGGTACTGGCCAGCGCGTGAAGCTGCAGATCGTTGACGCCAAGAACGGCTCCTGGTCGGACAACCACGGCGGGCTGACCGTCGTCATCTACCCGCGTGGTGGGGCACCGGTCGCCGGTTATCCGCCCGCCGCGCCGCCGGCGGCTCCCCCCATGTCCATGGGGGAGACCGTGGTGGTGGCTGCCGACCGGGCCGACGCGGTCTGGACGCCGGTGCTGGCGCCGGGCGTGCTCTACGTCGTCGAGGCTTCGGGCGTCTGGTCCGCGTGGGGTGACAAGATGGACGGGATCGATGCCTACTACTGCTACGCAGATTGGCGCGTCGGACCGACGCCGCAGCTGTGGAACCAGCTGCAGCTCGACGATCGCGCCATGGCCGATATCGCGAAGCAAAACGGTGATTCAACCGGGTACAACCCTTCGCACACCTATGTCACGACGGTGCGCGGGACCGGGCAGCGCGTGAAGTTGCAGCTGCTCGACTCGAAGAACGGCTCCTGGTCGGACAATCACG
The DNA here is from genome assembly GCA_035696485.1 of Polyangia bacterium. GTDB lineage: Bacteria > Myxococcota_A > Polyangia > Fen-1088 > Fen-1088 > DASRQT01. The sequence continues at coordinate 1,701 of DASRQT010000594.1, read as the reverse complement.
GCGCCGTTCAGGTGAGGGTCTACCCGCGCTGACGGGTTGTTACCGCTGCCCAGCCGGGCGCGCACGTGGGCGCTCAGGGCCCGCCTGCCGGGTTGAGGACAAACGGGTAAGAGACGACGACCAGGCCCCCGCCTGTCGGCGCCGGGAACGACCAGCGCCGGATCGCCTGCACGGTGCAGTTTTCCACCCGCGCGTTTCCCATTGTCGAGCTTTGCAGCGCCGACGTAATTACGTGGCCGCCGGGTGCGATGGCGAACTGGACGACCACGCGCCCGGCCAGACCAGGCGCCCGTGCCAGCTCCAGCTCGTAGCAATACTTCACCTCGTTGAGGTGGTGGCGGACGATGCGCCGGATCACCTCCTTGTCCAGCGATCCGCGCACGGACAAGGGACCGGGCATGAATTCGATCGGTTTCACTTGGCGGAGGCCCAAGGCTGCGACCGGGCGGCCGGAACCCCATTTGAGCCCGAGTCCATCTCGCGGGCCGATGGTGTGGAGGTCATGCGTGCCAATGGTCCCCTCGTGCGTTCCATCCCCGCTTTCGCCCGTGCCGGTGAGATGCAGGCCGCCGATGCCGTAGGCGTCCCCTATCTGCGTCCCGACCAGATCGCCAAGAACGTCCTCGACGTCACTGCCGAGGGCGTTATCCTGTCCGAGGATGGACGCAAGGTGGGCGCCGTCGCTGCGCGCCAGTACGCCCAGGATGCCGCTCTGCTGGATCCTCAGCCGGGCCGTCTCTTTGGCCAGCCGCGGGTCAGGGTTGTCGGTCGGACCTTTGATCGCGTGACGATGTCTTCGATTGCTTGATGTGACGTCGCCCATCGTCCCGGATTGACCGGTGCTGCGTCTCCCGGAGGATGCGTTCTGCGGCGTTCGTCCCGGGCCGCTCTTGTCGACCGGAATCTCGACGGGCGGCTTGATGTCAAACTTGATCAGGTGGTGGTCCAACCCCAGATGATCCAGTGACAGGGCATTGGCGTCCCCGGGGACCGCAAAGATCATCAGCAGGAACAGGCCCAGGACCACCGCGGCGCCGACCGGGTAGATCATCTCGCTCCAGCGCCAGACGAAGGGGCGCGCCGGCATCCGCGCCGGCATCGTGGTCGGCGTGATCAGGAACGTGATCTCGCCGCACTTCACGGTTGCGCGGCCATCGTCGGGCAGCCGGAAGCGCAAACCCCGCTGCTGAACGAACGACAGCAGCGGGAACCGCTGCTCGCCGATGTCGACCTCGCCGGTCATCAGCGGGGTGGCGTGGATCTCTGGTTCGCCGCTGGTCGCGTCGACCAGCACGTGCGAGAGCGTCGGCACGAACCGCGGCGCCACCGGCGCGTCGATCCCGACGCCGGAGCCGATACGGAAGCTGCCGCGCCGTTTATTGACCAGCAACCGCCCCTGCACTGGCGCGAGGTAGCGCGTGCCAATGACCACGTCGCGGTACACGGTCCGGATCTCGAGTGTCCTGTCCTGACGAAGCTGCGCCTGCGGCATAGGTTCCCCCGGTGCGTCTCGACGGCGGCTGCGGCGAAAATCGCCGGCCATCGCGTCTCACCGGGAAAGACAACGGCCCTCGCGACGGGTTCCCGGCGGCGGCAACGTTCCTTGCCGCCGGGCAACCCTTCGCGCTGTACGACGCGCATCAGTTACAGGTGGCGTCGATGCACGACATGCCGCCTGCGCAGTCGGCGCTGATGCGGCAG
>DASRQT010000593.1:0-23231 GCA_035696485.1 Polyangia bacterium | reverse complement strand
TGCCGCCGCCGCCGGCGTCGTCACCCGCTGTGCCGCCGCTGCCACCGCCGGTCCCGCCCGCGCCACCGGATCCGCTGGCGCCACCGCTGCCGCCGGTTCCGATCGCGCCTCCCGAGCCGTTGCCGCCGCCGCTGCCCGAAGGTCCGATGTTGCCGCCGCTGCCCCCGGATCCCGAAGCACCCGGTCTACCGGGACCACTGGATGTGCACCCCAGCCCGAGCAACATGAACACGCAAAGGCGATGAAGTTGGCTCATGATTCCCTTACCGCGTCGGGCCCGCCTGACGATCGGCGATCTTCCCGAAGCCGTGTGCTGCCAGCCACGCGTCTATCTCACGCAGTTTTTTCTGTGTCGACGGCGCTGAATGGCGCGCGTAATCATCCCGCGCCGTTGTCGCCAGCAATCGCGCGCGCCGCCGATCGCGGCCGTCCGACAACAGAGCGCGTGCCAGCGCGAATCGCGTTTCGCCCAGGCGCTGGGGCGCAGGGTCGCTCTTCTCCCGGATCGCCAGGGCGCGCTCCAGGGGGCCGATAGCCTCGCCGGGCCGGCCCAGGAGCAGGTACGATTCGCCCTCCCCCGTGAGAGCGTAGGCGAACCAGGGACTGTCATCGGGCGCCGTGCCCATCCAGATCTGCATGGCGCGCCGGAACGAAGACAAGGCTTCGGCTGGGCGGCCAAGTTGGTTGAGGGTTTCCCCGCGGTTGTTAAGCGGAGCGCCCAGGGACGGGCTGTCCGTTCCTGCTTGCCGTTCGAGAATCTCGATCGCGGTTGTGGTGGCTGCCACGGCCGCCTCGAAGTCTCCCATGCCGGCCAGCGCCAGACTCATGGAACCGTACGAGTGTGCGGCGTCGACGCTCTCGCCCCCCGCGATTTTCTGCTTCAGCGCGATGGCCTGTAGGTACGCGCCTACCCCCTCCGGGTAACGCTCCTGCAGGACATAGATATTGGCGCGGGCCTGAAGCGACCAGGCATGCGCTCGATCGGCGCTGGGGCCGATGCGACTGGCGAACGCATCGCTGAGGTCCGCCCACGATATCCCTTCCTTCTCGCGGTCAAGCTCGAATCCCATCATCCCGGCCATCGTGGCGGTGAGCTCGGCCGCCAGTTGATCATCGCGCGACGCAACGGCAATCGGTAAGGCACGGTGAAACGAGCGAACAGCGTCGTTCGGGGCCCCGGTGAATCCTTGCACCAACCCCAACAACAAGAACGCTTCGGATTCCAGTGGATCGTATCGGACGGCCTGGGCGTCGTTCGCCAGTACACCGGCCTGGGTCAGCGCCTCGTGCATTTTCCCGGTGTCGATCAGCGCGCGAACGGCGGCCGCGCGGCGCCGGAGCTGGTCGACGCGAACCTGCTGCTCCGGCGTGGACGGCGGCTTGACGATGGCGCGCAGGAGCCGAACGTCGGCGCAGCGATTGATCTGAGACAGGCCGCTGGCGGCGTTGACGGCGCCGGTGACGACCTCGCCGTCGGCGCTGGCGAACAGATCGCTCACGGCGCGCAGGCTGTTCAGCGCCTCGTCGAGGCAGTCGGTGCGCAGATCCAGCACCTGGCTCGATTGCTCTCCCGTGATGTGCGTGGCGGCGCAGCTGTCGTTGAACATCTGCGCCCAGCGCCGGGCATAGTCATCCAGAAGCCTGGCCGCGTGTTCCCAGCTTGTGCTGGCGTAGCTGCTTCCGGTGGCCAGGAACGCCCGCTTGCTCGCCGCGCGGCGGCTCGCCGAGCTGCCGTCGCTCGCCAGCTCCCAGATCCCGTTCAGCTTCTCACCTCCCCCGCGGCACAGCACCGCCGGGCGGTTCGTCGCCCGTTGCACGACCGCGCCCAGGGCGAGCAGCGACATGGCCACCACGGCCCCCACGGCCAGGCGGCGGCGCTGTCGTCCCGCATCTCGCTCCAACTCGGCCAGCAAGGCCGTCATCGACGGGTAGCGATCGTCGGGGTTGCGCGACAGGCCGCGAAGCAGGATTCGCCGCAACCGGGCCGGGACGCGATTTCGTTGCGCGGGCTCCCGCACCTTCCCCTCGATCACGGCTTCGCGCAGCTGGGGGAGAGAATCCGATGGGAAGGGTCGCTCGCCGTAGAGCGCCTCGTACAGCATCACGCAGAAGCTGAATTGATCGGTGCGCGGGTCGGTTTTCTCGCCGCAGAATTGCTCGGGCGCCATGTAAAGCGGCGTCCCCATCACGGCCCCGGTGCGTGTCAGGTGCGGTGGTGCTGGTGTCGGCGCGTCGACCGAATTGGCAGTCGCGTGCGCGGCACCTTCTTGAGCGGCAATTCCAGGGGCAAGATCCTCGCTGGCCAGGCCGAAGTCGGTGACCCGTACGGTCCCGTCGTCGTCAACCATGACGTTCTGGGGTTTGACGTCACGATGAACCAGGCCGGCGGCATGGGCCGCCATCAGCCCCCGACCCGCCGCGATGAACACGGTGCGGATCTCGGACCAGGTCCGTGGCTGGCTGTCCAGCCACGCCTTGAGGGTCCTTCCCCGCAAGAACTCCATCGCGATGAACACCCGGCCGTCGATGGTGCCGGCGTCGTGAACCACCACCACGTTGGGGTGCGAGAGCCTGGCGATCGCCTTCGCTTCTCGTAACAGACGCGCTTGCGCCACCTCCGCGCGGACGCCCGCACTCCGCTCTTCGGTTAACAGCTTGAGCGCGACCCGCCGATCCAGCTCGGGATCGTAGGCGGCATAGACCTCGCCCATCCCGCCCTGGCCAACCAGGTTCAAGATGGCATACCGACCAACCGACGATCCGCGCGACGGCAACGCCGCCTCGACTTGCGCGCCGTAGTCGGATGCGACCGTGATCGATCGGGCGGGGTTACTGCGCGCCGCCGCGGTGATCAGCGCCAGACACGCCCGGCACACCGAAAGGTGCGCTTGGATTCGATCCTGCGCGGTCGACGACAACGCTCCCTCCAGAAAGCCAAGGACGGCATTTTCGTCGATGCAATCGCGGTTCGGTGCGGCCGGCATCTGAACAGTGCATTCTGCCATGCGAGCGAACGATCCACTGATCTCACTTCTTCTCCAGCGCCCGAATCCGTCGTTCCAGAACCTGGTTCTGCCGTCGCAGGATTTCGACGCGCTGTTTCTGCTCGGCGGCCAGCTTGGCCAGGGCTTGAATCGATGCCAGCGCGACGCCGTGGCCGTCGACCGAGTGATACCAGCGGTCGCTGTCGCCCAGGCCGAACGCCTGCTTGAAGTCCTGAGCCATCGGCCCCATGTGCCGGACGCTCGCGGGATCGGACAGGTACTGCCAGGTGGAAATGGGAAGCTGGCTGACTTTCATCAGCACCTGCCGGGGATCCACCGGCACGGCGGCGCGCTTGATATTGCGGTCGCTCATGGCGAGGCCGTCGCCCTTGGGACAGTTCGGCTCGGCGGCCGTCGGAGTCCAGCAACCAACGTGGTCGATCGCCCCCGGAAGGTTGCAGCAGATCTGGTTCGGCTGACAGCAGTCGCGCCCGCAGCAAGTCGTCGCTCCGCTGCAGACCGGCGTGGGGTAGATGCCGTCACCGCACGGGGGCGCGACGCAGGTCCGCTGCCCGGCTGGAGAATCGACACACACGGGCTTGTCGGACGGGCATCGCGTGCCGCAAGCGCCGCAGTTGAGGGGATCCCGGTCCGTGTCCGCGCAGGCATTGGCGCAGCAGGCATACGTCTTGCGCAACTGACCAGGGGGGAAGAACACCTTGCACTTGTCGCCACAGCCTCCGCTGGCGCCGCCCGATCCGCTGGCGCCGCCCGCGCCGCCTGATCCCGCGGCGCCGCCCGATCCCGCGGCGCCGCCCGATCCGGTCACGCCCGTCGCGCCACCCATTCCCCCGGCGCCGCCCGATCCGGCGCCGCCGGTGCCGGTAACAGGGGTGACGCCGCCAGCACCGGAACTGCCGCCGCTGCCGGCGTGCCCACCGTCGGGTTGCAGCGTGGTCGAGCCGCCGCACGCGCCTAGGATCGCGACCAGCGCACCAATCGTGATTCGTCTCATGGTGCTAACTGGCGTCCGGGGCCAGTTTTTCTGATGCTTTTTGCTCAGTCGGGACGAATATCTGTCCCGGCGACGGGGGGCGTATCCCGCTGGTCTGGTCCCGCGTCGACGTGGACCCCACCGACCTGCCTGTCGTCGGGTTCGTCCGGGTTGGCGTCGCTGGGGGCCGGTCCTGAACCGAGCGAGACGTCCTTGCCGCAGGCAAGCGGCGCACAGAAGAGAATCGACATCAGGATCACGCCGACCGCCAGCCTCATCGATTACCCGCCGCAGCCGCGGCCCGCAGGATCTTCCGTAGCTCGGGCGCGTGAGGGCTGTCGGGATGCTGGCGCAGAAACGATTCCGCCAGCGGGGCGGCCGCGGCGTGTCCGCCGGTCAGCAGCGCGGCGCGAATGCGAATGACCTTCGCTTCGCCGGCTAGGCGGCCGTTCGGGAAGCGCGCGAGGTAGGAATCGGCGGTCCGCGCCGCGGCCACGCCGTCGCGTTCCAGCAGCTGCCCGCGCGCGCGGTCCAGGATCGCCACCTCCTGGAGCAGCGAATCGGCGGTTGCAAGTGCGGGCCTCGACCTCGCCTTGGTGACACGCGATCGAGGCGCGGCAACGCTGGGTGACGGCAGCGCCGGCCGGTCCGACGGCATGGCCGGCACCGGGGGCTCCGTGGCCGACGGGAGCGCGGGCGCTCCTGCGACGTTGCGCGGCTGCAGAGTCGGCGCACGATCGACCATCGCGTGAGCATCGGCTGCCGGACCGGCGTCACGTTTGTACGCTGCAACGCCGACAGCCCCCGCTGCCACAACCAGGCTCATCACCGCCAACATCTTCAGCGAGCCGAGCCGCCTCAGCGCACCGGCAAGGACGCCCTTCGCCTTTGCAGCGCCCACGCCGCCCGCCAGCGCGGCGGTCCCCGCGATGGCCAGGGCCGCCAGCGTCCGTTCACGATTCGCCGAAGCGCCGTCGGTGCGGGCCGACCGCAAGAGCTTGGCCTCGAACTCGTCGGCGCCGTCCTCGGAAAGTCGCGACTCGGGATTCATGGTGGGCTCCAGAGCTGATCTCGTCGACGAGCAGCCTCGCTGTGGAAAAGCTCCCGCCCACGTCGCAGCCGCGAGGCGACTGATCCGGGTGGCACGCCAAGCACCTTAGCGATCTCGGCCATGGTCATCTCCTCCAGCTCGAAGAGCATGAACACGGCGCGAACATTTTCGGGCATGGTGTCCAGGATTTCATCCAGCAGCGCGCGCGCCTGCCGGTTTTCAGCGATCTCCTCGGGCGTCTGGGAGACGGACGTGGTCGACTCGGCGGCCGCCGCCCCTTCCCGGACCGCGCGCCGCCGCCACGCGCGCCGCGATTCCGAGGCGACCCGAAGGGCGATTCCAAACAGGAACGCCTTTTCGTTGCCGCGCACGATCCGGTCAAGCTTGTGCGCGGCGACCAGGAAAACCTGTTGTGACGCATCATCAACGTCGACCTCCGGCACACCCAGCCGTCGCACAGAGCGCGCGATGAAGCCAAAGTGTTCGTCGACCAGCGTACGGATGTCGGGCGCCGTGTCAGGCAAGGCGGCCGCCGATGCCATCCCAATCGTCGACGTGCTGCCTTCGCCGGTCGTCATCTTTTCCTGCGGCCTAACCTGGCCCCCAACCTGTTCAATGGCCGCGGTCCAGCGGATTGATCATCAGAAAACGCCAGGAACTCGCCTTTTCATGCCGACGGCCAACGCAGGGTGACAAACCTACTGGCAAGCACCCAGCATGCCGCCCTTCCGGCAGCCGTCAAGCCGCTACAGGCGACAGAACCAGGTGGTCTGGCAGAAACATCCGCCGCCGGTCGGACTGAGCAGCAACGGTGCGAACAGAGAAACCGCCATCAACGCCAACCCGCAGGTCGAGCGCCGACGCTTATCGCGTCGGCCCGAACGGATCAAGCGTCGCGGTGGCTATTCACGGCCCGCGCGGGCGGCATCCGCCCCGACAAGGCCTGAAGAAGTCTCCGCTGATCCGGCGTCCGGCGGCGGCGTGCCCATGACCTGTGCGTTGCACCCCTTGTCCAACGTGGACATCACGCCGTCGGATATCGGCATGAAACATTTGTTTCGCGGACAGATGCACAGGCGCGCCATCCCCATGGTGACGTTTGGCGTCCCGACATTGCAGGAGCACGACTGGTCCCAGCACATACGCGGGAAGTCGCCGGTGCCGCCACAACACATGCGCGTCTCGACGGTGCCGCCGGTCCTGGTGCAAAGCTCTTCCGGCGTGAGGCGAACCGGGTCGCTGGAGGCGTCAAACGTTTGCGGCGTGGTGACGACGGTCCCCGCGTCGACGACGTTGGTGCAGCCCGCGGTGGCCGCCGCAAAGCACGCAACCATGAATATGATGGCGACGTTGAAGTTCATCAATGCCGCTCCGAGCCTGCATCACCTGATGACGTTGCCGCCGCCGCTGCATGCTCCCCCGCCGCCGCATCCCCCGTCGAAGGTGCTCCAACCCGCACGGCACACCCCATGGGGAAGGCGGTGACGGTGAAACATTCGGTCATGGGACAGATGCACAGGCGTGCCATCCGTGTCGGTTGCGACGGTTCCATGACGCAAGGAAAACACGAACTGTTCCAGCAGAAGGAGGCGAAGTCTTTCGTGCTGTCACAGCAGGTGCGCGTCTCGATCTTGCCGCCGGTCGTCGTGCACAGCTCCTCGGGTGAAAGCGACCTGTCGGGCGCGCGAAGAGGATCGCTGGACGCGTCGAGAGCTTGCGGCGAAGCGACGACGGTTCCGGCATTGACGACGTTGGTGCAGCCGCCGGCGGACGCCGTGAAGCAGGCAAAGATGTACGAGACGACCACCCGGTCAACCGCCGCAAACGCCTGCCCCGCCGTGCGGCGAACGGGGCTCACAGACGCTGCCCCTCCACGCGCGGCAAGTGCGCGGAGCGCGGGTATCGCGCGCGAAACCGCTGCGCCCGTGCCTCGGCCTCGTTCGTCTTCTGCAGCCCACGCAGGGCCTCGATCGCGATCACCTCTCGCTCTTGCGCCAGCGCTCCGTCGGGAAAGAGCCGACGGTGGCGCTCCGCGAGCGCGAACGAGAGCGCGGGCTCCGACCCCAGCGCCTGCTGGGCCCGGGACAGGAGCTTGAGCTCGTCGTCGCGTCGCGCTGCGCGGCCGGGCACACCGCGCCGGCGCCTCAATTCGAGAGGCGGTCGATTCACCGCCGGCGCGTCCGCACCGGACGGTGCCGCGGCCGCGACACCGGCAGCCGCGATCGTGCCCGCCGGCGCCACCGGCGCAGGCGCGGCCGGTTCATGCGCCACCGGCCCCGGCGCGGTCAGTCCGGTCGGCGCCGGCTGCGAGACCGTGGGCGTGGCGATGCCGTACCACAGCGCTTCCGCGCCGACCGTCAACAGCGCGACGGCCATCGCGCCGCGCAAGGCGACACGCATGCGCGGCGTGGTCCCGGACGGCGGCGCGCTGGCCCCCGGCGCGGCCAGCGCCACCGCCAGCGACCGTCGGAGATCGCCAAGCTCGGCTGCCGTCGGTTGGTGCGCGGTGGACGCGCCGGCCAGAGCGTCCGCGAGCCCGGTTGGCTGGCCGAGCGCCACGGCATTGCGAAGACGCACGGGCGCATCGTCCTCGACCTGGTCCCCAACTTTCCGGTTCATCGTCCCCTCCTGTTCGTCCCGATCGGCGTCGTCGCTTTCGACGCGCGCGTGAAAATGTCAGTCACCAGGGCTCGCGCGGCCCGAAGGCGTGAATACGCCGTCTGCAACGGGCAACCGATGGTGGTCGCCACCTCTGCGATCGAGAGTTCCTCGATCTCGTAAAGGACGAACACCGCCCGGCGATCGTCGTCCAGCTGGTCAAGCGCGTGATCAAGCAGCCGCGCGGCGTGCTTTCGATCGACGACATCCTCGGCCGAACCCTCGACGCGCAGCTCCGGCGGCTCGGCGGTCACCACCTCGGGGCGGGCGCGACGGTGGCGGCGATACTCCGCCACCTTCCGCACGCAGACGGCGTAGAGCCAGCTTTTGAGCGAGCGGTCCGTGTCGACCTCGCTCCAGCGCCGATGGAGCACCAGGAACACCTCCTGACACACGTCGGGAACGTCGGCAGGCGCGACCCCGAGCAGGGCCAGCACGTTCCAGGTAAATGGCGCGTAGGTTTCAAAGGCGGCCGTGAAGGTCATCGGGACATGAGCAGCCGGCAACCTGTTGCGCGCGCGATCGGCCATGCCAGCCTTCAATTGAACCACACCATCAACTGGCGCCGGCCCCATGTTTTTCTGATCAAAACGACGCCCGACGTTAAAACGCGCCGATCACGCCGATCCGCGTCATCCGGAAGGCTTCAGACCTGCCTGATCAGAGGTCGTACGAGATGCCGGTGCGTCCGCGCATGGTCAAACGCGCCTTCAGCGAGGCCAGAGTCTGGCTGCCGGGGGCCAGCATCTCGGCCACCTTCATGGCCGAGTAGACCGCCGACTCCTGCAGGTCCATGCCGGTGGTGTACTGGCCGCTGAAATAAAGGCCGTTTCGTCCCTGCAGCGGACGCAGGGCACGGGCCGCCTGGATCGTTGTCCCGCTGATCAACGGATGCTTGAACTGCCGTTCCAGCAGGATCTGCGTCGGGTCGGCCCGCCGGCGCTGAGCCCACGACTTGAACACGTCGATGGTCCCGCCCGAGGGAAGTTTTTCGTGCAGTGCCCCCAGCCAGGCGCTGCCTTCGCATTCAAGGCCATCGACGCCGGCGTTGTAGGCAGCCCAGTTGCTGTGATCGCGGTGCACATAGGCCGCGTCGGTATGAATCACGAGGCGCGAGTCGAAGTATTCGTAGGCGTCCAGCAGGGCGGTGACGTCGGCGAAGGCGGGCAACGGGCGCAACAGCTCGCGTCCGGCGCGCGGCGGCGCGTTCATCACGATCGAACGGTAGGGCCCCTGCCGGCCCGCCGGAGTCTGCAGGAACCAGCCGTCACCTTCCAGTGTGAGGGCCTGCGTGGGCGCGCCGACGTGAACCTGGACCGTCGGGCTGCGGTCCAGCATTCGCTGCAGATTCCCCTGCAGGCCGATCTTCGAGTTGTAGGTGGTGGCGCCCTGAAAAATGTTGGCCGGAAACGCCAGCGCGAACGTCTGCAGGATCGAGCGCGCCGACGCCCTCAGCGCGTTCGCCCGTGAGGTTCCGATGGTTGCCGTAATCCAGGGATACAGGATGTCGTTCTTGAACGACCGGCTGACCGGCAGGCCGCGGATCCAGGCGTCGACGGAGGTCTGCCAGGACATGTTGGTGAGAACCGCCTGGCGCGCGAATTGTGAATAAATCGCGAAATCGATCGAACGCAGCGGCGTCGAGAATGGATGTGACGACGAAAACGTGGGCGCGCCCCCGGCGCTGGGGAAGACGCACAGACTTCCGGGCGCCTCCAGCGTCTCGTCGGTGTCGGGATGGTCGGGGCTATAAAGTCCCAGCTCCTCCAGCAGCGTGACGTAAATAGGGTGGGTGTCGGGATGAAAGAACTGGGCGCCGAGATCGACGGTGATGTTTTGCCCCTGGTAATTGATCACCTCCGAATCGCAGTGACCGCCGATCTTGGAACGCGCCTCGAATAGATCGACCTGGCAGGAGCCGGCCAGGAAGTAGGCCGCGGCCACGCCCCCGGCGCCGGCGCCGACGATGGCCACACGATCGCACGCCGCCAGCCGCCCGCCGTTCCCGATGGCGTCGGCCGTCGAGGAGACGTCGCAACCAACCAGCGCGGATCCGGCGCCAACCGTCGCCAGGCCGACGGCGGCCCTGAGGACATCACGGCGCGTAATTGCAGCAGAGGAAGGTGAGAGTGTCGGCTTGCCAGGTTTTTTCATCGCAGCGGCGATCTCTGTAACATTTGTCGCGGTGGAGGCATAGGCCATGTCGGAGGCGGAAATGACATCTACAGGAAAACTTACTGTCGGCATCTCGACGCTGATCGCGGTCTTGACGCTGGGCGGCTGCGACGCGGATACCGCGATCGCGACGGTGGACGGGCCGAACCGCGGCAAAGCGGATGGCGGGACCGAGGTCGGCCAGCCTGATACGATGACCCCCGCGTGCCCCGCGGGACCGATGGCCCCGCTTGGCGTCGCCTGCAGTCTTCCCGGGCAAGTCTGCGAGTACGGTTACAACCCGCCCGAGTGCGGCGGGCGCACTGTGTTCTGCAAGAACGGGTCTTGGGCCGAGCAATCTCACCGGGATCCGCAGGCCTCCTGCCTTGACGCCGGCACGCACCCGGACGCCGACGGCGGACCGACGGACAAAGGTCCATCAGGCAATGCCTGCGTCGCCGCGGGCGGAACTTGCGTCATCGGAGGAGCGCCCTGCGCACGGAACGACCCCGCGCTGAACAACGTGTGCACCACCGGCCAGGTCCCCTCGATCTGTTGCTTGCCGTCGCAAGACGGTGGGACCGACGGACGCGCCGCCGACGGTGCGCAATGCTGTCCCCGCAGCACCGCGATTGCCGGCTGCATGCATCTCGGCGGCACGAACACCAGCCCACTCAGCTGCCTTCTCACCTGCGACTTTTTTTGCTCGACCAACTGGCGCGTCGAGACGGACCAACAGGGGTGCGAGTACTGGCGGTACGACAGGCGACAGCCCGCGCCCGGCGAAAACGCCCAGTGCATCGTCCCTCCCGACGCCGGGAATAACGGCGGCGGCTAGGGTGACGCGGTTGCTACGCAGCCCGTGCGCGCGTAGGTGGTCACCGCGGTGTCGGCGCCCTTCGTCAGTGACAGAATCAACTGCGTGGGGTTTGCGGTGTACGTCAAGGCCGGCGGAACCGGCGACGGTGAGGTCGAGGCGCAATCGACGGTGAAGGTGATCTGATTGCCCGACGCTGACATGGTGGTGTTGGCGGCGAACGACAACGAAACCGTGACGCCGGCGGCGTCCAGCACGTCGCCCGTCCACAGCATCTTCGTCGCGCCGCCCAGGACGACCAGCGTGATGCGACGGCCGGACGGCGTGATCGCGCCATATCCTTCGGTCGCCGTCGACACGTAGACGCCGTCGACGATCACCCCGCCAGCCGGCGCTGGTGGCGAGCCGGTGCGTGCGGCGAAGGGCACGGCGTGCGCGCTGTTCACCGCGCGGTTGCACGCCGGCGTGGCCACGGTGAGGTCGGGCTGGTTAGAACAAATCGTGCCAGCGCTATCGGTGCTGCCCGGGACATCGCTGGCGCCGCCATCGGCGGATGGGTTCTGCGCGCTGGAGCAGCCGGCAAACGGAAACGCCAGGCAGACCGCCAGGAGGTACGGGACAATTCTGAGCACGATGCCAGGAGGTACTCTAGCCCCCCGGCGGATTCTTCAGGGGGTGTATGAAATCATCCTGGAATCCACGTAGAAGTGCGCGACGGCATGCCCGTCGGAGGAGACGCTGCCGCCAAACTCCAGCTCCTTTGCCGAGGGCACGGGCTGGTAGCTGCCTTTGATGCCGCTGACAGCGACCGCACCCCAGAACTCGCTGTTGCCGCCAGCGGGGGCGACAGGGCCATCGCAGGGAAACGGCAACCGACACCCGCGAGGATAATGTTTCAAGGTCGCCGGCATGCTCTCCTGGAACTGGCCATCGGCGCTGGCGACGTCGACCTGCATCTCGAGGTCGACCCGAGGCGGTTCCCCCGGATCGTTGGGCCCTGGCGGTCCTTTGGGGTTGCACGTCACCTTGCCGCCCGTGTAACGAAGGCCAACGGTGAGCTCGGTAGTTCGATTGTCCGCGAACCTGAACGGGGCGTGATCGTCGGTGTACCTGATGGTGATGACGTATTTCGATTTCAAGCCATCAAGCACCGCCTGACCGGTGTGACCGGCAACGTCGCCGCAGGTTTCGCCGAGCGCTGCCGGCTGCGGTGTCCTGTCTGGTGAGACCCTGGCGTCGTTGGGGCCGTTGCCGCCCGAGCCCCCGCCGCCCTGGCCGCCGCCGGCGTCCTGTCCCCCCGCGCCGCCGCCCTGCCCACTCGCGCCGCCGGTCTGTCCCCCCGCGCCGCCGCTCTGTCCGCCCGTGCCGCTCTGTCCGCCGGTGGCACCGCCACCCGTTCCTTTGGGACCGTCATGCGCGCTACCACCGCCGCCGTCGGTCTTCAACGTGCTGGATCCGCATCCGGCGCCGGCACCTGCCAGCGCAAACGCCAGCGCGATGATCGCGAACCTCATTGCCAGCCGGCGGCCCGGGTGATGCTGGTCGGGCACACGCAATTGGGCATTCCGTTGCAAGGACAACTGGTATCCGCCTTCTTCAAGATGCCGCCGGTGGTTGTGGTGTCCTTGAAACCGCCGGTCAGGGTCACGACCGGGGAGTAGCCGGCACCCGGCTTGAACGTCCCCTGCGGCATTTTGACGTCGTAATAGAAACTGCCGAAGCCCTTGGTCACCGTGGCCGAGAACTTCTCGTTGAACACTCCGTCCTTGGTCACGAACTCGAAGCCCATATCGATGGCGATCTCGTAGCCAATCGGACCACCGTTGGCGGACCGTGTGATGCAATTGACCTTGCTGCCCGGATCGGCGACGCGAATCGTGAGATCGGTCGCCGGCATGCTTCCGCCTGTGTAGGTAAGGACGGCCTTGTATTCGCGGACAAGGGCAGCGCGGAAGGCCTCGCCTTCTTGCTGTTGTGCAGCGGTGCACCCGCCCTGTCCACCGGCACCTGCGTCCTTGCCAGCAACGCCACCGGTCCCCCCGTCCTGTCCACCCGCGGCGCCGCCGGTTCCCAGCGCCCCACCCGATCCGGTCGTTCCGCCGGAGCCGACGACGCCACCCGATCCGACGGCGCCGCCCGATCCCCCGTTGCTGCCGCCCCCGCCGGGGTGACCACCATCGGGTTGCGCCGTACCCGGGCTGTCGCAACCCGACATCATGCTCATCGCGCAAAAAACGGATGCCAAACCGGATCTCATGAGGGAACTCACTTACGGCCCCGGTTTCGTGGTCACCGTCCCGCCACCGCACGCCTCGTGGACCTCGCAGTACTGCAATCCATCGGGACCGCAGTAGCAGGCTTTCGGTTCAGGGTTGGGGCAGGTACTCCCGCACCCACTAACGCCGGAACAGGCCGTCAATTCTCCGCAGCCGTTATCCGAACGCCCGGATGCGGGAACCCAGCCGTCCTTGAGAGACGCGGGAAGCGGCCAGATTGTTCGTCCATCAGGCTGGGCCACACAGTGGTAAATCGTGCCCCCCTGGATCGGGGACGACGGGTAACGACACTCGAGGCCAGCCACGCACTTGGCGTCGGGTGGCGGGCCGAACTGCGATCCAACCGTCTCTCCCGGTGGGAAAGCGGGGCATCCGGGCTGGCACGTGGGAACAACCACTTTCCAGGTCTTGGAGGGCGTGCACCATCCGACAACCCCACCGGCGCCACAGCTTCGCGTCCATTTGCACAGACGACCAGGGGTTGCGCAGGCGCTGTCGGCCGCAGGCTCCGGCCCGGGGCAACCGCCGAGTGTTGGCCCTACACCATTGGCGGGCATCACGTTGATGGGGGGATTCGCCGGCATCACCCCGGTAGGGGGATTCGTCGCGGCAGGAACGGGCATCACGCCGGTGGGCGGGCTGGTCGGTTGCGTCGAGGGCGGTGTGCCGCCGTCGCCCTTGGTCAGGCCGCCGTTCCCGGAGTCGAGGGGGTCTCGTTGTCCGCAAGCGCCGCTGGCCGCCAGCGCGCAAATTGCTGCACACAATCCCAGTCGTTTCATGGCATCTCCCCGGCGTACGCGTCGACGTCCGCCCATTTGTCTGGTGGCCACTACGTCAGCCACACCCCCTAACTGGCGCGGGCCGCCGGTTTTTCTGATCAGAAACGACGCCCGATACCCAGGCCACCGATAACGCCGACCGCCGTCATCCCGAACAGGGTATGGGTTGCCATGCCTGGATTGGATTCACGAATGTCAAAACGCTCGCGAATCGCGGGGACGAAGATCTCTGCGCTGGCCACGGCGAACCACGACTGACCGAGCGAGCGCTCGAGCCCGGTGCTGGCGCGGCCGAGCAACAGCGGCCGGCGCTGCAGGCCCGCGACATTGGTGCCGAACGGCCGAAAAAATAGCACCCCGATCGAACCGCCCCCGCACACCCGCCAGCGCCAGAGCGGGCTTGACCACTCGAGCGGACAGACGGCACCGCCCAGCCAGGCGCCGTAGAACCGCCCGCCCGCCTGCGGCTGCGGATCGAAGCGCGCTTCACTGGGAGCGGCAAACGCGGCCTCAATCTCGAAGACGGGCGCCCGAGGTGATCGAACCACGCCCCGCAGTCGAATGCCGGTGGCCGGGTTCGGGAACAGCCCCGCGGACAGCGTCGCGCTGGCGTCGCTGGTCGCCTCCCAGGTGCGACGCACGCGCTCCCCGCTGCTGGCGACAGTCGATGTCGCAACGACGTCGGCGGGGGGCGGTACCGGCGCGGGTGCCGCGGAATTGGCGATCGCCTCGCGGTCGCGGATCAACAGCGCCATCGCCAGCGTGACCATGTCGCCGAGTGGCCCGCATCCCGGCGCCGGGCTCGAGAGCTCTCGCCGCCCCAGCAGCGTGCCGTCCGGCAGCGACAGCGCCAGCGTCGCGCGCCACGCGTCGTGTGCCTGGTCGCGCTCCGCGAACCCGTCGATCGCCAGCGATGCGCCACCCGCGGGCGCAAACACCGAACGCCCAACCGCCTGCTCCACCGCACGGGCAAGCATGTTCTCGCTGATACAGCTCGCCGCCGCCGGCGATCGGCGCCACACCAGCCTGACGTTGGGCTCCGCCGCGCGGGCGCTGCCCGTCGTCGCGACCATCAACGACGTGACCAGCGCGGGCAGGACGAGGTTCTTGGCGCGTCGCATGGAGGGACCGAGCCCTATTTGTACCAGCGATACGCGACTTGCGGCGGCGCTACATGCCCCAGATGTCTCTGATCGTCGCCTCGGTGTTGAATCCGCTGGGGCAGGCGTCGCTGCTGCTGTTGGCCCAGTACCATCGTGGTCCGCCGGCTGCTCCGGGCGAAAGCACGCGACTGCCCGGCATCTGCAGATGACCGATGGGGTCGTTGTCACGCAGCCACTGCCACGCGTAGCGCAACCAGGTGTTGCGGTCGGCTTCCGGCTGGACCGCGAACCACGTGATCTCGTCCCATCCCCAGATGAAGGGAGACACGCTGGTGGTGCCCGGGTTCCGGCTGCCGAAGTTGTCGAACTCGATCAGGTACGGGAGGTGGTCGACGGTCCAGCCGCTGGGCGTGATGCCACCCTTGCTGCGTTGATACAGCGAATCGGCGTATCCGACCTTCAAGACGCCCTTTGGTGATTGCCCGGGTACCTCGGCGATGCGCAGCGGGAAGGCGTGCACGTCGAACAGCAGCTTGCCGTTCTCGACATAGCCGCCGGTGGGCGTGTGCGCGTCGCAGATCACCATGTGCCGGCGCGCGTGCAGGTGGGCATAGGCACGAACGCGCGACAGCACATCCAGCCACCCGACGTGTCCGCGATCGTTTTGATCCATCAAGCTGACCTGCCCGAAGTGGATGGCCTCGATCCCCACGTCGATGTAGCTGGTCGCCAGAAAGGTGAACCACATGCGCGTCTCGATGCGGCTCATGTCGGGGACCGACGCGCCGGCGGCCCAGTGATCGACCAGGTTGCCGCTGGCGTAAAGCATGTCCTGATAGACAAAGTTGCGGGCGGCGGCGGGCTGATTGAACGCGGCCAGGACCTCGGGGGGAACGGCGATGGTTTCGATCTTGGTGGTGACGATCTCGAATGCAGCCCCTTGCAGGATCATGTCGGGATCGGCGAAGTGCAGGGCGTCGGCGAAGGGCTTGGCGCGCTGCAGACGCGTGGCGAGGTTGGCTTCGCCTCCGAACAGCATCAGCGCCCGCCCCACGAACTTTGCCTTCAGCGCGATCAGCAGGCGGAGGTTGTCCAGCGGATCGACACCGCGGGCGTTGCGCGGCTGGGTGAGGTCGTCGTGCAGCAGCTCGGTGAAGGAGATGGAGCGAGAGAGGTACCGTTCCAGGACATCCCTGGCGATGACGGTGTCGAAATGCAGCTCTGGCGACGGCACGCCGGCGACGGTCGGGACCTCCGGCCTGGCCACGCTGACGTCCGGGGCATCGGTCGGCGCGAGCCCGGCGTCGGCGACAGGCGAGTCAGCGGATTCGATGGCGGAGCCCGCGTCAATGTTGCCCGCGTCTTCGTTGCCCGCGTTCCGCCCTTGCATGGCCACGTCGCCGGCGGCATCCGGACGTGCCTGCGGGGCCGGTGTGTTGCCGGCGCATCCGGCCGCTGCCGCGGCGGCGGTGCAGAGCATCACAATCGAGCGTTTCACGAGCACCCCGGCATGTTCCCACGAGTAAGTACCAGCCCAGGGGATTGGCGGTTCACGATTTGATCGCAGGCGTCGACCGTGTGCGTCGCCCGTGATTTTGCACGTCCGGAAGGTCCTAATGAACGCGGGTCAATAGCGTCGGCCCGTGATACCTTGGGCCCTGTGTTGAGAGCACGATGGCTGGCCACGATCGCGGCTCTTGCGATGCTGCCGGCGTGCGGATCCGACATGGTGTCGCCGGCCTTGCGCCCGACGCCGGTGGATGCCGGAGCTGACGTCGGTGGACAGTCGGATGGGCGGGTTGAGGACGCGGCTGGCACGGACGGATCGGCCGACCGATCGGTCGACCTTGAGTCCGATGTTCCTTCCGATGCTTCGCCCGATGCTTCGACCGACGCTTCCGCCCTGGCCGACAAATCGGCGTTGGTCGACCGCGGGACTGCCGATGCTGGCGGTATTGCCGACGCAACGACTTTGCCCGACGGGAATCCGCTGCTTCGTTGCAATGGCCACGAGGCGCTTTGCGACCGTCGTTTCGACGAGGTGGTCTTTCCCGCCAGCCACAACTCCATGGCGAACGCGGACGATC
The DNA here is from genome assembly GCA_035696485.1 of Polyangia bacterium. GTDB lineage: Bacteria > Myxococcota_A > Polyangia > Fen-1088 > Fen-1088 > DASRQT01. The sequence continues at coordinate 6,328 of DASRQT010000593.1, read as the reverse complement.
TGTGGTTCGGTCCCAATCAAGAGCACGGCATCGCCCGCCAGCTGCAGGATGGCATCCGCGCGATGCTCATCGACACCTACGCCTGGAACGGCGACCTTTTCCTTTGCCACTCGCTGTGCGAGCTGGGCAGCCGTCGGTTGGTCGATGCGCTGGGAGACATGGCCGCCTTCCTGCGCGCAAACCCGAACGAGATCCTGGCGCTGCTGGTGGAGGATCACATCTCGGCGGCCGACAGCGAGAAGGCGTTCACGCAGAGCGGTCTCATCGAATGGGCGTACGTCCACCCGTCGGGTACGCCGTGGCCGACCCTGCGCGCGATGATCGCCAGCAACCATCGCCTGCTGGTCACCGCCGAGAACGGTGGGCCACCGCCGCCCTGGTACCACCACCTCTGGGACCTGGCCTCGGATACGCCCTACACGTTCAAGACCGAACAGGAGTTCTCCTGCCGCGCGAACCGCGGCATGCGCAGCAATGATCTCTTCCTGCTCAACCACTGGGTGGAAAATCCGCTGCCCGACCCGGCCCTCAGCCGCTCCGCGAACGCCAGCGGCGTCCTGCTCGCGCGCGCGCAAGCCTGCCAGACCGAGAGCGGCAAGCTCCCGAACTTCGTGGCCGTGAACCATTACGCCACCGGCGATCTGTTCGCGGTCGTGCGAACGCTGAACCGGCTGCCGCCGTGATCGCCTAACGCCCCGATTCCAGCTGTATCAGGCCAGCGTTAGCGCTGTCGCGCACGTCTTTGCTCGCTGACCCAAGCGCCACGCGGAAATGGCGCGCGGCCTCGTCGCGCCGGCCGGCCTCGAGCAGCTTCCACCCCAGCAGCAGCGACGCGTCTTCAAAATGCACGGAGCTCCGGTAGGTGGCCACGAAGCTGGTGAGCTCGTCGACGGCGTGGCGCGAGCCCGTCCTTGCCAGCGCCATGGCTTTCCAGTAGCGCGCGTCCTCCGCCAATGACCCTCGGGGATCGAGACGAAGCACGTCGTTAAATGCCTGGACCGCGTCGATGAGCTGACCGGCGCGGAAGGCGGACCACCCTTCCACGAACGCCGCCTCCGACGGCGCCTCCGACGGGTTGGAGGCCGACAGCGACGGCGTCGGCCGCCCCGTGGCTCGTGCTTCGGCCGTCCCATCGGCCGCCCAATTTTGGCCGGCTCCCAGGACCGCCAGATCTCGTCCCTGCACGCGAACCTCGACGCGCCCATGCTCGACGTGAACGGCCGTCAGGCGATCATCGGCGACCTTCACCTCGAACGCCGTGCCTCGGACCTCGACCTCGCCGTTTCCGGCCACCACACGGAAGCGCTCGCCCGCACCTAGAGCGGTGACGTCGACCGCCACCGTCCCCTCGTGCAGCCGGACGATGTCGTCCGCAGGTCCGCCCAGGCGTTCGAACGTCGCCTCTCCCCGCGGTTGCACGGTCGCGTGGTGCGTCTGGACGGCCATCGCGGCGGGCGATCCCGTGACCGGCGATGTCCGCGGTTTGCGCCGCGGGATCTGCCAGACCAGCAGCACCGTCGCTGCGACCGCCACCGATATCGCCACCAGTGCTCTTCCACCTCGCCCCGATCGGCCCACCGGCCGTGGCGGCCCGTGAGCTTGCGAGCGCTCCCTGGCCAGCGAGACCAGAAGCCGCGTGCGCGTCTGTTCCAATTCGGCGGGGGTCGGAGACGGCCAGGGAATTTCACGGGCCAGCTCGCGCGGGCGCTGCCTGGTGCGCCACAGCTCGGCGCACCGCGCGCACGTCGGCAGGTGCGCGGACAGCGCCGCATCAGCGCCGTCGGAGATCGCGCGGGACAGCTGCTGCTCGGACGGGGACCGCCGGCGCCGGCGCAACCAATCGAGCCCAATCATGTGAGTCCGTCCCCCAGCAGCTTGCGCGCACGGTGCAGGCGCTTCCACACGGTTCCCTGGCGAAGGCCAAGCGCCGCCTCGGCGCAGGGCACCTCCTCGATGTCGCACATGACGAAGGCAACCCGCAGATCGTGCGGGAGACTGCCCAGAATCACGTCCAGCTTGGCGATGAGCTGCCGCCGTTCGGCCGCGTCGTCAGGACGATCGCTCGCTGCCTGCTGCGGGAGCTGCTGGTACTGGTCCAGGAAGGCGCGCCTTCGCCCGTCGCCGCGCGCCTGGTGTCGGGCGACGTTGACGGCGATCCCGAACAACCACGTCAGCACCGACGAGTCGCCGCGAAAGGCGCTGGCGGATCGGCATGCCTCCAGGAACGTCGCGCTGACCATGTCGTCCAGGTCGACGCGGCTGACGCCCGACAGCCGCGAGGTGAATCGATAGAGGGCGCGGCTGTGTCGATCGAACAGCGCCCCCAGCGCGGCACCGTCCCCGACGGCGCACGCCGCCACCAGCGCCGCATCGGTCAGCTCGGCGGCGGTTCCGGTCAGCCGCCGAAGCGGAAACACCTTGCCTTCCGGGCGGCTTTCGTCGGATGCGCTCATGGTATTCCGTAGCGGAGCGCAATGCCCCCGCGGAAGAAGAACAGCGGCTCGGTCGGGTAGAGGCCGCCTTGCCCGTCGCTGGCCGGGGCGCGCCTGGGCAAGGACATGTCGAACGCGCCGCCCAGATCGATTGCGAAACGCCCCCCGAGCGGAACGGCGAGCACCAGATGCGCCGTCGTGCGGAAAGCCCACGAGGTGGCGTTGCGGGCGCCGGTCATTTCCCTGGGATTGGTCGGCGGCGCGTCGGAAGTAATCGCACGCAGCATGCCGGCGCCCACCCCGACACCCGGCGCCAGATTCAATCGCCCCAGCGCGATGGGTAGATCGACCAGCGCCAGCAGGTCGGCCGTCGTGCGACGCGTGGTTCCGGGATCGCCCACGATGGCTGCGCCCGCGGCGCCCTGGGCCAGCGCGCCGGCGCAGAATCGACCGACGCGGGCACAGGCGCTGGCGTGCCCGCCCCACCACTGCGATCCGTCGCTGGCCTTCACCGCGTCTGCGCCCAGTGTCAGCGTCAGCCGGTCAGGGTGCGACGCCGTCGAGGAGGCCGCGGCGCGGTAGGTACGCTCCAGGATGGGAGCGGCCTCCGAAGCCGGAGTCGGAATGGCGGCGGGCGCAGGCGGCGGGTCAGTCACGACGCCGGGGGAGGGCTGGACCGCAGCGATTGGCTCGACCGCGGCGGTCATTGTGGCGCTTGCTGGAGTCGCACGCCGGCGGCGCGGGGGTGGCGGCGCGACGTCGGTGCGCTCGGGACCGTCGTGCCTGTGCATGCCCTGAAGTTGTCTGGTCTCGAAGCCGCGGTGGACCCACGAATCCACCACCGCGGCCGCGACGTCGATGCTGCTGACCGTGCGAACGACCGCCACCCCGTCCTTGTCCGCGACCTGGACCGTGAGCTGCGGGCCAGTGCGCCTGACCGCGACGGTCAGATGACGGCAGCTGCCGCGCCGCTCTTCGACGATCTCGAATCGCGCCAGCGCGCGAGACAGAAGCCGTGCCTCGCTGCGGTCGCCGGTCAGCGAAACCGCGGTCCTGCACGCCGGCCCCTCGCGTTCCTCGGCGGCACGCGAGGGGCGCGACGTGCCCACCATCCCCGCCGCCAGCAGCAAGGCGCAACCCATCGCCGATCTGTTCAGGAATCGCGTCATACTCACGAGTTAGTTCCCGGAATAAGACCATTCTTCCCAACCGACGGTGCATCTGGACGAAAATCGCGTCGCGCTGCATCGCGAAGGACACGATTTTCCTCAGTCTGCGCCGCCGGCGGCGTCCACGCCGGCATCGGTCCCGCCCGCGCCCACTCCGTTGATTCTGGTCAGCTCTTCTTTCTTGCCCGAATCGATCGTCCCGATGTCGGCAGAAAGTATCAGGCCAATACCCGGGCAATAGTACTTGTTCTCGATATCACCCGGAGCCAGCACGGTGTACTCCTTGGTCTTGAGGCAGTTGCTGAGGGTGCCGTAGGGAACCGTCACCGTCTCGATCAGGCTCACGACCTCGGCCTGGTCTTCGGCCTCGCCAGGCAGATACTCCTGCCGGTAGCTGTCGCCGACCTTCGGGGATCCACCCATCACGATCCCGGGACGGGCGCAGTTCAGGCCGCCCGCCCAGGTCCCCTTGGTGCTGACCTGCGTTCCGGAGTAGGCCTTGGTGTCCTCGCCGAAGTACCAGACGTTGCCCGCCTTGTCCTGTGCGAAGTAGTCGTAGGTGTCTTCCAGCAGATCGCCCTCCGGCGACTTCAGGAAGTCGTGAACGATCACGGTCGTCACGCCCATGACCATCTTGGTCTCGTAGAGGACGTCCTGCTCAACCAGATCGCCGCTGCTCTGAACATACGAAAACACGCTCCCCGGTTTGAAGGGGAGGTACTTGTTGTCAATCGTCGCCGAGAAGTCGGCCGGATTGATCGGCGGATCGTACTTGGCGGGGTTGGAGGTGCAGTCCTGCTTCTTGCCGTCGATGGTGGCGAGATCTTCGAGACTTCCCTTGTCGATGGTACCAACGTCCTTCGAGCGCACGATGCCGATGCCGGCGCAGTAGTACTTGTTCTCGACATCGCCGGGCGCCAGCGCCGTCTGTTCCCTGGTTTCGATGCAGCCGCCCAGGGTTCCGTAGGGAACCGTGACCGTCTCGTTCAGGCTGACCACCTCGGCCTCATCCTCAGCCTCGCCCGCCAGATACTCCTGTCGGTAGCTCGCGCCAACCTGGGGGTTCGCGAGCATGACGATCCCCGGCATTGCGCAGTTGGCGCCAGAAAGCCAGGCGCCTTTGGTGCTGACAATCGTGCCGGAGTAAGCCTTGGTGTCCTCGCCGAAGTACCAGACGTTCCCGGCCTTGTCCTGGGCGTAGTAGTCGTACGTGTCCTCCAGGAGCTGGCCGGCCGGCGTCTTCAGAAAATCGTGCACCACGACGGTCTTCACGCCCATGATCATTTTTGTTTCGGTCATGACGTGTTGCTCGACGATGTTGCCGTCGGTCCTGGTGAAGGTCATGACCCGTCCCGGCAGATACGTGAGGTATTTGTTGTCGATCGTCGTCGAGAAATCCGACGGGACGATCTGCGGGGAGTAACGGGCGGGGTTGGCGCCGCACGAGTTCGCGCTGGAGCTACACGAGGCCAGCGGACAGAGGGTCAACAGGGTCAGCGTCAGCGTCGTTTTGGTTCGCATGTCAGGTAGTGCCCGCAAGAAGCAGATTTTTCCCTGCAGCTAACCGGAATTCCGACCGGGCCTAGGGCTCGACGCCATCGCCGCAGTATTTGGCGTCAAACGTGCCCATCAGCTTGTCACCCAGGAAGTCGAGATCGAACGAGCCCGCGATGTTCATCGATGGGTTGGCGGTTTTTATCGTGACCGTTCCCGAGAAGGCGTCGGGGTTGTAGTCGTTGAACAGGTAGGCCGCGAATGCGTCGGTCATGATCTGGTAAGTGCGGACCGCCGACTCCTTGAGCGCGACCTCGAGGATCTGGCGGCTGCCGGTCGCCGTCTTGTCCCAGTTGACGTTGACGATGTCCGAGCATTTCACCGGAGCCTCGAACAGAAAAAGGATGACGGGTGGAGAACCGGTCGCCGGCTTTCCGATCCAGTGCGCATTCGAGAGCTTGTCCCACGTCGTCCCCTTGACGGACCCCGAGACCGTGCCCGCGGTCGGATCAGGGGGCGGCGGCGCGCCACCGGAGCTGCCGCAGCCACACACGCCCGGCGCCAACGACGCGACCGCGACGATCCAGGCGAATTGCCGGCTGATATTCGTCATCAGAGGCCGTGGAAAAGGGGAATCCTGGTCCCGTCAGGCAGGATCAGCATCAGATCGGTCGAGGCGTTGGAGACATCGTAGCCAACGTCCGCGCCATCGTGATAACTGGCCGTGTCGACCAGAATATCGATGTTGGTCGGATCGCCGAGGCACTTGAGCACCTGATCGGCGCCGGTTTGTCCCTTGCAGGGATTCTGGTCCGGGAACTTGACGGTGACGTCGGCGGTTACGTGGTCGGCAGCGACGTCGTACGACCAGTGCGGCGTTGAAGGCTTGACCGGAAGGTAAACGCAATAGGCGACCGCCGACGCGCTGGGATTGATCCACGAGTGATCGCTGCCGCCATATTCCCAGGCGATGATGGGAATGACGGGAAGCTGGTCCTTGCCGCAGATCGACCGCAGCTCCTGCGCCGCTGGATCGGCCGCCAGCGAGGCCGTCGACCGCGCCCCCGAACCGCAGCAGGCGATGATGTCCCAGTCCTTGCCTCCGTTGCCGGGATGCGCCGCCTTGTAAGCGACGGCCTTCGCCATGACCTGGTCAGCGGTGAGCGACCCGACAGCGCCGCCCGTGCCCGCCGCGCCACCGGTTCCCGGGGTTCCCGCCGCGCCGCCGGTGCC
>DASRQT010000592.1:0-17407 GCA_035696485.1 Polyangia bacterium | reverse complement strand
TTGTTCAGCTTGTAGTAGGCCTTGGCCATCACCAGCATCGCCGGCGTGTAGCGCTCGTTCTTGTTCAGCGCCGCCTTGGCCGCGACCACGGCCTGGTCGTAGCGGCCGGCCCGCAGCAACTGGTCGGCCTGCTGGGTCTCGGCGGTCGGAATCACGGCGGGCGGTGGTTGGCGCCGTTTGCGCCCCCCCGGCTGCGCGCCACCCACGTCGCCTCCCACCGGCATGGGCGCGTCGGCCGCCGATTTCGTGGGCTGCTGCGCGCGCGCGGTTGCGGCCGGAAGCGCCACGAACATCAAGGTCACGGCGGCGGCCGACCACAGCCAATGGTTGAGCGACGTCGTGTTCCTCACGGGTACTCCAGCCCGATCTTCTCGTTTTTGACGAAGGGAAACTCGTCCGGCAGATACTTGGACAGATTCTCACGCGCCTTCTGGACGTATTCGTTGGTGACGCCCAGCTGGACCGCGCGCGCCAGGGTGTCCTTCCAGCGCTTCTTGGCCTCGTCCTCGACCGGGGTGACGAACGAGAAGACGGCGTCCTTGTATTGACCTTCAACCATGCCGCAGTCGTCGGGGTTGGCCTTGCAGGCCATCTTGGCCAGCTTCTTGACGTCGTCGGGCGGGTTGTTGGCGGCCTTGATCAGCTTCTGCGCGAATTCGTAGTAGATGTCACCGCTGCGCAGGAACGAAGCCAGCGTCCAGGTCGCGTCCTTGTAGTTCCAGATCTTCTGGTACTCCTCGTTCAAGGCCTTGGACTCGGCGGTGAAGGCGTCGAAGGTCTTCTTGATCTGGTCGGCCTTGCTGCCAAACTTCAGCTCTTTTTTCTGGAAGGCCTTGAACTTCTCCTCGACGATCAGGAAGTCGGCCTTGGCGGCGAACCCTGCGGCCGGCGTCGCGGCCGGCAGCTTGCGCGCGATGAACTCGTCACGCACTCGCTTGTAGGCGGCCAGCGTCGCGTTGCGGTCCTTGGTGGTCTGTTCCGTGATCACGGCCAGCTTCATGTACGCCTGGACCACGAACTCGCCGGCGGGCTGCTGGTTGTTGTACTTCTTGATGAAGTCGCGCAGACAGCCGGTCTGCTTGCCCGCATCGTGCGCCTTCTCGTAGGCGTTGCAGGCGAAGAAGTAAGCCTGCGCGCTGTCCTGCGGTTTCTCCGCCACGGCCTCCGAGTATTTCTTGTAGAGCTCGGCCGCGCGCGGGTACTGCTGGTCGTTGTCCAGCAGCGACGCCGCCAGGCCAAGCGCCTCCTTGCGGTGCTCGGAGGTCGCGAACTTGGGATCCTGCGCGACCGTCAGGTAACCCTTGACCGCCTGATCGAACTCGAAGAACCGGTAGTGGTTGCGCGACGAGTTCCACAGCGCCTCCTTGCCCCACTCCGAATCGGGGTAGTCGCGGTAGAGGCGCTCGTAACATTTCGTCGCCTCGCCGAACTGGAACAGCTTTTCGTAGATGACGCAGGCGTTGTTCAGCGCGGTCGGCGCGCCGGCGTCCTTGGGATTGGCGTTCACGACGTCGATCAGGTCCAGGGCCAGCCCGACGTCCAGCTCGGTCGAGATCTTGCTGGGCGTCGCCGTCGGCTTTTCGCCAGGTTTGCTGGGCGGGCCCGGCGTGAACGAGACCCCGGTGACGATGGCGATGCCGCCGTTGCCCTCGCGGCACACGGTCAGCTCCTTGTTGGTCCCCTTCTCCTCATTCTCCATCGACAGCTGCAGGCGCTTGGTGATGATGGTCGTCTTCACCGACGACTTGATCTGCGCGATTCGCTCCAGGTAGGGCGCGGCCTTGGGCGACTTGCCGCACGGCGATTCACTGAACTGATCGGCGACGTTCAGCAGCTTGCCCAGCGCGCAGTCCTTCTGCTCCTCGTCGTCGATGTTGTAGTCGATGAAGTAAGTCTGCAGGATGGCGTCGTAGGCCTTGAAGCCCATCTCCGGCTTGGGCCCGCAATAAATTTGCGTGATCTCGCCCAGCCGCCGCCGCGCCTCCGGCCAGTTGTGGTAGCGCAGGACGATGACGGCGGCCGCGTACTTGAGGTCGGCGGCGCGATCGCCCTTGACGTTCTCGACGTACCAGTCAATCGCCGCCATGTACTTGGTGTAGATCTCCGGCATCGGGATGGCGGTGACCGGCGGCTTGGTGTTCTTCTCGTCGGGGATCGGCGGGTCGTCGATCTTCTTGTCGTGGCGGAGGCCGTCGATGATCTCCTCGTAGGCCTTGATCATCCGGAAGGCCGCGTCCTCCTGGAACCGGTTGTCGAGCATCGAATCGCGCACCGCCTGATAGGCGGTGATGGCCTGCGGCAGCTGTCCAGAGTAGTAGAGGGCGTCGGCGTAGTAGGCGGAGAACTCGTAGCTGCGCTTGGAGTTGGGATAGGCGGCCAGGTACTTCTCGTAGAGCTCGGCGGCCGTCCGGTACATCAACCGGCAGTCCTCCAGCATCTTGAGATCCTTCTGGTTCTGCTGCCACTTGGTCTTGCAGGCCTGGGCGGCCGCGTGGACGTTGGTCGCAGCGGTCAGCAGCGCGTCTTCCGCCAGCTGCTGCGCGATGGCCAGCGCCTCGGGGTTGTCCTTGTTCTTGTTGTACCAGGGGCTGCCCTTGGTGTAGTTGCGCCCCAGCAGCTCGCGCTCTTTGGCCGCCGCCACCATGTTGCGGTCGCGCTCAAAGCTGCGGACGATCTTCTCCTGAACGCGCGGCGCGTCCGTGTAGTAGGGCCACTTCGCCAGGATGGTCTTGTAGACGGCGATGGCCTCGGCGTATTTCGTCGAGTCGAAGTAGATGTCGCCGAGGCGCTGGAAGACCTCGCGCACGTGCGGCTCTTCCTCGCGCCCCTTGTAGAACTCCTGCGCGCGCTGCAGGCCGCTCACCGGATCGGGCACGGTGTCGCCGTCCCAGTCCGGCTCGGAGAAGCTGACGCCCAGGTACTGCACCGCCTCGGGCCGCAGGTCGGAGCCGATCTTCTGGCCGGCCGCCTTGCGCGCGTCGGCGTACTTCACCAGGTTGTCGAACTCGCGCACCGCCTCCGGGAAGCGGTTGTCGCGGTAGTAGGCCCAGGCCAGCTTGTAAAGCGCGCGGTCATAGTAGGGGGAGTCCTTGAACTCCAGCACCTTCTTGAACGCGGCGATGGCCAGACGCAGCTCGTTCGGGTTGTCGAAGTGGAACTCGCCGATGCGCGTCCACGACTCGGGGATGAACTTCGAGTCTTTCTTGACCGGCGTGCAGCCGTTGTACGCCTCGCCGTCGGCCGTCTGCTTGGTGACCTGCATCGGCGGATCCAGCGGCTTGAACTTGTTCACGCACACCAGCGCCAACAGCGCCTGCCGCGCCTGCGCGTCCTGCCCCATCTCACCGAGGCAGAACCCCAGCAGGTAGTAGGCGGCGTCGAGCAGGCGGTAGTTCGGGAACTCGGTCAGCAGACGCTTGTAAAGCGTGATGGTCGCCGTGTAGTCGACGCGCGGGGGGGGCGTGGTCGGCGGATTCGGCGAATCGATCGCTTTCTTGTAAGCCTCGTCGGCGTCCAGAAAGTCCTCTGCCGACTTCTCGTAGTAAAGCTCGGCCAGACGGAACATCGCGTCCGGGGTCCAGCGCTTGTCGTTCGGGTACTTCTGCAAGAACGCCTCGAACATCGCGATGGCGTCGCGCCGGCGCTCCTTGGCCTCGCGCTCGTTCTGCGCGATCTGAGGATCGTATTTGCCGTTGATGTCCTTGACCCTGTCGGCGTAGGCGCGCTTGAGCACCATCCGGGCGGTGCCTCGGTATTCCGACACCATCTCGGAAAAATGGGCGACGTCCTTGGTCATCTCGTCGAGAAGTCGCTGATCGCCCTTGATCGACAGTGGCCCACCCGGAGGCGCGGCCGCCGCGGCAGGTTGCATGGAGAGCGCCAATATTCCACCGGCGGCGACCAGCGCGCCCGTCGCCGTCAGCGCGATGGCACGGGGGTGGAGCCTCACTTCTCCTCCTCCAGCACCTTCCTGAAGTCTTCGTCCAGCGCCTTGAGCTCGAGGTTCTTCTGATTGGTCAGCTTGGTCACGGCTCCGGTCTTCTGGTCCTTGAGACCCCAGGAAACGTCGATGATCCCGACGTCTGATTTGACGACCAGGTCGTAGAATCGATCGGCCACCTTGGTGAACATCGCCTGGGCCAGACCACCACCCAGACTCTGCGATTCGGCGGAGATGGTGCCGAGCTTCCCGCCCACCTTGGTCAGCTCTTCTTTTTCGGTGGCCAAAAATCTTTTGACCGTGTCCAGACGGACGTCGACCTGGTCGTCGACGCGCTTGTCGAACTGGCCGAGTTGCTTCTCGATGGCGTCCGCGCGCGACAACACGCCGTTCATGCGGTCGACCTTCTCCTGCTCGCCGCTGGGCAAACGATACTTGGCGCTGTTCTGCAAGTCTTGCTCTTGCTTCAAGAGCTCGGTCAAGCGCGCGGTCGACGCGCGTTCAGCCTCGCCGGCCGCGCCGGCCGTGCTGGCGTCGCGGCTGGCCTCGAAGATCTCCTCGCGCAGCTTGTCGTGCATGGCCCGCAGCTGATCCAGCGCCGCGCGCACGTCGCGCACGGGACCCTGGATGTCCTCGGGACGAATCTTCTGTTCGGCCTTCGAGTTACGGAAGTATTGCTCGACCGCCACCAGCTGCGCCTCCAGCGCCTGGATCTCCACGTTCAGCTCGGAGCCCTGGCGGTCCAGCTCCTTGTAGCGGTCCTTGAGCCCGCGCTCGCGCGTCTTGATGGCGTCCTGCGTGGTCGGGAGATTGGTCAGCTGGCGCTGCAACCCGTCGCGCTCGACCGCAATGCGGTCCAGGGCCTTGCGCTCCGACGGGGTCAAGATCGGATCCAGAATCGCGCGCACCTTGGCGACGAACTTCTGCCGCGTCTCCACCAGCTGGTTGGAGACCTCGATCGACTTGGTCCGGGCGGCCGCCAGATCCGGAAAGATCCCGGCGCGACCCATGCCGGCCATCGCCTGCTCGATCTTCTCGACCAGCTTGACGCTGTCCGAGACGCTGCGCTGCATCTCGCCGACGTCGCTGGCCAGGGTCATCATGCGGGCGACGTCCGGTTCGGCGCGCACCCACTTGGCGGCGGCCGGCGGCACGAACACCGAGATGTCGAACTTCTCCAGGCTCTTGCCGACCAGGTTGTCGAAGAAGCTGGGGTCGGTCTGCGACTTGACGATCACCGACTGCAGCTGGCGGTGCACGGGCTCGAACTCGTCGCGCACCTTGCTGAAGGCGTCGCTGGCCAGATAGAAGTTCCCGATGCGCAACTGCAAGTTCCCGAGCAACAGGCGCTTGTCCGGGCCATCGGCGACGTCGGGGTTGCTGAGCAGCAGGACGTCCAGTGACCGCCAGGCCTTCTGCCACTCCTTGGCCTTGATGTAGGTCCAGGCCTGTTCTTCCAGGGCGCCGGTGAAGTATTTGGACTGGCGCGGGACCGACTGATAGGCGTCGATCGCCCGGTCGAACTGCGACCGTTCATAGAGAATGCGGCCGATCGCCAGCCGGCAAAGATCCTGGATCTCCCGGGCCGAATCGTCCGGCGGCTGCAGCTTCAGGATGGAATCATACGTGACCGACGCGCCCGCGAGGTCGCCACCCTTGACCTGGATGGTGCCAAGGAAGTAGCGCGCCTGAAAGTAGTACGGGTTGCTGGGCGGGATCGCGGCAAAGCCGCCCATCGCGTCGTCCAGCTTGCCGCGGAAATAAAAATACTTGGCCCGCACGTACGGCACTGACGGTTCCAGGTTCTGCGGCGGGATGTTCTGCAGCCGGGCGAGGTAATCGTCGATGTGGTCGTAGTCGCCCGTGCGCAGCGAGATCTCGACCAGGCGCTCCAGGGCCTGCTGTTCGTCGCGCGAACCGGTCTTCTTCGTGATCGACAGCTCGAAGTAGTGGCGGGCCGAATAGAAGTCCCGGGCCTGAAACAGCGACTGCCCCAGCAGATACAGCGCGTCGTCGTGCGCGCGCGAGTTGGGCCACTTCTCGACGACGTCCAGCAGGATCGTCGCCGCCTCCTCGTAGTTCTTCAGGCTGAACAGCACCTGGGCGTCCAGCACACGCCGGTCGGCCATGTCGGGTGAGGGCGCCGGAGTTTCCTTGAACTCCAGCGCCATGACGTGCACGCGTTGATCGAGGTCGATCAACTTGCGCGTGTAGTCGTCCACCTCGTCCGCGTTGGCCGCGAGGCTAAAAAGACCGACGGCGCCGAACGCGAGCCCGGCAACCCTGACCTTCCCCTGTGTCATCGACCCCTTGGTTATTTTTTGACCGCTGCCGTTGCGCCACTCTCACCTGCCGCCATCACGTTCACGCGGAAATCCACGGCGGGTCGGTCCTGAAGGTTGGTCGTAATGTTGCCCTTCTCGTAGCCCACGACCGCAATCCCCGTCGTCTTCGACTCGCCCGCCACGAACGTGTGGCTGGAACGAACCGTGAATTTGTATCCCTTGAGATAGCTGAAGACCCCGAAGCCGTTGCCCTGATACAGCATGAGGACGGTCAGGGTGTGCGAGCCGGGCTGGATGGCGCCGTTGTAGACGTCGAACTCGGTCATCTCAGCAAGGTGGCCGGTGTCGTCGGCCTTGGAATAGATCTGCACGCCGTCCAGGGCGTAGACCGCCTTGATCAGGCGGAACGAGCTGCCCATTTCGTTCTTGTGGCGGATGATGGCGCGCGAGGCGCCGATCACGCCGCCGAGGACCGTCTCCTTGAGCAGGTTGAGGCGGGCCTTGGTGCGGAAGATCTGTTCTTTGAGCTCGTTGACGTTCTTCTCCAGCGAGCGAAGGCGAACCGTGTACGCGCCCGAGTCGGCCGCGCCGCCGCCGGTCGCGGCCGGGGTGGACCCGGTGCTGGTCGCGGGCGGCGCCCCGGTTGCGGGCGGAGCCGCGGTGGTCGTGGTTGTTGTTGTGGTGGTCGCCGGCGCGGCCGCCGGTTTTGCCGGGTCGGCCGCGGACGCCAGCGTCGCGAACCCGAACATGCCAACCAGAGTGAACACCCCGAGACTGAGGGGAGCCCCACGCGAAATTGCGCTACGCAGCGATGTCATTTTTGTCAACTCCGTCTAGCGTTGAGGGGCGTACGGGGAACAAAGCGGGAAGATGGACTGCGGGGACAGTTTCTATATCAGGACCGCACATGCCGGTCAATTCTCCGACGAGTGCTAGCCCGCCCCTAAATAGGCTGCCTGACTTCTGAAACCCGGGTTGCAACGTAAGTCGACCCGAGCTGGTGTCACGCCAAAAGAGTCACCACAAGCACTTTCGGGCGTGGGCTGTCGTGTGTGCGCGTCAAGGCGTGGGCGGTGACGGGGTCCAGGCGGCGCTGTCGCGCGTGGCTTTGCGCTGCTCGGCCAGCACGGTCCAGGCCGCCTCCAGCAGCGCGTCAACGCCCTCGCCGGTCGCGGCGCTGATGAAGTGAACCTTGATCCCGCGACGGGTGAAGGGCGCGGCCAGCTGCTTGCGGCGGCGGCTAACGTCCGGGAGATCGACCTTGTTGAGGGCGACGATCTGGGGACGGACGGACAGCGCTGCGTCGTACAGCGCGAGCTCCCGGTTCAACATCTCCCAGTCGCGCAGGGGCGTGCGGCCAGGGCCGGCGGTGGCGTCCAGCAGATGGATCATCACGCGCGTCCGTTCGAGGTGGCGCAAGAATCTGTCGCCGAGCCCCGCGCCTTCGTGCGCGCCCTCAATGAGGCCGGGGACGTCGGCCACCACCAGCGACCGATCACCCGACAGTCGCACCATCCCCAGGTTCGGGACCAGGGTCGTGAACGGGTAATCTGCGATCTTGGGACGCGCGGCTGAGATGCGCGCGATCAGCGACGATTTTCCGACGTTGGGAAAACCGAGCAGCCCGACGTCGGCCAGCAATTTGAGATCAAGACGAATGCTACGTTCTTCACCCGGCAGGCCCGGTTCGGATCGGCGGGGCGCGCGATCGGTCGGGGTGGCAAAGTGCATGTTGCCGCGGCCGCCTTTCCCGCCCTGTGCGACCACGAACCGTTCGCCGTCGGTGCGCAGATCGGCCAGCAGCGTGTCGTTGGTCTCGTCGAAGACCTGCGTGCCGGGCGGGACGCGCAGCTCCAGATCCTGGCCCGCGTGCCCATAGCGATCCTTGTTGGCGCCCGGCTCACCGGCCGGCGCCGCGTATTCTTTCCGATAGCGGAAGTCCAGCAGGGTGGACATGCCGCCGTCGACGATCAGGACGACGCTGCCGCCGTCACCACCGTCGCCGCCGGACGGGCCGCCCTTGGGGACATACTTCTCGCGGCGGAACGCGACCGCGCCCTTGCCTCCGTCGCCGGCTCTGACACGGACGTGGGCCTGATCGACGAACTGCATGGGCCGAGCTGCGTGGGCCGACCCTGGCGGCCGAGCCGGCGCTGGATCCTTAGGCCGGACTGGCCGGACTGGCCGCGATCGCCGGACTGGCAACGATGCTGACGATCGTGCGCGGGCCGGACTTGGCGTATTTGACCTTGCCGGTCTTGAGCGCGAACAGCGTGAAGTCACGTCCCATCCCGACGTTGACGCCGGGATGAATCACCGTGCCCACCTGCCGCACCAGGATGTTCCCGGCCAGGACTTGCTGACCGGCGTAGCGCTTGACGCCGCGGCGCTGACCGTTCGAATCGCGGCCGTTGCGCGAGCTTCCTTGACCCTTCTTGTGTGCCATGGCGCGACTCCTAAGCTCCCGGGCGAATCGAGGTGATCTTGAGGGCGGTGTACGGCTGCCGGTGGCCCGTCTTGCGGCGATAGCTCTTGCGGCGCTTGTACTTGAAGATGACGATCTTCTTGCCCAGCCCCTGCTCGACGATCTCGGCCTCGACGGTCATGCCGGTCACCGTGGGGCGGCCGACCGAGACATTTCCGCCGTCGTCCGAGAAGAGGAGGGGACCGAACGAGATCTTGGTTCCGGCGGGGCCGGCAAGTTTCTCAACGCGCAGAGTCTCCCCTTCGCTGACTCGATACTGTTTTCCACCCGACTCGATCACGGCGTACATGAAAAGCTGCCTCCAAGCGAGCGGGGTAGTCTAGAGAAGAGACTCGGATTGTCAAGGGGTTAGGCGCCGAGGTCATAGGGAGCGCGAAACACGCCGCGGTCGGTGACAATTGCGGTCACCAGACGCGCCGGGGTGACGTCGAAGACCGGGTTGCGCACGGCGACGCCAGCGGGGACCACGGTTCGGTTCCCCAGCACGCGGACCTCATCCGCGGAGCGGGTTTCGATGGGAATGTCGGCGCCGGTGCGGCGATCAACATCGACGGTCGTGCGCGGAGCCGCCACGAAAAATGGGACGCCGAACACCGAACAGCTCGCGGCCACCGCCAGCGTTCCGATCTTGTTGGCGCAATCGCCGTTACGCGCGATGCGATCGGCGCCAAGGATGACCGCGGCGATCTCGCCGCGCGCGAGGTAGTACGCCGCGGCGGAATCAACGATCACCTCGCACGCGATGCCGTCACGCTGCAGCTCCCACGCGGTCAGCCGCGCCCCCTGCATGAAAGGGCGGGTCTCGTCGCACAGGACGCGCAGCTTCTTGCCGGCCGCGACGGCGGCGCGGATCACGCCCAGCGCGGTGCCGTACCCCGCGGTGGCCAGCGCGCCGGCGTTGCAATGGGTCAGCACCGTCCCCTCGTCGGGCAGCAGGGCCGCGCCGTGCACGCCGATCGCGCGGCACGCGGCGAGGTCGTCCAGCCAGATCGCGTTGGCGACGGCGACGACATCCTCACCGCTGGTGATCGCGTTGGCCATCCGGTGCAGGGCCGCCGACAGGTTGACTGCGGTGGGCCGCGCGTCGGCGATCTGCCGCAAGATGAGGCGAAGCTTGCTGGGGGCCGACTCGCGCCGTGCCGCCAGCGCCGCCGCGAAGGCGCCCGCGCAGCCGATGGCCGGGGCGCCGCGGACCTCCATGTCGGCGATGGCGCGCGCCACCTGCTCCCAGGAATCGTAGGCGGTCCACACCTCTTCTTCGGGGAGCCGCCGCTGGTCGAGGATGACCACGCGGTCGTCGCGCCAGAAAATCGGTGACAGGACGTCGGGGTGATCGGGGGGGCGCTGTCCGGCCGGAAGTGCGACGGGCGGCATGGCAGGACTAGACTACCCGGTCGTTCCCAGCAGGCGGCGAAGGATCTCGTTTACGCTCTTGGGGTTGGCCTTGCCGCCGGTCTCCTTCATCACGGCGCCGACGAAGAATCCCATCAGCTTGGCGTTGCCGGCGCGAAAACGTCCCGCCTCGTCGGCGTTGGCGTCGACCACCCGGCGGCAGACGTCTTCCAGCGCGCCGCTGTCGGAGACCTGCGCCAGCCCCTCGGCGGCGACAATCTCGGAGGCGCGCCGCCGTTCGCTCCACATGCGTGCGAAGATCTCCTTGCCCAGCTTGCTGGACAGCGTGCCACCGTCGATCAGCGTGATCAGCTCGGCCAGGGCGGCGGGTGGAACGGGAAGCTGCGAATCGCCCAGCGTTCGCGGGTCGCCGGCGCGGGCGAGGATCTCGTTGATGACCCAGTTGGCGGCGCGCTTGGGCGCCGCGCCGGCGCCGACGGTGGCGTCGAAGTAGGCGGCGATCTCCTGCTCGGCGACCAGCACGCCGGCGTCCTGAGGTGATAAACCCGAATCCGTCGTGTAGCGGGCGAAACGCTGCTCGGGAAGCTCCGGCAGCGATCGGCGCGCGTCCACCAGCGTCTGGTCATCCACCACCAGCGGCGGCAGATCGGGCTCGGGAAAGTAACGATAGTCGTGCGCCTGCTCCTTCGAGCGCATGGCGGCGGTTACCCCGCGCGCGGCGTCCCACAGCCGTGTCTCCTGGATGATCCGTTCGCCGCGATCCAGCCGTTCGGCCTGGCGCTTGACCTCGCTCTCGATGGCGTCGCGGACATTCTTGAACGAGTTGATGTTCTTGAGCTCGGCCTTGGTGCCATATTCGGCGGCCCCGTGCAGCCGCAATGACACGTTGGCGTCACAGCGCAGGGAACCTTCTTCCATGTTGCCGTCGCAGATGCCGAGGTAGCGGACCAGCGCGCGGACCGCGCGGACGTATTCGGCGGCCTCTTCGGCTGAACGCAGGTCCGGCTCGCTGACGATCTCGCACAGGGGGACGCCAGCCCGGTTGTAGTCGACGAAGCTGACGCCCGCGGGCGCGTGCAGGTTCTTGCCCGCGTCCTCTTCCAGGTGAATGCGCGTCAGACGAACCTTGCGGGTCTCGCCGCGCAGGCGGAACGTGATGCTGCCGCCCTCGCAGATCGGCTCGTCGAACTGCGAGATCTGAAAGCCCTTGGGCAGGTCGGGATAAAAATAGTGTTTGCGCGCGAAACGGCAGCGCTGGCGGATGGTGGAACCTGCCGCCAGCCCCAGGCGCACGGCCGACTGCACGGCAGCGGCGTTGAGCACAGGCAGCGTCCCCGGCATTCCCAGGCAGATGGGATCGGTGTGGGTGTTGGGCTCGGCGCCGAAGGCCGCCGACGACCAGGAGAAGATCTTCGACTGGGTCGCCAGCTGCGCGTGGACCTCGAGCCCGATCACGACCTCGTATTTGTCGCTTGCAGTCACGACGGCTTCCCGGCGGCCAAGGGGGGATCTGGCGGCAACCGTCTGTGCCAGTCGGTGCGCGCTTCGTACGCGCCGCCGACGCGGAAGCAGATCTCCTCACCCAGCGGCGGCCCCATGATCTGCAGGCCGATGGGAAGCCCGGCTTTCGTGAACCCGCACGGCTGCGACAGCGCCGGGATGCCGGCCAGATTGGCGGCGACGGTCAGCACGTCGGCCAGGTACATCTGCAACGGGTCGCCGAGCCGTTCACCGAGGCGAAACGCCGGGACCGGCGAGGTCGGCGTCACGATGGCGTCGCACGCGGAAAAAGCCGCCGTGAAATCGTCGGCGATCTTGCGCCGCGCGCGCAGAGCCTTGCCGTAGTAGGCCTCGTAGTAGCCGGCGCGCAGGACGTAGGTCCCCAGCATGATGCGACGCTTGGGCTCGAGACCAAACCCCTCGCCGCGGGTGCGCGAGTAGAGCTCTTCAAGCGAGCGGGCCTCGGCCGACCGGTGACCGTAACGAATGCCGTCGTATCGGGCCAGGTTGGAGGACGCTTCGGCCGTGCAAATGAGATAGTAGGTCGCGGTCGCGTATCGGGTGTGCGGCAGAGAGACCGGAACGATCTTGGCGCCGGCGCGGGACAATTCCTCCACCGCCGCGCGCACCGCCTGTTCGACCTCGGAATCCATCCCGGGCTGGAAATACTCGTTCGGCACGCCCAGGCGCACGCCGGCCAGACCCTCGCGGCCCGCGCGCGCGGCCTTGCGATACGCGCCGGCATCGACAGGGGCCGGCACGCTGGTGGCGTCCAGCGGGTCGGGGCCGGCCATCACCTCCAGCAGCGCCGCGACGTCCTCGACGGTGCGCCCGAACGGACCCGGGTGGTCCAGTGACGACGCGAACGCGATGACACCGTACCGAGAGACGCGCCCGTAGGTCGGCTTCATGCCGGCGACGCCGCACATGGCCGCCGGCTGGCGGATCGATCCGCCGGTGTCGGTTCCCAGCGCCCCGGCGCACAGCGAGGCCGCGACCGCGGCGGCCGACCCGCCCGATGACCCGCCGGGGATGTGGTCCAGAGCCCACGGATTGCGCACAGGCCCGCGGGCGCTGTTCTCGCTTGACGATCCCATGGCGAACTCGTCCATGTTCAGCTTGCCGAGGGCGACGGCCCCCGCCTGCTGCAACCGATCGGTCACGGTCGATTCGTAGGGGGGGACAAAGCCGCGCAGGATCTTCGAGGCGCAGGTGGTCTCGATGCCGCGCGTGACGTAGATGTCCTTGACCCCGATGGGGACCCCGCCGAGCGGCCCGGGGTCCCGTCCAGCGGCGATGGCGGCATCGACGGCATCGGCCCGCCGCCGCGCCCCCTCGGTGTCGATGAGCAGGTAGCATCCGAGCGCGCCGTCGAGGTGGGCGATCCGATCGAGGTAAGCCTCGGTCACGTCGCGCGCGCGCAGCGTCCCGGCGCGAACGCCGTCGGCGATGGCCGCGATCGACGCGCCGCGGGGATCGATCACGCGGGGCCCTCGCCACCGCCGTCTCTACCGCCAGGCCCCGCGGCCGACGCCTCGGCGATGATGCGCGGGACCTGGAAGAAGCTCCCCTCGCGGCGCGGGGCGTTCTTCAGCGCCTCCTCGATCGGAAGCGACGGCCCCGCCTGGTCGGGCCGCAAGGGACAGTCAAAGGGGACGGCGTGAGTCATCGGTTCCACGGCGGTCGTGTCCAGATCCTTGAGGGCGTCGACATAACCCAGGATGGCGTCCAGATCGGCGGTCATGCGGGCGACCTCCTGGTCGTCCAGCGCCAGCCGGGCCAGGACCGCAAGCTCGCGCACCTCTTGGGGCTTTATCCGGGACATCGGTGGACCTTTCTCTTATCACGTTTATAAACAGGCACCGTTCTGCCGAACCCATCCGAGAACCCTTCAGAATGATTGACAGGCAACCAGATTCTGGCCAGCGACGCCCCGGGCCGGTATAGTGTGAGGTCTTCCTACAACCCCACCATGTTTTCCTTTTTCTCAAACCAGCGGACAGCTCTGCCCGGCGCGGCCCTGGCGTTGATGGCGGCTGTGGCGTGCGACGGCGGCCCGCGCGTGCCCGACGCGTCGGTCGTTCCCAGCGCCTTGACCGCTGAAGTCTCGGTCCGATTCGACGTCAGCCCGCAGCGCCCCGCCAACGTCTCGGTGCTGGCGTTCCGGGCCACGATCACCGGAATCGATCGCGCCGACGTCCTGGGAATCGTTGATCCGCTGGCGGCGTCCGAGCCGGAACGCGACTGCGCCCTGCGCGACGTCGACGTGTCCGCGAACGCGCTGTCCGCGCGCGGGGGTTCGATCGAGCTGCAGGAGATGAGTGGAATCGGAATCGGTCTGGGCGGCGGCACGATGTTGCTGCGCCCGTTCCCGCGCCTTTACCCCGAGGTGGCGACCGTTGTCGGTGGCGTGGTCGCGGAAGCGGGTCCGCTGGCGCTGGGCGCGCTGCCTGAAAAGCTGACCCTGTTGACCGGCGCGTCCGAGTTGCCGATCGAAGAGCTGACTGTCCCGTCCGCCCCGCGCGTGCTGTCGGTCAACGGGACGCCGGTCGCGAATGGCAACCGGCCGGACGTCGCGATGGACACCATCCACGGCCTGACCATCACCGTCGCCGGGGGCCCGGGAACCACGGTCGAGATCCGGCCGTTCGGGGCCACGGTCGCGGTCTCCTGTTCGCTCGGGCAGGCGCCGCTGCCGGAGGCGACCCTCACCATCCCGCGCGCTTTGATGGCGCACCTGTTTGCGGGGCACGCCGCCCGAGCTGGGCTGGCGGGGGGCGCGCCGGTCACAATCCCCGCGTCGCTGGACGCCGTCCGACGCAGCCGAATTCGCAATTCCTTCGTCGGCATCCCGACGCGGTTCTCTGTCGAGGTCCGCTCGTCGATGACGGTGGAACTGCGGCCGTGAATCCGCTGCGACGGGACACACGCAAACATGTTCGCGCATCTCTGGAGCTTCCCGTCGTCGTGAGCGACGCCAGCAACCGGGTGCAAGGTGGGATCAGGTTCAGCTCGGCGGATGTGTCCGGGGGCGGGGCCTTCCTGCGGTCGGACCTGCTGTTCGAGGTCGGCGAGGTGCTGAACCTGGATTTTCAGTTGCCGGGCGGGCGGCGAATTCAAACCCGGGGCCGGGTGGTGCGGGTCTCGCGCGCCCAGACCGACGAGCGCACGCCCGGCATGGGCGTCGAGTTCGTGGGCCTGGCTGCGGACGATCGCGCCGCGATCGAAGAGCGCATTCGTTAGAAGGCGGGAGACCAATGGCCGAGACGCTCGAAGAGCTGACCTACGACTATGAGGACGAAGGCGTCCTGGTCAGGAAAGAGATCGACCGCGTGGTGCTGACCAAGGGGGGCTGGGCGACGATCATGTTCCTGTTTCAGGAGCTGGATCGTGCCAGCGGCAAGTTCCGCGCGCCCAAGATGGCCATCGTGCGCTTCAAGAAGGCCAAGGGCGTCTACCGGAAGCAGTCGTCCTTCAACATCTCCAGCGAGAAACAGGCGCGGCAGATCGCCGAAGTGTTCGAGCAGTGGTACCCGAAGATCGCGGCGGCCGCGGCGACGGCCGCATCCGCCGAGGACGCCGACGCCGAGGGGTCGGACGATGCAGCCCCAGGCGACTGAGTTTCGGCGCTTGTGATCGCGGTCTTCGTCAACCCGCACTCGCGGGCGAATCGCCGCAACCCGCGCATCGCGGCCCGTTTCCAGACCATCCTGGGCGGGCAAGGGCAGGTGCTGGCGCCGCGCAGCCTCGACGAGCTGGAGACGTCGGCGGCGGAGCTGAGGCGGCAGAACCCAAGCGTGGTCGCGGTGCATGGCGGCGACGGGACGCTGCACAAGACGCTGACCGCGATGGTCAAGGTGTGGGGCGACGCGCCCTTGCCGCCGCTGGCCATGCTGTGCGGCGGAACCATGAACGTGGTCGCCAGCTCCCTGGGGATTCGCGAACGGCCGGAGGCGTTGCTGCGCGCGATCGTTGAAAATGAGCGGGCCGGACGCCGGCCGGAGACGCTGCGACGGCGATGTATCCAGGTGGGCGACCAGTACGGATTTGTGTTCGGCAACGGCCTGATCGCCAACTTCCTGACCGAATACTACGGACCTGCCGGCTACGGCCACGCGCGGGCCATCTGGCTGATGGTTCGCGTGTTCGGGTCGGCGCTGGTGTTTGGGCCCTTTGCGCGCCGCGTGTTCCGCCGTTTCGAGGGGACCGTCACGGTGGACGGTCAGACGCTGGAATGGGGGCAGTTCGTCGGCGTCGGCGCCGCCACCGTCCGCGAGGTCGGGCTGGGGTTCAAGCTCAACCACCGAGCGGACGATGATCCGGATCGATTCGGCGTTCTGGCGATCCATGCCGGTCCACTGGCGCTGCTGGGCGATCTGGTGGCCGTGCACGGCGGCCGCGGGATCGCCCCGACGCGCGCATTTTCCACCATCGCCTCGACCCTGGACATCGACCCCAAAGATTCACGCATGGCTTACACCATCGACGGCGACCTCTACAAAGCCTCGGGGCGCCTGCGCGTGACCCTAGGGCCGGTCGTCGAGTTCATCAAGCCCGAGCGCGGTTTGATCAGGCGGGGCGGCAGGGATACGATGGAGGTGCATCCATGAGCACGTCGTTCCCTCTCGACGGTATGCGGGTCCGGTTCTCCGGCGAGACCAACGTCGGGATGAAGCGCGCGCACAACGAGGACTCGCTGTACCTGCCGGAAGCCGAGCGCCTCGCGATCGTGGCCGACGGGATGGGCGGCCACGCGTCCGGCGAGGTGGCCAGCAAGATGGCCGTCGAGACCATCGCAGCGTTCTTCAAGGCGACGCAGGACGAACAGCAGCTGACGTGGCCGTTCAAGATGGACCGCGGCCACCGCTACGACGTCAACCGCATGGTGACCGCCATCAAGCTGGCGAACCTCAAGATCCACGAACAGGCGCAGAAGGATCCGCGCTGTCACGGCATGGGGACGACCGTGGTGTCGACGCTGTTCCTGGACGACGCGATCGTCGTCGGGCACGTGGGTGACAGCCGGCTCTATCGGCGGCGCGAGGGGGTCTTCGAACAGATCACCGAGGATCACTCGCTGCTGAACGACTACATCAAGATGAAGCACCTGTCGCCCGAGGAGATCGCGGCGTTCCCGCACAAGAACGTCATCGTGCGGGCGCTCGGGATGAAGGACACGGTGCAGGTCGACGTGCACATCGAGACGCCGCGGATGGGCGATGTGTACATCCTCTGTTCCGACGGCCTTTCGGGCATGGTCAAGGACGAGGAGATCGCCGACATCGCCACCCGCGAGCGCGACCTCGACGCCGCGTGCGAGCGCCTCATCTCCATGGCCAACCAGAACGGTGGCCTCGACAACATCACCGTCGTCGCGATCCGGATCGAAGCGGCGAGCTAGCCGGCTGGAATTTTCACGACGCCGTCGGGCGTGAAGACGGTGTCCTCGGCGCTGGTGGTGACGGTGACGCCGGGCCAGACGACGGCACGCACGAGATGGACGCCGGATAACACGCGTGCGCCCGAACCGACCACGACGCCCGGGCCGACGTGGGCGCCGTCTTCGATCACGGCCGCGGCTTGAACGCGGCAGGGAGCGGTGATGACGGCGCCGGTGCCGATCGAGGCGTCTGGATCGATGCCGACCAGGGGGCCGGGGGGCGACGGCAGCAGCGACGGTTGCGCGAGGAGGGTGAGGTTGCCGGCCAGGTATCGCTCGGGCGTGGAGTGCTCGGCGAAATAGCCGGTCAGGTTGGTCGCCATGATGCGGGCGCCTTCGGTCAACGCGGGGATGTAGGCGTCGCGGATGACGTCGCAGGGCAGCGGGGCGAGGCGATCGAGCAC
>DASRQT010000591.1:0-10989 GCA_035696485.1 Polyangia bacterium | reverse complement strand
CGAACGGAGGCGGATTTGCCGCCGGAGTTCCATCGCGGGAGGTCTGGAACCCTCCGAGGGTTCCAGGTCAGATCGCGCGAACGGAGGCGGTTTTGCCGCCGGAGTTCCATCGCGGGAGGTCTGGAACCCTCGGAGGGTTCCAGGTCAGATACTGCTACAATCCTGGCGCTTGTTGCTCGCGATCGACATCGGAAACACCAACGTCGCCATCGGCCTGTTTGATCGTCAGACGCTGCGCGCCGACTGGCGGCTGGACACGCGCGCGTCCCGGACCGGCGACGAATACGCGGTGCTGCTGTCCGAGCTGTTTCGCCTGGCTGGCCACGATCTGCGCGTGGTGTCCGCGGCCATCATCTCATCGGTGGTCCCGCCCGCGCTGTTCCCGATGGAACAGCTCTGTCGCAAACATTTCAAGCTCGACCCGGTGATCGTGGGACCGGGCACCAAGACCGGGATGCCCATCCTCTATGAAAACCCACGCGAGGTCGGCGCCGACCGGATCGTTAACGCCGTCGCGGCCTATCACCGCTGGCCGCAGGGGGCGATCGTGGTCGACTTCGGGACCGCGACCACCTTCGATGTCATCACGTCGCGGGGAGAATATGCTGGCGGCGTCATCGCGCCCGGCATCATGGTGTCGGCGGAGGGGCTGTATCGGGCGACGGCGAAGTTGCCGCGGGTCGAGATCGTGCGCCCCAAGACGGCCGTGGGACGCAACACCGTCGCCAGTATCCAGTCAGGGTTGGTATTCGGTTACGCCGGCCTGGTCGACGGCATCGTGGGGCGGATCAGGGCCGAGGTCGACTTCACGCCCCGGGTGGTGGGGACGGGCGGCCTTGCGCCCCTGGTCGCCAGCGAGTCAACCACCATCGAGGAGTGCGACGACATGTTGACGCTCGCCGGTCTGGCGCTGATCTATGACCGGAACCGCTGACACCGGCCGGGCCGACGCCGCGCTGCAGGCGGCGCTGGCCGACGCGGCAACCCCGGACGATACCATCGCGGCGCTGGCGGCACGGACGGATGCCGCCGGGGCGGCCGCCATCCTGGCGCGCGAAGATCGCTGGCGGCGCTGCCCGGTCATCATCGAGAAGCTGTTCGGCAACGCCCTCTTACCCATGGCGCTGGTCAACGAAGCGATCGCCCGCAGCGCCAAGGCGGGTGTCGTCGTCGACGGGATCCCCGGGTTCGCCGAGATCGCGGCGGAGATTGCCGCCGATCCGGCCGCGACCGATCCGGCGCGCGCCGACGGGCCGTTTGCCGCCGCCCTGCAACAGGCGCAGCGGGCTGACGGCGCCGACGCCGCCGAAGTAGAGCCAGAGCCAGAGCCAGAACCAGAGCCGGAACCCGCAGCCGCGAAGAAGCGAAAAAGCCCGATCATCGACTTCACCAAGCTCAAGCTGTTCGAGAAGATCCGCCTGGCGACGCTGGGCAACGCCTATTGCCGCCAGACGCTGCTGCGCGATTCCAACCGCCTGGTCGCCATGGCGGCGATCCGTTCGCCGGGGATCACCGACACCGAGGTGGTTCGCGCCTCGGGAAACCGCGCCCTGTCCGAGGACGTCATCCGGTTCATCGCCAACAAGAAAGAGTACGTGAAGATGTATCCGGTGAAGATGAGCCTGGTTCAGAACCCCAAGTGCCCGCTGGCGCTGTCGATGCGGCTGCTCGCTTACCTGCACGCCGAAGACCTCAAGACCGTCGCGCGCTCTCGCAATATCCCCAGTGCCCTGGCGACCGCGGCCAAGAAATTGATGTTGGCGCGGGAGGCGGCGAAATAGCGCCGCGGGCGCTGCTTCCGTCGGCGAAGATGCGGGAATCGGGAAACACCGTCTGGGGGCTGCCAGGGCGGGTAGGGCAGCTGCTGGTCGCCCCGCGCGCGGCCGTGGCCCGCATCGAGGCCGAAGGCGGGGCCTTTCGCGACGCGGTCTGGTTGACGGTGATGGGCGTGGTCGGCTTCCGGTTCCTTCAACTGGTGGAAGCGCTTTTGGGCCTCGGGCAGCCGTCGACCGGCGCCTTCATGCGGGTGCTCAGCGTCTTCGCCAACGAGATCAACAACGCCGCCGTGGTCGTGATTCCGGCCGCCCTGGCGCTGACCGTGCTGGCCGGCGGCAGACGCCGCGATCCCACCCAGGATCTGGAGCTGGGCGCCGCCTGTTACTCGGCCTTCTTTGTCGTGCGCGGTGTGATCCGCGCGGCCAACGCGGTCAGCGAGGCGTTCCTGGACGCGACCCTGCTGCCCAACATCGCCGGTTACATTCCCGCTGCCCTCGTGGCGGCCGTGGTGTTCGTGCGGGCCCTGGCCGCCGTGCGCGCCCGCCCCGAACGCGCGGCCGCCCCCGCGCCTGCCGTGGTCATGCCCGAAGGCTCCGTCGTGCCGGCGCCGCAGCCCGACAGCATCGCGCGCCAGGCCGGCGCCGCGACGCTGAGCTTCGTCGTCATCGCCCTGCTGGCCAACGGTGTCTGGGCCAGCCAGCATCTGGAGGCGCTGCGCCCGATGAAGCCGGGCCGTCCGGCGCCGGACTTCACGCTCCCGCGTCTGGACGACGCGCGCAAGACGTTGTCGCTGTCTTCCTTGCGCGGCAAGGTGGTGTTGCTGGATTTCTGGGCGACGTGGTGCGGACCGTGCCGCCAGATGATCCCGCTCCTGGACGCCTTCTATGCCGACTGGAGCCCGCGTGGCGTCGAGCTGGTGGGCGTCAACTCGGACGGAACCGCGACTTCGAATGACGAGATTCAGGCCTTCCTCAGGACCCACCCCGCCCGTTACCCGATGGTCATCGATGACGGTCGCGCCAACTCGATCTACCGGATTCGCGCGCTACCCCAGCTGGTGCTGATCGGCCGCGACGGCACGGTTCGCCAGAGTTTCCTTGGCATCGTCAGCAGGACGGAGATCGACCGCGCCGTCGCGCGCGCCGTGGCCGACACCACCCGCTAGACGCGGCCTATTCGCGGCGGGCTATTTCTTCGACGAAGTAGGCGCTGCGGTGGCGGGCGTTCGGCAGGTGACTGTCCCAGCAGCCGGCCGAGCAGAACACCAGCTTGACGCGCCCCGAATTGCACGTGCTTACCGAGCACTTGATGACCTTGCCGCCCACGGCGATCGGTTTGCGACACATTGAACAGACGAAGGCAGGCGTCATTTCTCCTCTTGTCTCCTTCCTCCCTAACCTAGCGCCTTGATGGCGCCGCGGTAAAGTCGTCCGAACCGTGCGATAAAATCCGACCGTGCGTCTCGCGACCTGCATCGTGATTGAACTCTGCGTCGCCGGTTCGCTGGTGACGGGCGCCGGTCTGGCCGGCGTCTACGGGGTCAAGCACCTGCGAGCGGAGCTGGCGCGGCCGGCGACGCCTCCGCCGGCGCCACAACCGGCCGGGCTGGCTACGCGCGGCGACCTGTCGGCGCTGCCCGACCTCAGCGTGTCCCTGGAATCGTCGGGCACCTTCCTGGGCATGTCGGATGAGCTGCTGCTCAGCCGCGTGCGCACCCAGCCCATGGTGCGTTTCAAGTTGAACCACGGCGGGTCGTCCATCTCGTTCCGGGTCGACTTCGCCGACGGCTCGCGCGCCGCCTGGAAACCGACCCAGACCAACCTGCAGTCGATCCCGCGCAAGGAGGTCGCCGCCTATCGGCTGAACCGCCTGCTGGGCATGAACGCCGTCCCGCCCGCGGCGCCCCGGGCCGTCAGCCGTGACGAGCTCTTCACCCACCTTCACGCCGACAGCGTCTCGGCGTTGCCGCGTATCCAGGCCGAGACGGTCTTCGGCCCCAACGGCGTCACAATCGGCACGGCGTCGTACTGGATCCCCGCCATCAAGGACTCCGGCTTCGACACGCCGGCGGGTCGCCAGCAGATGACGACCTGGCTGACCATCGGGGAACGGATCCCGGTCGAGCAGCGCGGGATGGCGGCGCAGCTGTCCGACATGGTGGTGTTCGATTTCTTGACCGGCAACCCGGATCGTTACTCGGGCGGCAACATGAAGATGAGCCCCGACGGCTCGCAGCTCTACTTCATGGACAACGCGATGAGTTTCTTCGTGGGCCTCGAGGGGACGCAGCGCAACCAGGCCAACCTGCTCAGGACGCAGCGGTTTTCCCGCACGCTGTACGATGCGCTGGACAAGATCTCGGTCCCCACGCTGGAGCGGATCCTGACCGAGGACGCCGGCAGCCCCTACGAGATCCTCACCCCCGCCGAGATCAAGGCGGTGGTCGCGCGCCGCGACATGGTCCGCACCCACATTGACGCGATGATCGCCGAATACGGCCCCAAGGCGGTGTTCGCGTTTCCGTGAGGTCTGCGTGCTAAACTTCGCGGCTTTCGCATCATGAACGTCCATTTTGTATCGCTGGGGTGCCCGAAGAACCGGGTCGACACCGAGGTCATGCTGGGGCACACGACCGGCGCCGGGCACCAGATCGTCGCCACGGCCGAGGAGGCCGAGGTGATCGTCGTGAACACCTGCGGGTTCATCGGCGAGGCGAAACAGGAATCGATCGACGCGATTCTCGAAATGGCGCGCCACAAGCAGACCGGCGCGTGCAAACGCCTGGTCGTCGCCGGCTGCCTGTCGCAGCGCTACCCGCGCGAGCTGGCCGACGAGATGCCGGAGGTGGACCACTTCATCGGCACCGACGAGGTGGCGCAGATCACCGACGCCATCGCCGGCAGCAGCAGCCGGGTGTCGGTCGCCGAGACGCCGCGCTTTCTGTACGACGACATCGCGCCGCGCCGCCCCTCGATGGCGACGCACACGGCGTACGTGAAGATCGCCGAGGGCTGCGATCGTCCGTGCGCGTTCTGCATCATCCCCAAGCTGCGCGGGCCGCAGCGCAGCCGGATGCCCGACTCGGTGGTGCGCGAGGCCCGGTCTTTGGCCGAGGCTGGCACCAAGGAGATTTGTCTGGTGGCCCAGGACCTGACCACCTACGGCACCGATCTGCCGCCGTCGGAATCGCCGCTCCCCACGCTGGAGGGGTTGCTGGCCGAGCTGGCGCAGGTTGAAAAGCTGCGCTGGATCCGGCTGCACTACGCCTATCCCTCGGCCTGCACCGACGGTCTGCTCGACGTGATGGCGCGCGAGCCGCGCGTGGCCAAGTACCTGGACGTCCCCATCCAGCACATCGACAGCAACGTCCTCAAGTCGATGCGCCGCGGTTACGGCGAGCGCGTGGTGCGGCAGCTCTGTGAGCGCGTGCGCGAACGCGTGCCCGGCGTGACCCTGCGGACCACCTTCATCGTCGGCCACCCCGGCGAGACCGACGAGGCGTTCCGGCGCCTGTGCGACTTCGTCCGGGAGGTCCCGCTCGACCGGGTCGGCGTGTTCAACTACTCGCGCGAGGACGGCACGGTCGCGGCGCTCCTACCCGGTCGCATCCCACAAAAGGAGATCGACGCCCGCCGGCGCGAGCTCTTGCGAATCCAGCGTGACATCTCGAAGAAGCGTCTGCGCGCCATGCGCGGCCGTGAGATCGAGGTCCTGGTCGAGGGCGCCTCCGACGAATCCGAATACCTGCTCATGGGCCGTCACGAGGGCCAGGCGCCCGAGATCGACGGCCAGGTCTACCTGTCGCTGCCCGAGAGCGCCGGCGAATCCGCCGCCCCGGCGCCCGGTACCATGGTGCGCGCCCGCGTCACCCACACCGCCGAATACGACCTGGCCGCGCAAATCATCGCGTGACGGTTTCGGCCGTCAGGCGGCCAGCTCGATCATCCGCATCATGGCCCGAGCCGCGCCGACGCGGACGTCCTCGGGCAGCGTGATGCGACGGTCGGCGGGCTCGTCGCGCAGGGTCTCGTAGACGTTCTCCAGGTCGGTCGCCTTCATGTACTGGCAGAGGCGGCACGGCTTGTAGAACTGTTTCTCGGGGTGGTCCAGCTCCATGCGCACCACCAGGCCGCACTCGGTCAGGATCGCGAAACGCTGCTTCTCGGGGTGCGCCTCGACGTACTTGATCATCTGCGACGTCGACAGCACCGCGTCGGCGGCGCGCTGTAGCTCGGGCCTGACCTCGCCGTGCACGACGATGGCGGCGTCGGGATCTTCACGCCGGATCCGCTGGATGTCGTCCAGGGTCATCTGGTGGTGAACGTGGCAGGCACCCTCCCAGGCGAACACGTTGCCGCACAGGCCCTGCCGCTCGCCCTCGCGAATCAGCGGTTCGATCATCTCCGCGTACTCCCTTGGGTGAAACCGGTTCACCTCGGGCGGCGGCAGGTACATCCGCCGCGTCTTCAGCGCCACCTGATAGGCCAGGTTCTGATCGGGGACGAAGAGGATGTCGGGGGCGCCCAGGCGCTCGGCGATGCGCGCCGCGTTCGAGCTGGTGCAGCACGCGTCAGACAGCGCCTTTACGTCGGCGTAGGTGTTGACGTAGGTCATGGTCGCGAACCGTCGTCCGGCCGCGCGCAGGAACTCCTGCCGCTCCAGCACGTCGTCGGCGTCGACCTCGGCCAGCGAACACAACGCCTGCAAATTCGGCAGGTACACCGGGCGCTGCGGCGCCAGCGTGTAGCAGCCCTCGGCCATGAAGCGCACGCCGCAGAAGACGACCAGGTTGGCGTCGATGTCGCGCGCGCGCACCGCCAGCTCGAACGAATCGCCGACCACGTCGGCGATGGCCTGCACCTCCGGCACCTGGTAGTTGTGCGCCGGGATAAACGCCCGCTTTTCGCGCTTGAGCCGCCGGATCTCGTCCCACAGCCACGCCACCCGGGGGGCCTTCTCCTCGGGCACGTGCCGGCCTTGGACCAGCCTGTCCAGCGCCACGAACGACGACATGTTGATCGTTTACCGCGGACAACCGCCCCCGTCACGCTGGCGGCGGGATTTGTCGTCACTGTGGGCTGGTTTCCCAGCTTACCGTTCGCATATTGAGTTCCGAAATGCGCCTTGGAGGAATCAAGAGAGGGGAGACGTACCCATGAAACTCAGCGATATCGGTGACCTCGGGAAGAAAGACGCGCTCGCGGCGTTGGGGCTGCCGAGCAGACCGAGCACGCCGGACCGGTTGATCCGGTCGCTCGGAATCTTCGGCATCGGCTTCCTGGCCGGGGCCGGCGCGGCGCTGCTGCTGGCGCCCAAGTCTGGACCGGGCCTGCGAGAGGATCTCGGCGCGCGCTTTCGAAAGATTCGCAACGGCGCACCCGATGCCACCGTGTCCGATGAATTGGCTCCAGAACCTGGCGAGGTTCGAACCTGAGCACGCACCCAGCCTTCAAACGAGCGCCCGGCCCTCGGGGTCATCGTAGGCTTTGAGCGTGAGCGATAAGCCCCACATCGCGCCCCTTCCGCGTTCGCGCCCGGTGTGGCCTGCCTTCTTCAGCCTCGCGACGGTCGCGCTGATCGTCACCATCCTCGCGCGCGCGCAGACCATCCTGGTGCCGATCGCGCTGGCGATCGTCGTGTCCTTCGCGCTCCGTCCTGCCGTCAGGCGCCTCGAGCGCGTGCTGGGACGGAGCGTGTCCGTGATCGTGGTGGTGATCGTCGCGCTGGCGGCCGTCACCGGGTTCGGATTCCTGCTCAAGCGCCAGCTGGTCGACCTGTCGACCCAGATGACGAAGTACTCCGATTCGATCGCGAAGAAGATGGCGACCTTGCGCGGCAGCGAGGACAGCGGCCTGTCCGGATTGTCGAAGAGCGTCGACAAGGCGGTTCGCGGTCTGGACGAACAGGTCGCCGCCAACCAGGGCGCGCGACCGGTCCGCGTGGTCCCGGCCGAGGCCACGGTGACGGAACGGATCGAGGCGACGCTGGGTCCGGTGGTGGAGCCGCTGGCACGTTCGATCATCGTCCTGGTGCTGGTGATCTTTCTGCTCATCAAGCGCGAGGACATCCGCGATCGGTTCATCCGGCTGATCGGGCGCGGCCACGTCACGTTGACGACGCGGACGCTGGAAGAGGCCGGCGAGCGCATCAGCCGCTTCCTGACCCATCAGTCCGCCATCAACGGCGCCTTCGGGATCGTGGTGGCGCTGGGGCTGTTCGCCATCGGGATTCCGTATGCGCCGCTGTGGGGATTCGTGGCCGCCGTGCTTCGCTTCGTTCCCTTCGTGGGGACGCTGCTGGCGATGGTGCTTCCGGCGGCGCTGGCGTTCGCGCAGTTCGAGGGCTGGTGGCAGCTGGTGGCGACGCTGGGCCTGTTCCTGGGCCTCGACGTGGTGGTCGCGTATTTCGTCGAGCCGGTGGTCATCGGCGCCAAGACCGGGGTGTCGTCGATCGCGATGCTGGTATCCGCCATCTTCTGGTCGTGGCTGTGGGGCCCCGTCGGCCTGGTCCTGTCCACGCCGCTGACGGTGTGCCTGGCGGTGCTGGGAAAACACGTCCCGCGCCTGTCATACCTCGAGGTCCTGCTGGGTGACGCGCCGCCGCTGGAAGACGAGCTGGTGCTCTATCATCGGCTTCTGTCGGGCGACGAGGAGGAGGCGCAGGAGATCCTGGACAAGCGCTTGCACGCCTCGCCGCGCGGGAAGGTTTTCGACGAGGTGGTCATCCCCGCGTTGCTGCTGGCCGGCCGCGATCGCGCCCGCAACGAGATCAGCGAGTCCGATCACCAGGAGATCCTGAGGACCATCCGGGCGCTGGTCGATGCCGCGCCCGACGCCGCCGCCGTCCCGCGCCTGGCCGCGCCATCACCCGACCAGCCGCCGGCGGCGCCGCAACGTGTGCTCGGCGTATCGGCGCGGTCGGCGACCGACGAGACCATCTGGGACATGCTGGCGCAGCTATTCGATCCGACCCATGTCATCGTGGAGTCGGTCGGGTCCGCATACCTCGCGTCCGAGGTGACGGCGGTGGCCGAGACGCACCAGCCCGATCTGGTCTGCGTGATCTCCATCCCGCCAGGCGGTCTGGCCCAGGCGCGCTACATCTGCCGGCGCCTGCGCGCCAAGTTGCCGCGGACGCCCATCCTGGTCATCCGTCCCGGCGTCCAGGCCAACGGCAAGGAAAGCGCCCTCCGTCTAACGGAGGACGGCGCCACCCAGGTCTGCTTCACGCTGGAAGACGCGCACACCATCGCACGGCAGCAACTGGTAACCGGTCAGCTCGCGCCGCCAGTGTCCGCTCTGGCCTGACGCGAACGCGTGAGGGAGGGACGGCTGTTGCCGGCCCGAGCTCGTCGCGGGGGGCGCGGGACCCTCTCAGGGTCCCGCATAAGATGGTACGTTGCTGCCATGGTGCGGATGTTCGATCCCGACGTGTGGCGGGCGGTCACCGGCGGCGAGATCGGAGAACGCGTGCGCCGTCTGACCCGCGTCACGCCGCTGGTTCCGGCCCCCGCTCTCGGCCGCCGCACCGGCGCTGACGTCTGGTTGAAGCTGGAGAACCTGCAGCGGACCGGGTCGTTCAAGCTGCGCGGCGCCGCCGCCCGTCTGGCCGCCATCGCGCTCGCACCCGACCGGCCGTACCCGCGCGTGATCGCAGCCTCGGCCGGAAACCACGGCCTGGGCGTGGCCTTCGCCGCGCGCGCCTTTGGCCTGGACGCGACAGTGCTGGTCTCGGCGCAGACCCCCGAGATCAAGCGCGCCGGCATCGCCGCCTTCGGCAGCACCGTCGAGGTCGGGGGCGCGACCTACGACGAGGCCGAGGCCGAGGCCCTCCGCCGCGCCGCCGCCGATTCCAACCTGGTCTTCGTGTCGGCCTACGACGACGACCACGTCATCGCCGGCAACGGGGGCCTGCTGGCCCGCGAGATCCTGGCCCAGCTTCCCGACGTGCAGGCGATCGTCACCCCGGTCGGCGGCGGCGGCCTGGCCGGCGGCCTGGGCGTGGAGATGGTCCCGCGCGGGATCAAGATCTACGGCGCGTCGCCCGAAGCCAACTGCGCGATGCGCCGCTCGCTGGACGAGGGCCGCGCCTACACGACCTACTCCGGCAATCCAACCCTGGCCGAAGGCCTGGAAGGCGCCGTCAGCGAACGCACCTTCGCCATGGCGCGCGACTATTTCCCGGAGGTGGCGCTGGTCAGCGAGGTCGCCATCCGCCAGGCCGTCGTCTACGCCTACCGCACGCTGGGGATCCTGTGCGAAGCCTCCGCCGCCCCCGCGATCGCGATGCTTCTGGATGACGCCAGCGCCATCCGCGGCCGCCGCACGGTGATCGTGGTGTCGGGCGGCAACATCGAACCCGATCTGCTGGATCAGCTGCTGGCCGGGTCCGTCACGTCGTCGTGACCGCGCC
This sequence comes from Polyangia bacterium, assembly GCA_035696485.1. Classification (GTDB taxonomy): domain Bacteria; phylum Myxococcota_A; class Polyangia; order Fen-1088; family Fen-1088; genus DASRQT01. Next base: position 801 of record DASRQT010000591.1, on the reverse strand, counting down.
GCCGAAGTGGGCGACGGAAATGCGACGCCGATGTCACGGTGGACGCTGCCCTCGGCAGCTTCTAGCCGAGTGTGGCCCGACAAGACGGCCACGGCGCGGCGTATTCTGGCAGGCATCTTGCTGGCAAACCCGGTCATGAAACTTGCGCTTCTCACCGGAACCGCGCTGGCACCGCTGCTTTTCGCGGCGCCGGTCTGGGCCTGTGGGGGTTTCTTCTGCAACCGGCCGCCACCTGACGGGCCGCCCGAGATCGCGCAGGTGGCCGAGAACGTCGCGTTTGCCATCGACCGAGACGCCGCCACTGGCAAGTCGAGCATCGAGGCGCACATCCAGATCCTCTATACCGGCCCGGCCGACAAGTTTTCCTGGGTGGTGCCGACCTTGGCCTTGCCCACGCTGGAGATCGGCATCAACACGCTATTCCAGAGGCTGGAGCCTGCGACGCGTCCGACCTTCAGGGTCCAGTACATAATGGATGGAACCTGCAAGGGCTTTGGCAGCGGAGGCGGATGCCTCGGAGGCTTCTCAGGAGCAAGCGCCGCCAAGGGAGTTGGTAGCGGTCCGGGCGGAGGTGTCCTTGACCCCGGTGGCGGCGTTGATGTGCTGTCGCGGGCGAACGTCGGCCCTTACGACGCCGCCGTGATCCGGTCCGATGATCCGGTCGCGCTGCGCGCCTGGCTGACCGCCAACAGCTACTTCGTCTCCGACGAGGCCGCGACCATCATCGACAAATACGTGGCCGAGCACAGCTTCTTCGTCGCCTTGCGCCTGCAGAACGGCCGCGACGTGAAGGAGATTCAA
>DASRQT010000590.1:0-36365 GCA_035696485.1 Polyangia bacterium | reverse complement strand
TGACGGAGGACCCGACCAACCCGGACGCCTTGACCGAGGTCGAACGGCTGGCGACCGCGCTGGAGCGGTTCTCGGAGCTGGTGGACGTCTACCAGGAGCTGGCTTTCAGCCGCGACACCGCCGACATCAGCGGGCGGGCCGATCTGCTGTCACGCGCGGCCACCCTTTACTCCGGGCGCATTGGCAATCGCCGGGCCGCCATCGACACCTGGAAGCTGGTGCTCAACCTCGACGTCGACAACCTCGCCACCGCGCGCCCCGCGGCGGTGGCGCTGGAGGGGCTGTACGCCGACACCGGGGACATCGCGCAGCTGGTGCAGATCCTGCGCCTCGCGGCGCGCTGGGCCGACAGCGTCGCCGATCGCAAGGCCATCCTGTTCAGGATCGCCGGCCTCGAGGAGAAATCGCTGAACGACATCCCCGCGTCGGTGACGACGTTGCGGAACATCCTGGACATGGACCCCGAGAACCGCGAGGCCATCGACGGGCTGGAGCGGATCTTCGAGGCTGGCTCGCAGCACCGCCAGCGGGTCGAGATCCTGCGCAAGCGGATCAATCTGGCGCACGATCCGTCGGCGCGCCAGGAGCTGTGGCGCCGCGTCGCCAGCCTGCTTGAGCGCGACGTCGGCGACGTCGAGGAGGCGATCGCCGCCTGCGTCAGCATCCTCGACGAGAACCCGGAGGACGAAAACGCGCTTGATACCCTGGCGCGCCTCTATGAACAGCAGGGGCGCCACAGCGATCGCCTGGCGATCCTGGAACGGCGATTGGCGCTGACCGACGGGGCCAAGGGGACGGTCGCGGCGCGCGTGGGGACGCTCCGTCAGATCGCGGCGTTGCTGGAGGGGCCGCTTGGCGATCCGGCCGACGCGCTCGGCCGCTGGCGCGAGATCCTGCCGCTGGCCCCCGGCGACGCCGAGTCGCTGGCTGCCCTGGAGCGGTTCGTGCAGCCCGGCGTCGACACCGGCTTGCGGCTGGCGGCGGCGCAGGCGCTGGAGCCGATGTACGAGGCGGCCGGTCGCTGGCAGGAGCTTGCCGGCGTGGTCCAGGTCTACGTCGAGGCGCAGGACGATCCGCACGCGCGCGTGCAGCAGCTGGCGCGGCTGGCGGCGCTGCAGGAGACGCGTCTGCGCGACCCGGAGGCGGCGTTCCACTCGTATGGCCTCGCGATCCGTGACGCCATCGGCGAGTCGGAGCTGCCCACGCTGCTGGATGCCTTCGAGCGGCTGGCGGGCGCGGCGCGTGTAGACGAGGTCGCCTCGCTCTACCGCGACATCACGCCGGACGTGCTGGACGAACAGATCAAGCTGCGCCTGGACCGATTCGTCGCCGAGACCTCACGCAAAGGCGGCGATCGCGAACAGGCGGCCGAATACTATCGGCGGGTCCTCGACCGCGTCCCCGACGACGACGCCTCGCTGGCCGCGCTGGAGCAGATCTACCGCGACGGCGGCGACAACGCGTCACTTTACGATGTGCTCACCCGGCGCGCCGAGCTGGCGCGCGATCCGGGGACCGAGCGCAAGCTGCGCCTGCAGCTGGCGGGGCTGGCCGACAGGGAGCTCGGGCGCCCCGAGGAGGCCATCGTCGCCTACGAACGGGTGCTGGAGATCGCGCCGCAGGAGCGCGAGGCGCAGGCGGCGCTGGATCGCCTCTACACGCAGACCGAACGCTGGGGCGATCTGGCGCGGTTCCTCGACAAGACCCTCGAGCGGGTGCTGCCGGAGCGCGAGGTCGTCGCTATTCGTTTCAGGCTGGCAGAGATTGAGCACGATCGCCAGCACGACAAGGAGCGGGCGCTGGAACACCTGCGGGTCGTCCTCAACGGCGACCCCGACCACCCCGGCGCGATCACGATGCTGGAGAGCATGCTGGACGACGTGGCGGTGCAGGGCGCCGCCGCGGCGCTGCTGGAGCCGGTGTACGCCGGCCGCGCCGATTGGCCGTCGCTGATCAAGATCGGCGAGATTCGCCTCCTGCAGGTCGACGAGCCGGCCGAACGCATCGCCTGGACCAAACGGATCGCGCGTCTGTACGAAGAGCAGCTTGAAGACTACGAGAGCGCCCTGCGCTGGTACGGCAAGGTGTTCCAGGAGGCGCCCACCGAGCGCCTGAGCGCCGAGCAGCTGCTGCGGCTGGCCGACAAGCTGGATCGCTGGCAAGAGGTCGCCAGCCTGCTGAGCGGGTACCTGGCCGACGAGCTGAATGACACGCCCGCGGTGCTGGACGTGGTGCGGCGCGCGGCGGCCATCTTCGACCTGCGCATCGGCGACCATGACGAGGCCCGCAAATACTACCGGCGCCTGTTCGACGCTCACCCCGACGATCCGGAGACGGCGGCGCTGTTCGAGAGCGCGCTCGAGCGCTGGGAGGCGTGGCTCGAGCTGCGCGAGTTCCTGGACGAGCAGGCGGGGCGGGCGGGCGACCCGGCGGCGAAGAAGGCGCTCTTGCGCCGCAGCGCCAAGGTCGACGAGGAGCGGCTTGACGACAAGGGTCGCGCGGTGGGGACGCTGCGCGAGGCGCTGGAGATCGATCCCAGCGACACCGCAAGCGCCGAGGAGCTGGAGCGCCTGCTGCGCGACCACGGCCAGTGGCATGACCTGGCCGAACACCTGTCCTTCCGGCTGGAGAGCGCCGGCAACGCCAGCGAACGCGACGCGACGGCCATGCGTCTCGGCGACGTGCTGGAGACGCGGCTCGAGGACGTCTCGACCGCGATCGACCGTTACGGCGAGATCCTGACGCGCACGCCGACGCACGGCCTGGCGCTGGCGGCGCTGGAGCGCATCGTTCGCGATCCGAACCATCGCTACAAGGTGGCGGTGATCCTCGAGCCGATTTACCGCGTCGCCGGCAACTGGCACAAGCTGGTCGCGGCGCTGGACGCGCAGCTGGAGAGCGTCGAGGACCGCGACGATCGCGTGAAGATCCTGGGCGAGATGGCCGAGATCTACCAGCGGCTGGCGCGCATCGATCTGGCCTTCGACTGCCGCAGCCGTGCCTGGTTGGTCGACGTCAGCTCGGCCGAGGCGCTGTCGGCGATGGAAGCGCTGGCGACGTCCGCCCGTCTTTACGGCCCGCTGGTCCAGACGCTGGAGAAGGGCGCCGTCGAGGCCATCGATCCCGATCTGCAGGGACAGCTTTGGGGACTGGCGGCGCGCCTCATCGAGGAACAGCTGGGTGATGCCGCCCGCGCCATCGAGAACTGGCGTCATGCGCTGTCGGCCCGGCCTGAAGACATGGACGCGTTTGCCGCCATCGAGCGGCTGCTGACCTCCGCCGGCCGCATGCGCGAGCTGGTCGAGGTGCTGGAGCGCCACCTCGACGTCGCCACCGGCAGCCACGCCGGCGACCGCAAGCTGATCGCGAAACGGATCGCGGTCCTCTACGAGGACGCCCTGCGCGAGGGCCCGAGCGCCATCCGCGCGTGGCAAAACGTCCTGGAGATCGACGACGCCGATCAGGAGGCGTTGCTTGCGCTGGCGCGCCTTTACCTCGAGAGCTCATCGTGGCGCGAGCTGGTCGAGATCTACGACCGCAAGATCGGGCTGACCGAGGACGTCGCCGAACGGCGGCGGCTGCGACTGGCGGCGGCGGAGGTCTACGACGACAAGCTCAGCGAGGCGGAGGACGCCGTCGGCCAGCTGCGCGCCATCCTCGACGACCAGCCCAACGACCCCGACACGCTGGCGGTTCTTGACCGGCTGTTCGCCCGCGAGGGCCGGCCCACGGACCTGCTGGAGGTCCTGGACATGCGCGCGGCCGCCGCCACCACCCAGGGGGCGCAGGACGAGTTCGCCTTCCGCGCGGCGCGGCTGGTGGAGACCGATCTGTCGGACGTCGAAGCGGCCATCGGGCGCTATCAACAGATACTGGGTCGGTCGCCGCAACACGCCGAGGCGCGCGAGACGTTGTGGGCCATCGCGCGCGCGGACGACTACCGGCAGCCGGCGGCGGCGGCGCTGGAGCCGGTGCTGCGCGCGGCGCAGGACTGGGACGGCGTCGTCGAGCTGCTGGAGCTGCGGCTCGGCATCGAGGACGACGTCGCCCGGCGGCTGCGGCTGCTGGCCGAGATCGCGAACATCGAGGAGCTGCAGCGCCAGGATCCCAAGCGGGCGTTTGATGCCTGGGCGCGGGCGCTGACGGAAGAGGCGACGGAGGCGGAGCCGCGCCAGGCCCTGGAGCGGCTGGCGGCCGCGAGCGGCGACTACACCGGCCTGGCGCGCGTCTACGAGGATCGGATGGACGCGACGTTCGACGCCGGTCTGCAGCGCACGCTGGCCATCCGGCTGGCGGATCTCTACGAGGTGCAGCTTGCCGACATGGAGCGGGCGGCCGAGTTCCTGCGCAAGGCGCTGAGCCTGCCGGGTGACGAGCCGGCCGTGCTGGTGTCGCTCGAGCGCGTGTTGCGGCGCCTGCGGGCGCACCAGGATCTGGCCGATGTTCTGTCGCGCCAGGCGGAGCTGGCGGCCGACCCCAACGCGGCGGCCGAATTCTTGACCGCGCTCGGGATCATCCGCTTGCGGTCGCTGGACGACGCCGAGGGCGCGCTGACGGCGTTCCGCGAGGCGCTGGAGCGCAACCCCGAGCAGCGCGGCGCGCGCGAAGCGCTGACCGATCTGCTGTCACAGGACAACACGCGCGAAGGGGCGCTGGAGATCCTCGAGCCGATGGCCGAGGCGCGCAACGACTATGAAGAGCTGGTGGCGCTGTACGACTACCGACTCTCGCTGCACGACGATCGAAATGAGCGCGCGCACTGGCTGCGACGGATGGCCGAGGTCTGCGATACGCAGCTCAAGAGCCCGTTCCGCGCGATCGAAGCCCTCGGCCGGGCGCTGAAGGAAGAGCCCTTCCCCGGGGCCGCGCTGGACGACATCGAACGGATCGCCATGGCCGGCAACATCCCGACCGACGCGGCCGAGCGCATCGAGGTGGTGCTGGACAGCGCCGAGCCGGACGCGGCCCGGGAGCTGGCGCTGCGCGCCGCGCGCCTGTACGAGCTGTCGCCCACCAACCGCGGCTCGGCCGAGCGCCTGTACGCGCGCGTGCTGGCCAGCGATCCGGAGAACGTCGACGCGCTGACCGCGCTGGAGAGGTTTCATCGCGCCAGCGGCGCCAACGCCGAGCTGGCCAAGATTCTCGAGAAGCGCGGCGCGGTGGAGCTGGATCCCCAGATCCGCAAGAAGCTGCTGATGGAGGCGGCGCGGCTGCACGAGCGGATGGGCGCGCGCGACGCGGCGGTGGCGGTCTGGCAAACCCTGCGCGCGGCGGAGGAGGGTGACGCCGAGGTGCTGGTCGAACTGGCGCGATTGTTCGAAGTCGCCGGCGATCTGACCGCGGTGTGCGAGGTCGTGATGGAGCAGGCGCGGTTCACCGAGGATCCGGCGCGTCGCGCCGCCCTCTACGCGCGGGTCGGTGACATCAGGCTCAGCTCGCAGCCGGATCTCAACGGCGCGGCGGAGGCCTATCGGGAGGCGCTGGATGGCGCGTCCGAGGATCCGCAGACGCTGCTGCCGATCCTCGGCTCGCTGGAGGTCATCTACGAACGCCTCGAGGACTGGTCGGCCCTGCAGGAGGTCTTGACCCGGCGTCTCGGGGCCACCGGTGAGGGCGGCGAACAGGTGTCGGTGTTGCTGAAGCTCGCGCGCAATGCCGAGCAAAAGCTGTCGGACACCGAGCAGGCGGTCGGGTTCCTGCATCAGATCCTGGCGACGGATCCGGCCAACGGATTCGCCTACCTTGAGCTCGAACGGATACTGACCGAGGGCGAACGCTGGTACGACCTGGTCGACGTGCTCACCAAACACGCCGAGGCGGAGGAAGCCGCCGGGCACACGTCGGCGGCGCTGACGCTGCGGACCGCGGTCGCCGACGTCTGGGAAGGCAAGCTGGATTCACCGGAGAGCGCGGTGGAGGGTCTGGAAAAGGTGCTGGAGGTCTCGCCGACGCACGTGCCGGCGTTGCTGTCGCTGGCCCGCCTGCACAGTAACGCCGAGCGCTGGGAAGAGGCGACGCAGGCGCTGGAGCGCGCGGCCTCCGGGCAGATGACCGGCAAGGACGCTGCCGAGATCCACTTCCGCACGGCGCAGATCCTGCGCGCGCGCGAGGCGCCGTCCGAGGATGTGGAGACGTTGCTGCTGCAGGCGCTGGACAGCGATCCCACCCACGCCCAGGCCCTGGAGGCGCTGGAGACCATCGCGCGCGCCGCCGCCAATCACGGGCGGCTGGCGCAGCTGCTGGAGCTGCGCCTGCAGGCCACCGACGACGACAACCGCCGCCGGAAGATTCTGGTCGAGGTCGCTGGCCTCTACAAGGGCCCTCTGCACAGCCCGGCGGCTGCCATCCCGCACCTCGAACGGTTGCTGAGGCTGGCGCCGGACGAGATCGGCGCCCGCGAAGACCTGGCCGACGCGTTGCTGGCCGCTGGGCGCGGCGACGAGGCGGCGCGCCTCATGACCCAGCTCATCGACGAGTTGACCAAGGCGCGGCGCGGAAAGGACGTCGCCCGCTACCACCAGCGCCTGGGTGCCATCGCCGAGGCGCGGGGGGATCTGGGGGGCGCGGCGGCCAGCTTCGAGGCGGCGTACAAGCTCGACCCCGGTCAGCCGGCGGCCCTGGCGGCCCTGGGCCGGCTGGCGCTACAGCGGAGCGACGTCGACAACGCGCGCAAGTTCTACCGCGCGCTGCTGCTGCAGAACTTCGATGAGGCGACCACCGGCGTCTCGAAGGCGGAGGTCTACCTGGCGCTCGGCCGAATGCACGTCATGGCCAAGGAGATCCCGAAGGCGCGTAACATGTTCGAACGGGGCCTCGAGACCGACCCCAAGAACGCCGCCCTCAAACAAGCCCTTTCCGAGCTGCCAAGGTCGTAACGCTGTCGTGGGTGAGGCCATAAAACTTTTCGGGACGCTGACGTCGCCTTATACGCGCAAGATCCGGATCCTGGCGGCGGCGGCGAGGCTGGATGTCGAGTTGATCGACACGCGGACCGACGCGGGCGCAGTGGCGCTGTCGTCGGCGTCGCCGCTGGCGAAGGTGCCCGTCATCGAGGTCGACGGTACGGTGATTCCGGACTCCGCGGTCATCATCGGGTGGCTGTGGGCACGTCACGGCGACGCGCTGCGGGTGGCAGGCTTTCGCGTGGATCCGGCCGACCTCGACGACCGTGTCAGCACAGTGATCGCTGACGGCGCCCTGGACGCCGCCATCAACCGCTTTTACCTGCGGCGCGACGGATTCGACGATCGCGGCTACGTCGGGCGGCAGGGCGATCGCGTCGAGGCGGCGCTGCTCTGGCTGGAGGCGCGAATCACCTTCGGGCGGCCGATCACCGGGGTTCGTCTGGCGCTGGGTTGCGCGCTCGACTGGATGGTTTTTCGTCACATGGTCGACCTCGGCCGGTATCCCAAGCTGTCGGTATTCCGCGAGGCGTGGGCCGATTCTGGCGTCGGCGCCGGCACCCAACCAGAGCCCGCCTGATCCGGCTAGCGCGCGACGCTGGCGGCGCAGCGCCGCTCGGCGCCCTGGGCGGCGGCGGCCAGCGACGGGTCGGCGCCGCTGGCGAGGCGGCGCAGGGTAGCGGCGCCGGCGCCGGGATCGCACAAGGTGCCCAGGGCCTCGATGGCGATCTGCCGCAGCGGGTGGCGCGTGTCGTCGGCCAGGGTCACCGCCATTGCGACCGCCTCCCGCCCCCCCAGCCGCGCCAGCCCTCGAAGCGTTGAGGCGGCCACGCCTTCCAGCGCCAGGTCGGCCTCCGATTCCACGACCAGGCGCTTCAACGCCGCCGCCACCTGAGGCGCGGCGCTCTTGTCACCAAGCTCTCCCAGCAGCGCGGCGGCCAGCTCGCGCAGGGTGGCCGCCTCGTTCCGCCGCCCCAGCGTCTGCAGCAGCACCGTCTTGCTGCGTGGATCGCGGCAACGCATCAAGCTCACCAGCGCCGCCCGCCGGACCTCGTCGACGTCACGCTCGACGGCGCGGATCATGAGATCGCCGCCGCCCGGCACACAGAGGTGTCCCAGCGCGTCCAGTTCGGCCCGGCGAACGAAGGGCCAAGGTTCCTGCTTGGCCCCCGCGATCAACGCCGCACCCGCGTTCTGATCCTGGTGCTGGCCCAGACCTACCGCCGCGGTCTCGCGCACGCGCGGATCCTGATCACCCAGCGCCGCGCGCAGAGCGACGACGGCGTCGCCACCGCCGATGTCGCCCAGCTCCCGCACCGCCAGGTAGCGCAGCACCGGATCGTCGCTGCCGCTGCGCAGGTGCGCCAGGTCGGGGACACCGTCAACAGAGCCGAGGTCGCCCAGCGCCATCACCGCGCGCGCGCGGATCGAAAAGGCGTTGGCCGGGGCCAGCGCTTCGCGCAACGCCGCCAGGATCTGGGCACGTTTGTCGGGCGTTCGTTTGCCAGCAGCGGGCAGCGCCCGCAAGAGATCGATATACCGATCCGTCGCCGGCCCGTCCTTGCGGTCGCGAGCGACGGCCTCCAGCAGTCCGTTCACGGACAGCGCGGCAGAGTGGCCCAACGCCACGATCACCTCTTCGCGCAGGGCGCCGGGGCCTCTGCCCGCGGCGGCCAGCAGAGCGGCGGCGGCCGCCGGATCCTCCAGCGTGCCCAGCAGCCGCGCCGCGCGCTGGCGATCTTCGATGTCGGCCTTGCTGTCGGCCAGCAGCGCCGCCAGCCCCGCCACCGGCAATGCTCCCGCGCGCAGCAGCGCCGTCGCGACCAGCCGTTCTTCCCGCACCGACGACCCTGACAGCGTCGCGATCAGCGCCGCCACGACCGCGGCATCATTGGGTGCGGGAACCAGTTGCACCAGCGCCTCCAGCAGGCACTCGCGGCCACCGCCGCGCGCCGCCGGCAGCGCCTTTGCTGTCGCCGCGACCGCAGGCGTGCCCAGCGTAACCAGCAAGGGAATCCGCGCCTCGCAATCAGTGCCAGCAGCGATATCGGCGACCAGACGATCGGCGCCGGCCGGGCCGTCCAGCTCGGTGAAGACATCGATGTCGGAGATGGCGGTGGTCCCGAAGTTCTTCGGGGGAGACGCCTCGCCACCCCTGATCACCTCTGTCAGCACCATCGTCACGCACGACGACGGAACCGGCCTCGGCAGCGCCACCCAGTAAGGTTCGCGCCAGCGGGTCGCGTCGGCCGCCGGATCGTCGGGGATCTCGACGTCGAACTGCTGTTCCGGCTTTGGCCCCAGCGCCAGCAGGAACCGCTTGACGCGATTTTTCCCCCGGAATGACGCTCGGCTGGACGCGTCGCCGGGAAGGATACGCAGCCCGCGCACCGGATAGCCGCCGGCGCTGGATCGTGCGGTCAGGAACTCACCCACGCCGTCACCGCCCAATCCCTCGGCCCAGGCAGTTGCCGGGTTACCGTCGTCCAGCGCCAGCGGCGCCGCCAGCCACCGCGCGTCGCTGCCCGCGTCGGTGGTCGTCGAGGCCGCCGTCCAGCGGAAGCCGCTGATGGGGCGCCCGGCCGGCATGTCGGTCGCGCCTCGGCGCGCGATCAGCTTCTGCGCGCCCACCTCGGGCACCGACGAGACGATCGGGCGGAACCGGCGCGAGCCGAAGTCCCACGCGCGCGGGAACAGCCGCACCGCCTCGCCGTCACAGCGCGTGACGTGCGCCGCGGTCTGATATTCGACGATCCGGTCCGTCGACACCTCAACCTCCACCGCCACCTCGCCGTCGAGCTCGCGCGCGCCGGCCACGCCGCTCCAGATCACGCGCGCAGGTTTGGCTGCCAGATCGCCGACCCACACCTCCTGGCTGGCCGTCCCGCGCACGGGGACGCGGATCTCGGCCACGTGGTGACCCTCGACGGTCACCTCGCGCAGCGCCGGTGTGCCGCGGCGCAGGGGAGGCGTCGCCAGGTTGATGCGCGCGACGACGGCGGTGCCCGCCTGCAGCTGCAGCGATCCGTCGCCAGCGCTGGAAAGCTGTGCCGCCCGGGCGCTGCCATCGGCCCCCAGGACCCAGATCAGGATCAAGCCGAGGGCGGGGCAGCTCGGCTGTCTGCCGGCAAACAAAGGCATGACTCCGGATAACATGACATCCAGGTTATATAGAAGCCCCGCAATGACATCCGAATCGCAAAATGCCGCCCGCGCCGGCTCGGTCTGTATCCTGGGCCGTCCCAACGTCGGCAAGTCCACGCTGCTGAACGCCATCGTGGGCGAGAAACTGGCGATCGTCACGCCCAAGCCCCAGACCACGCGCAACCGGATCGTCGGCGTCTGGAATGGGCCCGCCGGTCAGATCGTCTTCGTCGACACCCCCGGCGTTCACGAGGCCAAGATGGGGCTGAACCGTTTCATGCTGGAGGAGGCCCTGGGCGCCATCGCCGACGTCGAGGCTGCGCTCTTGGTGGTGGACATTTACGAAGAGGGTCCCGGCCCGTCGGAGAAGAAGATCTTGCGGGCGCTGGCGGACGAGAAGAAGCCGATCGTGCTGGCCATCAACAAGGTCGACAAGGCCAAGGACAAGTCGACGGTCTTGCCACTTTTGGCTGCCTGGCAAGGGGTGACGGACTTCGCGGCCATGGTGCCGATCTCCGCGCTCAAGGGCACGAACGTCAACCCGCTGGTGGCCGAGCTGCTCAAGATTCTTCCGGAAGGACCTGCTCTTTACGGCCCCGAGATGCTGACCGACCGGACCGAAAGATTCCTGGTCACCGAGCTGGTCCGCGAGCAGCTCTTTCTCAGGCTGCGCCAGGAGGTCCCCTACGCCACGGCGGTCGTGATCGAGAACTGGCAAGAGCGCGACCGCAACGGCGTCGCCGACGTGGTCATCGAGGCGAGCATCCTGGTTGAACGCGAGAGTCAGAAGGGGATCGTCGTCGGCAAGGGCGGCGCCATGATCCGCGACGTCGGCATCGCGGCGCGCACGGAGATCACGCAGCTGCTGGGCCGTCCGGCGCACCTCAAGCTGGAGGTGAAGGTCGTGCCCGACTGGACCACGTCACCGGAGGCGCTGGACCGTCTCGGGTACCGGGCGTGACGCGAAAGAACCCGGCCCACGCGCGCCGCCGGCGCGACCTGCCTGACGCTGCGCTGCCGCTGTGCGCGCTGGTCGGGCGCCCGAATGTCGGCAAGTCTTCGCTGTTCAACCGCCTGGTCGGCGGGCGACCCGCGCTGGTCGAGGACCTCCCGGGCGTGACGCGCGACCGGCGCTACGGCGTCTGTGAGTGGGGCGCCGCGCGCTTTCGCGTGGTCGACACCGGCGGGCTGGACCCTTCGGCGCAGGGGATCTTGAGGGCCATGCGCGCGCAGACCCTGCGCGCGCTGGACGAGGCCCAGGTCATCGTCTTCGTCGTCGACGCCGTCGAGGGCATCACCGCCGTCGACGAAGACGTGGCGAGGGTGCTACGCCGCGCCGGCAAGCCGGTGCTGGTGGCCGTCAACAAGGTCGACAACGCCGCCCGCGCGCCCGCCACCGCCGAGGCCTTCGGCCTGGGTTTCGAGGAGGTCTTTGCCGTCTCGGCCTCTCACGGACGCGGCGTCACGGAGCTGCTCGAGGCCGTGATCGCGAAGCTGGGACCGGCCGCGAACGCACCGGCCGCCGAGGATTCGGAGGGCGAGGAGCCGGCCGCGGTTGAACCGTTGCGCCTGGCCTTCGTCGGAAAACCAAACGTGGGCAAATCCTCGCTGGTGAACCGGCTGCTGGGTGAGGATCGCGTCCTGGTTCACGACGCGCCGGGGACCACGCGCGATCCCATCGACACGCCATTTTCGTTCGGCGGCCGCGAGTTCGTGCTGGTCGACACCGCCGGCCTGCGCCGGCGCCGCAGCATCGACACGCTGACCGAGCACGTCGCCGCCAAGATGGCGCGCGACCAGCTTGAACGCTGCGACGTCGCGGCCCTGGTCATCGACGCGCGCGAGGCCGCCACCTCCGAGGACGCCAAGCTGGCCAGCCTCATCGAGGAGTCCGGGCGCGCCGCGCTGCTGATCCTGAACAAGAAGGACCTGGTCGGCCGCGCCGACATCAACGCCAAGATCACCGCTACGCGCGAGGAGCTGTCGTTCATGTCGTACGCCCCCGTGCTGCTGACCTCGGCGATGACCGGCGCCGGCGTGACCGCGATCCCCGGCGACGCCGCGCGCGTCTTCGATCAGGCCGCGCGCCGCATCGCCACCGGCGAGCTGAACAAGCTGTTCGAGGAGATCGTCGCCCGGCAGCCGCCGCCCAGCGGCCCGGCCGGCCGCCATGTCCGCCTCTACTACATCACGCAGGCCAAGACGCGACCGCCGACGTTTTTCATCAGCACCAATCAACCGGGTGCGGTTGGTTATGCCTACCGGCGGTTCTTGTCCAACCAATTGCGCAAGGCGTATGGCTTTGAAGGGACGCCGGTTCGCATCGTCCTGCGGGCGCACAAGCAAAAGCGCAGGACCCACTTCCCCTCAGAACAGCCATGACCCGCGAAACGCGAGCGCAAACGAAAAAGGACTCTTTCCCAGCTCGCTGAGGTTGTCGAACAGGTCGATGGGCGTGAACAGGTACTGCAACGTTCCGCCGACCCCCCATCGCTTGGTCAGCCAGTAGTCCGCGCCCAGCCCCAGCTCCGCCGCCATCGAGCTGCGCGGGACGAAGACCGCGCCGGCAAAGTTGACCAGGCCAACGGCCATCTGCGCATACGGCACCATGCGCAGCACATCGAAGGTGTAGGTCAATCCGATCAAGGCCGCCGTCGCCCGCACGGTCCCTTCCGGCGCGTTGTCGGACATCCGCTTGTCGACCGGGTGAAAACCGGTGCCCAGCATGACGCGGGCCGCCCACGCGTCGGTCAGCCCGTATTCCAGCTCGACCACGGCCGTCGCGCCCACCGGCGAACGGTTGTCGATGTGCAGATCGCCCACCCCCAGCCGGCCCGCCAGCTGCCATTCGTCCTCGCCCACGGCGCGCGCGGGCCGGGCGGCCAGGAGCACGACCGCCAGGGCCATGGCCAGCACAGTCGTCGCGGCGTGCCTCACGGCCCCACTATACGCGAGGCAACGCGCGCCCGGCGGCAGGTGTCCAAGCATCACATATGGGACCCTCAAAGGGTCCCATGCCCCCCGCGATGGATCCCGTCGAGCAAAGCTCGCCGGGCTTCCACGCGATTCGGGGCCCGGATTGGCCGGCGGATTGACCCCGCTAGCAGCGTCTGTTATCTCCTCAGCGCGTGTCGAAGAACATCACCAGAAAAGAGCTGAAGCATCCCGACCAGTTCGTGAGCTTCTGGACGCGATTTTCGCTGGACGCGCAGCGCGCCCTGGCGTCGCGCAAGCAGGCCGTCGCGATTGGCCTCGGTGCGCTGGCGCTGGTCGGGGCCGCGCTCATCGTCATCTCGCAGGTGCGCACCCGAAACGCCGAGCGCGACTCGCGCGCGCTGGCCCGGGTCGACAAGATCGCCACCGCCGATCTGTTGCCCGCCGAGGGGGCGACGAACCCCGATCTGGCCAGTGACGGGCTGCCGCACTTCAAGACCGAAAAAGAGCGCCTCGAGGCCGCGCTCAAGGAGCTGGACGGATTCCTGACCGCACACTCCGGAAGCCGACTGCGCCCGGAGGCGCTGGTCCACAAGGGCGCCTACCTGCTTGATCTGCAGCGCGCCGATGACGCCATCGCCGTGTACACGAAGCTGCTCTCCGACGGTGATCTCGAGGGGCGCCTGCGTTACCTGGTGCTGGAGGGTCTCGGCTACGGGTACGAAGCAAAAGGTGATCTGGACAGGGCCGCGTCCACCTTTGCGCGGCTCGGTGACGAAGCCGGCAAGGACAGGGACAAGGACAGGGGCAAGCCGGCCGTCGCGGGTACCGCGACCGGCTTTTACCAGGACCGCGCGCTTTACCACAAGGCGCGCATCGCCGACGTCAAGGGTGATCGCGCCGAGGCCGTCCGGCTCTACCGCGAGGTTCTGGAAAAAGCGCCGACAACGTCGCTGCGCGACGACATCTCCAATCGCCTGGCCGTCCTCGAGCCGAAGTGAAGCGCCGCCGCCTGGCCCGCCGGTTCGCCTTCGTTCCCATCGCGGTCGCGATTGCCTCGGCCGGCTGCGCGGGCGCCACCGTGCGCCAGCTTGGCCCGCGCGAGGAACACGTGCGTCCGGCCGGGGTCGTCCAGATCCGATGGCGCACACAACTTCACGAACACGGCCTGTTCGAACCCACCCCCGAAGAGTGCGCAACCGGGGTCATCGCCAATGGACGTCTGGTGATCGGCTCGCGCGCGAACGCGATCGTCGGCGTCGACATGAACCAGGGCCACGTCGACTGGGCCACCACCGCCTCGGGAGGCATCGACAGCGAGGCCCGTTTCGATCCCGAGCACGGCCAGGTTTACCTGGGCGCCGACGACGGCAGCTTCTACGCCGTGGATCCGTCGGGTGGCGCGATCCGCTGGATGTACGCAGCCAAGGGCGCCATCGAACGCGGCGCTGCCTTCGGTGGCGGTGGTGTGTATGTGGCGACCGCCGCCGATCGCGTGTTCTCGCTGGACGCCGCCACCGGCAAATGGCGCTGGCAATACGAACGCGAGACCCCGGACGGGTTTACCATCCACGGCTACGCCGGGCCGCGCCTGCAGGCGAATACGATCCTGTCGGGGTTCGCGGACGGATACCTGGTTTCGCTGTCGGCCGACGCCGGCGAGGTGATCTGGGCGCGGTCGCTGGCGGCGGTCTCGGATCAATTCGTCGACGTCGACTCCACGCCCGCGATCGTGGGCGACGTGGCGTACGTGTCGTCGTATTCAGGTGGCCTTTACGCGCTCAGCCCCAAGGACGGTGGCGTGCGCTGGCGCCTGGGGATCGAAGGGGCAGGGGAGGTCAAGGTCGCCGACCAGCGCCTCTATTTCGCCGCTCCCCGCGCGGGCGTCCACGCCGTTGATCTATCCGGCCATGTGCTCTGGCGGCAGGCGCTGACCGCGGCCGGCGATCTCACAGTACCGGTAACCGTGGGTCCCTATCTGATTTTTTCGGGCAGCCGCGCCGGCCTGTTCATCGTCGAACGCGACAGCGGCAAGCTCCTGGAGATCTTCAACCCCGGAAGCGGCATCTGCGCCGCACCGACGGTTGATGCCGACAAGGGACGCCTCTACGTGCTCTCGAACGGCGGCGCGCTGTACGCGCTCGACGTCGTGAATTGAGTCAGACGAGAGAAGACTAAGTCGCCACGGGGCGCAGCAGGCCGGTTTCGCCGCCCATGCTCTCGATGCGGCGGACCAGCTCTTTGATGCGGCGGTTGCCACCGGCATCGCGGGCCTTCCATTCGACGCCGAACCCGGCCTCACCGCCAGGCTCACCCTTCCAGGCCACGCGCGCGGACAGCGGCATCGCCACCTCCGCGCCGGGCGGGGAGACCTTCAGCACCACATCGGTGTCGCGCGGCAGGCTCTGTTCGGTCTTCACGAACGCTCCGCCGCGGCCGATGTCGCGCAGCACACCGCTCTGGTCGTGCAGCGCGCCCGAGATGTGCCACGTTACCGGTAACTCAACCGGAAGGCGCTGGTGCCGACGTGAGATCATCTCGGCCGAATCACCGCGCGCGACCGCCACCAGGTAGTCCCGCGTTTGCGCCTCCGTCAAGAAGAACTCGATGCCGATGCCCGCCTTGGTCTTGGTCCGGTGTTTCCCGGGGCGGCGCCAGACGACGTGGCCGCGCAGCAACATCGGGCTGCGCCGCTTTCCCAGCCGTATCGACACGACCACCGGCTCGCCGATGGCGAGTGGCTTGCGGGTGGGAAAGAAAATTCCGCCGTTCGGGAGACTATCGAGGTAGTGCTCCAGGAACGGCGCCCCGCTGGCGAAATGTGCTTTAAGGATGGTCATGTGGGGAATTGAAGGTGATTGTACTATAGATAATTCAGAATTTGTAAAGTCTGCCGGCGCACCTTTGAAAACGACAGATTTCGATTTTCACTTGCCGTCTGAGCGCATCGCAGCGCATCCCGCCGCGCGCCGCGACTCGTCTCGCTTACTGGTGCTCGATCGCGATGGCGGGGTCACCAGACACGCGTTTTTTCGGGACCTTGACGCGTTCCTCCCGCCTCGATCGCTGCTGGTCGTCAACGACACGCGCGTCATTCCGGCGCGACTTCGCGGGCGCAAGGCGACCGGCGGAGCGGTGGAGATCCTTCTGACACGAAAGGTCGAGAGCACGCGCGTCGAACGTAACGCAGGCCACAGCCGGATTGACGAGCAATGGGAAGCCCTGAGTAAGGGATTGTCCGGAGCGACTGTGATCACCTTTGGACCGCTGTCGGTGGAGGTGCTGGCCCGCCGCGGCAAGGGGCGCATCCTGGTCCGACTGACGGCCAATCCGGTGCCGACCAGCCATGGAATCCTCTCCCTCCTGGACGACGTGGGTGAGATCCCGCTGCCACCGTATGTCGAGACCGCACGCCGTCAGAGCACCGATTCTGGCCCGGCGCGCAGCGACGAGGTGGAGACCCTCGATCGGCAGCGCTACCAGACTGTTTACGCCACCTCACCGGGCGCGGTGGCAGCGCCGACCGCCGGGTTGCACTTTACCCCCGAGCTGCTGACGGTGCTGCGGTCGGCGGGTCACGAGGTCGCGCCGGTCACGTTGCACGTGGGCCCCGGAACCTTTCGGCCGGTCGAGACCGAGGATCCGCGCGACCACGAGATGGATGAGGAGCACTACTTCATCTCGCCCGAAACCGCGCAGACGATAGACCGCGCCCGTCGCGAGGGTCGCGCCATTGTCGCGGTCGGGACCACCGTGGTGCGGACGCTGGAATCCGCGGCGCGCCTGGGTGGCGGCACGATCGGTTCAGGCGACGGCAAGAGCCGGCTCTTTCTCGCGCCCGGCGATTTGTTCCTGGTAGTGACCGATCTGATCACGAACTTTCACCTGCCGCGTTCGACGTTGCTGATGCTGGTCGCGGCTTTCGCCGGCCGCGATCGCGTGCTTGCCGCCTACCAAGTCGCCATCGCCAATGACTATCGGTTCTATAGCTACGGTGACGCGATGCTGATCAGGTCGTCTCGTCGGTAAAAAAAAAGGCTCGGGAACAAAGGCCCGAGCCCTGTTGATCGGTGTTGGGTTGTTGGAGGTTGCTAGAACCGCCCGTTGACCAGCGCCACCTTCACGGTGGGCACCGGATCCGACGGCAGTCTTGAGACCGCATCGCTGGCGCGGTTCTCCTGCACCAGGACCTGCGTCAGCCCTACACCCGTGCCGACCAGAACGCCGCCCGCCGCCCAGTAGCCGATGTTGCGGCCGTCGTGCCGTGGCGTATCCAGGTAGTAGATGGCTCCACCAACCAGTACACCCGCGACGGCGCCCATGAAGGCGCTGATCGCGATGGTGGACATATAGTTGCGCGGCGGCGACGCGTCGGTGTGCACCACCTTGCGTGGCGTATTGTCGACGACCGGCGCGGCCTGCACCGGTTGAACCGGCTGCACGTTCACCTGTGCCGGTTGCGCCGGCGCGGGCGTGCCCCCCTGGGGCGTGACCACGACGTTGTCAGCCAGCAGCGTTGATGCCCTGGGCAAAGGAGAGATCGGTTGTGCTGTCTTTTCCCCTGCCAGTGGTTTGGCCATCGCCAGCGGCGCGGCCGCGAGTACGAACACAAGCGTGATCCAGAATGTCTTCCTAGTGTTTTTCATATGCGGACCTCCGTCCCCACCGGTACGGTGCAGCCATTGTGCCAGCCGCCAATCCCGCAAAATGCGCGGCCGTTTGTGCGCCTCCGAACTGCCTGCCACCGACGGGATTGGTGACACGGTCTGCTGTCATGTCACGGACGAGTAACGGTTCCGGTCGACGGGGAGGGCTTCGCTGGCGCCGTAGGTTATGGTGGCCCTCATGTCTGGACCGGACGCCAACCACTTTCGCGTTGTCGCGCGCGTGGGCCAGGCGCGCGCAGGCGTCCTGACGACGGCGCACGGGGACATCGAGACACCGGTCTTCATGCCGGTTGGAACGCAGGCGACCGTCAAGGCCCTGTCGTCTGCCGATCTGGATGCGCTGGGGCCGGGCATCATCCTCGGAAACACGTATCACCTGGCGCTGCGCCCTGGCGAAGAGCGCGTGCGCGCGCTGGGCGGGCTGCACAAATTCATGGGGTGGCCGCGCGCGATCCTCACCGATTCGGGCGGTTTCCAGGTGTTCAGCTTGCGCGAGAACAGCACCGTCGACGACGACGGCGTGACGTTCCGTTCTCACCTGGATGGATCGAAGCAGCGGCTGACGCCGGAGCGCGCGATGGCCATCCAGGCAGCGCTGGGCAGCGACATCGCAATGGCCTTCGACGAATGCCCACCGTCGGACGCCCCGGTCGCGGCGATAAAGGCCGCGATGACGCGAACGACGCGCTGGGCACAACGCTGCCTGGCGGCGCCGGGCGTACCGGGGCAGCAGCGTTTCGGTATCGTGCAAGGTGGGGTCGACCACGCGCTTCGCGGCGCGCACCTGGCGGAGATCGCGGACCTGCCGTTTGACGGCGTGGCGCTGGGCGGCCTCGGCGTCGGTGAACCGCCGGAGGTCCTGCACGAGGTGGTCGCCGCCTTCGCGCCGCAGATGCCCGCGGAGCGGCCGCGCTACTTGATGGGCGTGGGCACGCCACATGACATATGGCACGGCATCGGAGCGGGCATCGACATGTTCGACTGTGTGATGCCGACGCGCAACGCGCGTAACGGGCAGCTCTTCGTGCGCGGCGCGCGCCTCAACATCGCCAACGCGCAGTATCGCGACGATCCGCGCCCAATCGAAGACGGATGCCCGTGTGAATGCTGCACGCGGTACAGCCGGGCCTACGTCTCACACCTTTTTCACGCCAGGGAGCTGCTGTATTACCGCCTGGCCAGCGTGCACAACCTGCAGCATTACCTGGACCTGGCAAGGCAGGCCCGGGCCGCCATTGTGGCCGGGCAGTGGCCGGCAACGCCCTGGTAGTGGTAAACGAAGGAACCATGGCAAAACGCGTGGGCGTCGTCCTCTCCGGCTGCGGTCATCGGGACGGCACCGAGATCAGCGAGGCGGTCCTGGCGCTGGCGGCGCTGGACCGCGCAGGCGCCGAGATCATCTGCGCCGCGCCCGACGTCGCCGCCGCGGTGATCGTCAATCATCAGACCGGCGAGGTCACGGCGGCCAAGCCGAAACGCAGCGTTCTGGTCGAGGCGGCGCGCATCTGCCGGGGAAAGATCCGGCCGCTGGCGTCGCTGGACATCCGGGACGTCGACGCGCTGTTGTTCCCCGGTGGCGAAGGGGTCGGGCAGAACCTGTCTAACTGGGCCGAGAAGGGCGAGATCTGCGATGTGAACGCCGACGTCGCGAGGCTCCTGCGCGCAAGCCTGGGCGCGCACAAACCGATGGGTTTCATCTGCCTCGCGCCAATCCTGGCGGCGCGGATCCTGGGGCCGGTATCGGGTGTTCGGATCACGTTAGGTCCCCGGGGAACCACCGCCGCCAAGCACGCCGCGGTCATGGGCGCCGACGTGCGGCCCTGTCCGGTCGACGACATCCTCGTCGATCAGAAGTCGCGCGTGGTCTCGACACCGGCGTACATGTACGAGGATGCTCGGCTCGGCCAGGTCGCCTTCGCCGTCGAGAAGCTGGTCCGGCAGCTGATGCGATAGCGGGCGCCGGTGGGCGTCTAGTTTAGTGGTCCAGGCCGCGGTTGCGTTTGATCTGGTCGAGGACCTTGCCGTACTCGATCTCCCAGGTGGACGTCCCTTCCTGAAGATTCTTGATGCGGCGGCGGACCTCTTCGTCCAATTCATCGTCGACCTGCATGTGTTTCTTCAGGATGTCAGCCATCCGTTTTCGCAGGACGGTGTCCTCCACGAAGATCTCTTCGATGTGGGGCGACTGCATGAATGACTCGATCATCTGCGTCGTCATCCACTCGAGGCCCTCTTCACCGAGGCCGAAAGCCTTCTCACCGGCCAGCGCGCGCTTGACCTTGCCAAACTGTTCGTAGGGGAGGTTCTTCTTCTCCAGCATGTCCTTGGCCTTTTCCGTGATCTCGCGATCGAGGCGCACGTACTCCTTGAGGACCGCCTGCACGTCCATCTCGGCCTCGCCCTGATCACTGACCTCGATGTCGCCAGCCTCAACAAGAGCCTTGACGATCTCGGAGCCCACCGCCGGAATTTTTCCACTGTAGAGACGCATTTCTACGCGCGTTATAGGGGCGCGCTCCGGCGCAGTCAAGAGAACGGGGGACGAACCCTCGATCTTTTGTTGCCACGCCTTCCGACTTGACACGCCAGGCCCGACGAGCAAAATCGCCGCCTTCAAAGCAATTGATATCTGGCGGCTTAGCTCAGCTGGTTAGAGCAGGCGTTTCATACGCGCCGGGTCCGGGGTTCGAGTCCCTGAGCCGCCACAATCTTATTCGGGATCCTGGGAGGGTCCCGAGCCCCCCGCGAAGAGCTCGGGCCGGCAGAGCCGTCCCTCCCTCACGCGATATGCTCCGGCGCGGCAGAGCCCGGCCTCCTGGCGAAAACGGCGACGGCGAAGATTCGGATCCGGTCCCCTCGCCCCCGGAGGGGGAGAGGGTTAGGGAGAGGGGCAGCGTTGCGCGGTGCTTGGCCGGTGAGCGATATTGGAGGACATATGAGACGGGTTGAGAAGCCTTGGGGGCATGAGGTTATCTGGGCGACTACGGATCGGTATGTGGGGAAAGTGCTGCATATCAAGGCGGGGGAGAAGTTGTCGTTGCAGTATCACCGGCAGAAGGACGAGACGGTGATGGTGTGGGCGGGGCGGATGCGGTTCGAGTTTTTTCAGGAAGGGGAGGAAGCGCAGTTCAAGGAAATGGGGCCGGGTGACTCGTTTCATGTCACCCCGGGGTTGCGGCATCGGATGATCGCGCTGGAAGACACCGATGTCTTCGAGGTGTCCACGACCGAACTGGACGACGTCGTTCGGCTGCAGGACGCGTATGGACGCGAGGGGACGTCGAAGGCCTGAGGTCGGCCTGAGGTTTTGCTGTCGCCTTGACGGAGCCGCGGACGCCAGGCTAAATCCGCCATCTCATGTTTGATACGTCGGATATCCGCAAGGGCCTGAAGATCATGATGGATGGGGCGCCCTATACGGTCGTCGAGTTCCAGTTCGTCAAGCCGGGGAAAGGCGCCGCCTTTACCCGGACCAAGATCAAGAACCTGCTGACCGGGGCCGTGCTGGAACGAAACTTCCGCTCGGGTGAGAAGTTCGAGCCGGCGAACGTCGAGACCAAGACCATGCAGTACCTGTACAAGGATGGAGACTCCTGCGTGTTCATGGACACCACGACCTACGATCAGGTGTCCATTCCGGAGACGACGATCGGCGACTCCGCCCTGTACATGCCGGAGAACATCAACGTCGAGGTGCTGTTTTTCCACGACCGCGCCGTCGGCGTGACGCTCCCGAACTTCATCGAGCAGGCGGTCCAGGAGACCGAGCCCGGATTCCGCGGTGACACCGCCACGGGTTCGACGAAACCGGCCCGTATCTCGACCGGTGCCACCATCAACGTTCCCCTGTTCATCAACGTCGGCGACATCGTGAAGATCGACACCCGCACCGGCGAATACCTCGAACGCGTCGGCCGCGCCTAATCCGGCCGTGAACGTCCGGTCGTGAACGCCGACAGCGCTCGACTGGCGCAGCGGCGCGCGGCGCTGGAAGGGCGGGCCGCCATCGTGCGGGCGATCCGTCGCTGGTTCGACGCGGAAGGGTTCCTGGAGGTCGACACGCCGGCTCGGGTGCCGTCGCCTGGTCAGGAGGTGCACCTGCAGGCGATCGCGACCGGCGCCCGCTGGTTGATCACGTCGCCCGAGTACCACATGAAGCGCCTGCTGGCCGGCGGCATGCCGCGCATCGTGCAGATCTGCAAGGCCTGGCGCGACGAGGAGGTGGGCCCCCATCACCAGGGCGAGTTCACCGTCGCCGAATGGTACCGGGCCAACCAGCCTCTGGAACGGATCGCGGACGACTGCGAGGCGCTGGTGCGGACGGCGGTGTCGGCGGTGGGCGGCGATGCGGGCATGCTCAACGTTGCGCAACCCTTCGCGCGTACCACCGTCTCGGAGCTGTTTCAGCTTCACCTGGGAGTCCGACTGTTCGGCGATGAAACCGCAGCGACCCTCGCGGCAAAAATTGGACAGGCCGGCGTCGACGTCGGCAGCGCGCGCGCCTACGACGACATCTTCTTCCAGGCGTTTCTTGACCGCATCGAACCGCACCTCGGCCGCAAACAGCCGACGTTCGTGTTCGACTGGCCCGCGCCGCTGGGGGCGCTGGCGCGACGAAAGCCTTCGCACGCCGGTTTCGTCGAGCGCTTCGAGCTCTACGGCGGCGGCCTGGAGCTGGCCAACGCCTTTGGCGAGCTGACCGACCCCGTCGAGCAGCGTGCCCGTTTTGTCGAGGAATCAGCGGCGCGCGCCGCGCGCGGACGCCCGGTCTACCCGATCGACGAGAAACTGCTGGCCGCCCTGGCCGACATGCCGCCGACCGCCGGCGTCGCGCTGGGCGTGGATCGCCTGGTCATGTTCGCGCTGGGCATCAGCGACATCTGCGACGTGGTCGCCTTCGCTGACGACGAGGTCTAGGCCGGGATTGCCCGCTTCAAGCCCGGTCGCGGTACCAGACGGTTTCAACGCCGTTGAACTTGTCGACCCACTTGGCGATGTCTTCGAGGTGACGGCCGTTGGGCAGGATCGCCGCATAGCGGGCGATGGTTGCCGCCGCCGCCTTGGGGTCGTCCTTCTGGCTGTCCGCCAGCGTGCGCAAGGCGAAGAACAGCTCGTCGTCCACGTTCTCGGGATCCGCCGTGCTTCCCGACGAATCCAGTGACAGCGCTTCCTTGTAGTCGTTGACGGCATCCTCCAGCAGCCCCAGCGCCGCTCGCGCCTGGCCGCGCTGGAAATAGGCGTCCGGCTCGTCCGGCTGCAGCTTGATTTCGCTCGTGGCCGCCGCCACCGCCTCGTCAAATCGCCCTTCCCGGACCAGTTTGCTCGACAACAACCCGCCATAACTCATGGCCGCGCAGTCTAATACAAGTTGGGTATCCTTGACCCCCGATCGGCCGTCTGCTATGCGTTTGCGCGGCTGGAGGCATCAATCGTGACTCAATATCTACTCGGAATGGCTCAACAAGCGGGCGGTGGTGGCGGCGCAATCATGCAGCTCGCGCCGCTTATTCTCATCTTTGGTGTGTTCTGGCTGCTTGTGATTCGCCCACAGTCCAAGAAGGCGAAGCAGCATCAGCAGATGTTGCTCGAGCTCAAGAAGGGCGAAGACGTGGTCACGCAGGGCGGGATCATCGGCAGGATCACCGGCATCAAGGACACCGAGCTGACGCTGCAGGTGCAAGAAGGGGTTCGCCTGCGCGTTCTTCGCAGCGCGATCACCGGAAGATTCTCCGTCGGCGAGGCTTCCAAGGCCGACGTCAAAGCCTCTTAAGGTACTGGAACCGCACGCATGGAACGTTCCTGGTGGTGGAAGGCCCTGCTCTTTGGCCTGGTGACGATTATTGCCTGCCTCTACCTCGTGCCCACCGTGGTGCCGGAGCACAAGCAGCCCGCCGTCATCAAGAAGTACTTCAAGAAGAGGATCCAGGCCGGCCTCGACCTTCAGGGCGGCCTGCACCTTGTTTATGAGGTCAACGTCGACAAGGCGGTGGCCAGCAAGGTCGACCGCCTGTCGTCGGATCTGGAAGATCGGCTGCGCAAGGACAAGGCCATCACCGATCTGGGCGTCAACCGCGAAGGACGGGACGACATTGTCCTGACCTTCAAGAACCCGGCTGACCAGGCCAAGCTGGACGAGACGATCCTGCGTGACTACCGTAAGTCGCTGGACGTCGTCGACCGGAACCCCGCGACCGGTGTGGTCCGGCTCCGGCTGGACTCGGATCAGGTGGAAGAGGTGCGCGACTACGCGCTCCGTCAGGGGATCGAGACCATCCGCGGGCGCGTCGACAAGTTCGGCGTGGCCGAGCCCACCATCATCAAGAAGGGCACCGACATCATCGTCGAGCTGCCCGGCCTCAAGGCGGCGGACTTCGAGCGCATCAAGTCGATCATCGGCCGCACGGCGCAGCTGGAGTTCAAGATCGTCGACGACGGTTCGGAGTACATGAAGAAGGTCGCCGCCGCGGTGCCCAAGGATCAGGGCATCGAAGCCGTGCCCGAGTCGTGGACCGAAAAGGACTCGGGCAAACAACACGAGGACGTGTACCTGCGGTCGAAGAACCGACAGGCGCTGGAGAAGTTCTTCACCGGCCTCAAGGCTGAGGTGGCGGTTCCCCTCGACCACGAGATCGGCTACGAGGAGAACCAGGGGCGTTCCGACACGGGCGAATCGCTGCCCGACAAATACTGGCGGACGTTTTATCTGCACAAGCGCGCGGCGCTGACCGGCGAATATCTGTCCAACGCCGACCAGACCTGGGATCAGCAGACCGGTCGTCCCGAGGTCAGCTTCGAGTTCGACCGCCAGGGCGCTTCGATCTCCGAGCGGATGACCGGCGACAACATCGGCCGCAAGATGGCCATCCTGCTTGACGAGAAGATCACCAGCGCGCCGGTCATCGAGGGGCGGATCGGCGCCCGTGGCCGCATCACCCTGGGCGGCTTTGGCGACCCGTTTGTGCTGCAGCAGGAGGCCAAGGATCTGGTCGCCGTGTTGCGCTCGGGCGCGTTGCCGGCGCCGCTGCGCAAGACCTTCGAGACCCAGGTCGGCCCGACC
Source organism: Polyangia bacterium (assembly GCA_035696485.1). GTDB lineage: Bacteria > Myxococcota_A > Polyangia > Fen-1088 > Fen-1088 > DASRQT01. The sequence continues at coordinate 11,661 of DASRQT010000590.1, read as the reverse complement.
ATGGGGCGTGACACGGTCGAAAAGGCGAAGTTCTCGATGTACATCGGCGCCGCCGCCGTCATCTTGTTCATGCTGATCTACTACCGGCGGTCGGGCGTCATCGCCAACCTCGCCATGATCATCAACATGCTGCTGATGATCGCAATCCTGGCGGCGTTCGAGGCGTCGCTGACGTTGCCCGGCATCGCGGGCCTGGTCTTGACCATCGGCATGGCGGTCGACGCCAACATCATTATCTACGAGCGCATCCGGGAGGAGTTACGCGCCGGCAAGTCGCCACGCACGGCGGTTGACGCCGGGTTCGAGCGCGCGTTCTGGACCGTGTTCGACGCCCACGTCACCAACTTCGTGGCCGGGGTCGTGCTCTACTCGTACGGGTCGGGGCCCATCCGCGGCTTCGCCGTCACGCTCTTGGTCGGCATCATCACCAACCTCTTCACGTCCTACTGGCTGTCGCACTGGATGTTCGACCTGCTGGTGGGCCGCCGCGGCGCCAACCGCGCCACGTTGTCGATCTAGGCCTCGGGGAACACCATGGCGTCGCAAAATCCACAGCAAAAGTTCTTCGAGATCATCAAGCCGGGCTCGACCTACGAGTTCGTGGGCAACCAGAAGTACTGGTTGTGGCTGTCGGCCATCCTCACCCTGGTCAGCATCGCGATGCTGCCGCTCAACGCCTACGTCTTCAAGAGCCGCGGCCACATGTTGAACTGGGGTGTCGACTTCCGCGGCGGCACCGAGCTCATGATCGAGTTCTCGAAGCCGATGGACGTCGGCGCCCTCCGCAAGGTCCTGGCCGAGGCCGGCCATGATAACGCCGACGTCGTCCGTTACGAGGATCCCAGCGGTCAGAAGAAGGACAACTACATGATCCGCGTCGGCGCGGTCTCGGTTGTCTCCGAACAGCAGGCCAAGCAGATCCACGAATCTCTGGCCAAGGAAGGCGACGCCAACCTCAAGAAGTTCGAGTGGTCCGAGGGCGGCGACAAGATTTACCTTCGTTACGACAAGGCGGTCGAGCCGCAGGTCATCGGCAATTCGCTGAAGTCCATCGGCGTCTCGACCACCCAGGTGCAGGGTTTCGGCCGCGCCGACGAGCACACCTACGAGATCACCCTGGTGGGTCTCGACACCGACATCCGGCACGCGCTGGACGCCAAGTTCGGCGCCGGCACCGTGGCCGCGATTCCCCAGGTCGAATCGGTCGGCGCCAAGGCCGGCAAGCAGCTGCAGTTCGACGGCATCCGCTCGTTGCTGTACGCGATCCTGCTCATCATGGTGTACGTGGCCTTCCGCTTCGACTTCCGCTATGGCCCCGGAACCGTCGTGGCGCTGTTGCACGACGCCTTCTTGACCATTGGCGCCTTCGCCGTGACCTACCGGGAGTTCTCCCTCACCACCGTCGCGGCCGTGTTGACCATCATCGGGTTCTCGATGAACGACACCATCGTGGTCTTCGACCGCATCCGGGAGAACGCCGCCCGCTTGCGCGACCGCCGCTTTGACCGGGTAGTGAATCAGTCGATCAACGAGACGCTGTCGCGGACGATCTGGACCAGCGCGACCGTGTTCTTCGTGACCATGGCCATGAACGTCTTCGGCGTCGGCGTCATCCGCGACTTCGCCTTCGCGATGAACGTCGGCGTCATCGTCGGGACGTATTCGTCGATCTTCATCGCCAGCCCGATCCTGATCTGGCTTAACGAGAAGTACGTCGCCAGCCAGAAGCGCCAGGCCGCTCGCCCCGAGCGCCAGTCCCGCCGCAAGCGCGACGATCTGGAACCCGAAGTCGAAGGTTAGGTGATACGGTGGCCCATGCGGCCGCTTGGATGGCAGGCTCCGGATGTCAATGAGGAGCACGCCGTCGCGCTGGCCGCCGAGATCGGTGTGCGGCGGCTCACGGCGCGCATCCTCATCGCGCGCGGGCTGAGCCAGCCGGCACTTGCCACGCGTTTTCTGACTCCGCGTCTGGCCGATCTGCGGGCGCCGCTGGGGATGGCGGACCTCGACCGAGCCCTCGACCGCCTGGTCGACGCCCTGGCGCGCAAACAGCGCCTGGCCGTGTTTGGCGACTATGACGTCGACGGGGTGACCACGGCCGCCATCTTGACCACGGCGTTCCGCGCATTCGGCGCCGACGTGGTCGCGCGCGTGGCCAACCGCCGGGCCGGCTACGGCCTCGGCGTCGAGGACGTGAACCGCTTTGCCGACGAGGGCTGCGCCGTGCTGATCACCGGCGACTGCGGGACCAGCGATCACGAGGCGCTGGCCCAGGGGCGGGCCCGCGGCCTCGACATCATCGTGATCGACCATCACCAGGTTCCATCGGGCGAGCCGCTTGCCTACGCCCTCATCAACCCCCATCGCGTCGACGACCTGTTCCCGTTCAAGGGGCTGGCCTCCTGTGGCGTGGCGTTTTATCTGGCGGCGGCGCTTCGCTCGCGCCTGCGGGCACAGGCGGGCAGCTTCGATCCCCGGCAGCTGCTGGACCTGGTCGCGCTGGGTAGCGTGGCTGACATGGTGCCGCTGGTCGACGAGAACCGAATCCTGGTGTCGGCCGGGCTGCGCATCCTTTCGGCCCGAAAGCGTCCGGGCATCAATGCCCTGTGCGCCCTGGCAAACGTCCCCGAAGGCCCGCTATCAGCCGAGGATGTCAGCTTCCGGTTGACCCCGCGCCTCAACGCCGCCGGGCGGCTGGGCGAGGCGCAGCTCTCGCTGGACCTCCTGCTGGCAGCCACGCCCGAGGAGGCGGCTCGACTGGCGTCCGATCTGGACGAGAAAAATCGCGAGCGGCAGCGCGTTCAGGAGGGCGTCTGGACGGAGGCGCTGGAGCAGAGCCGCGATCACGAGACCGAGGCGGCCATCGTGCTGGGCGCCGAGGGCTGGCACCCGGGCGTGGTTGGCATCATCGCAGCCAAGATGGTCGACAAGTACGCGCGCCCGGCGGTGGTGATCGGGTTCGAGAACGGCCAGGGCCGGGGGTCGGCCCGGACGGTTCCCGGCTTCAACCTCTACCAGGCGCTGTTGAGCTGCCGCCAGCACCTCACCAAATTTGGCGGTCATGCCGGCGCCGCGGGGATGAGCCTGACGTTCGATCGCCTGGATGACTTTCGCCGGAGCTTCGTGGCCGAGGCGGCGCGTCTGATGGCCGCGCCCGCGACGTCAATGGCGGTCGACGCGATCGTCGAGCTGCGTGAGCTGGACGTCACGACCGCCGAGGAGCTGGGCCGGCTGGCGCCGTTTGGCGCCGCCAACGCGCAGCCCCTGTTCGCCCTGTCTGGGGTTACCGCCCAGTCCACGCGCCTGGTAGGGCAGGGGCACCTGCAGCTGACGCTGACCCACGGCGGGGCGCTGGGCGACGCCATCGCGTTTGGGATGGCCGATCGCGATCCGGGCAGCGGATCCAGCGTCGACGTGGTGGCCACCGCCGAGCTGGACGTTTTCAGGGGAAGCCGCCGCACCCGCCTCAAGGTCAAACACCTTTATCCAGCGCGATAGCCGTCGGCGCGGTACAACTTCCTGCCAGACATGCGCCCCGCGCCAACAGACGGCGACCGGATGGAGAAGGTGCCTTCTCTGTTGTCGATGTTGCCGCGACGCAACCTTCGCCGCGCCCTCTTCCTGTTCATCGCGCTCTTGGGCGTGCTGGCCATCAAATACAGCGGCGGCAGCAGCGTGGGCAGTATCTTCAACACTGTGGCGCCGGCGCAAACCCCCGCGCCGGGAACGATGCGCTTGCAGGTCGTGCCGCCAGAAAAGCGCTAGAGCTTGCGGTGCCCGAGGCAGGGCAGGCTGGCGCGGATACGATCCTGATACGCGAAGTCCAGCGCCGCCAGGGCGAAGCCTTCGTGATCTCCGCATTGCGCGATGACCGTCCCCCAGGGGTCGATGACGAGCGCGTGGCCGTAGCTGAACCGCTTACCCCCGTGCCAACCGAACTGCGCCGGCGCGAACACGAAGGCCTGGTTCTCGATGGCGCGCGCCCGCAGCAACACGTGCCAGTGGTCCTTGCCGGTCTCACGGGTGAAGGCCGAGGGGACGGCGATCAGGCGGGCCTTCTTCTCGCTCAGCCGGCGGTAAAGCTCCGGAAAGCGCAGGTCGTAGCAGATCGACAGCCCCAGACCGCCCCAGGGTGTGTCGGCGACAACCACCTCGCTTCCGGCCTCCACCGATTCCGACTCGCGGAACTGCATTCCACCCGGGACGTCGACGTCGAACAGGTGGACCTTCCGGTAACGCGCCACGATGGCGCCCCCGGGATCCAGAAGCAGCGACGTGTTGCGGATCAGATTTGTCACATCGCCGCCGCTGCGTGTCCCGCCGCGATCTGACCCCCGTTCGGGAAACCCGCCCAGAAGTAACCAGGCCCCGGTCTCACGCGCCAGGGTGCGCATGGCGGTCAGGATGGGGCCGCTGGCGTTATCGTCGGTGGGCTCGGCGATCGCGGCGCGATGGTCGTGATCGCTGCCGAGAAACGCAAAGTTCTCGGGTAAGCCCACCAGATCAGCGCCCGCGCCTCGGGCCGCTCGCACCAGGGCGCGGCATCGATCCAGGTTCTGCGCCACGTCATCGACGGAAGTGAGCTGAATCGCAGCGACGGTGAGCGCCGGCATGTCCGTGTAACCCTAACATGAGAGCTCCACGCGCGAGGCGTCAGCGGGGAGTGGGTCGGGCGCTGGCTTTCACCGAAAATGCGAATGAGCACCCGAAGTTAACCTCAGATCGCCGGCTTGCGCCACACATGTCGGCGTGTTATAAACCGCTGCCTGAAATTTTGTCGTTGCCTCCTAACGAAGGTGGGCCGCGAGCCCGCCTTTTTTATTGCCCAAAGAAAACCGTGAATTCCACATCATCGCCAACGGGAAACCGCACGCAAAAAGTTACAAATGAGAAAGGACACACAGGACTTGTGGATGCTGGCTGAACCCTACGTCGCGGACGCAGGGTTCGATCTCGTCGAGGTGCAATCTGGCCGCGAAGCGGCAGGGTGGATTGTGCGCCTCTACATCGACCGCGCGGATGGTGACGGTTCGGTGTCCATTTCCCACAAGGACTGTGAGCGGGTCAGCCGAGACGTGTCGGCGGCTCTGGACGTGGCCAATCTAATCAGTCATTCGTACCAACTTGAAGTGAGCTCGCCAGGGCTTGATCGGCCCCTTCGGCGAGAGCGAGACTTTGCTCGATTTGCGGGACGGAGCGCGCGCATTCGGCTCTCGGAGGGGGTGGAGGGGAGACGCAATTTCTCCGGGACACTTCGCGGGGCGCAAAACGGCCTCGTCGACATCGAGAGTGATGGCCGGTCTTACCAGCTTCCTATCGCGGCAGTCGCCAAGGCGAACCTGATTCCCGACTGGGAAGCCGAATTCCACCGGAGCGCTTCATGAACGAGGGTGCAGCTCTGAGCCTGGTCCTTGACCAGGTCTCCAAAGACAAGAACATCGATCGCCAGGTCCTGGTTGAGACCCTCGAACAGGCCATCCTCACCGCTGCCAAGAAGGCTTTCGGCATGCACCGTGAGATGGAGGCCAAGTTCAACGAGGAGACGGGGCGAGTTGATCTGTTCCAGATCATCATCATCGCCGATCCGCTGACCCCCGGCGGCGAGGGCAAGGAGATCCTGCTGGGCGACGCGCAGCGCTTCGGGCTCAAGACCGAGGTGGGCGACGAGCTGCTGTTTCAGATCTTCTACGACGAAAAGGACCAGGCCAGGGCCGAGGAGCAGGACGCGAAATACGGCGAGCTCCTGAAGCTGAATCGCGCCTGGAAGGGCTTCGGGCGCATCGCCGCGCAGACCGCCAAGCAGGTCATCCTGCAGCGGGTCCGCGAGGCGGAGCGCGAGAACGTCTTCAACCAGTACAAGGAGCGCAAGGGCGAGCTGATCTCGGGCATCGTCCGCCGCTTTGAACGCGGCAACATCGTCGTGGATCTGGGCGGTGCCGAGGCGGTGCTGCCGGTGCGTGATCAGGTACCGCGCGAATCGTATCGCGCCGGTGACCGCATCGTGGCCTACGTCGTCGACATCGACAAGGCTGCGCGCGGTCCGCAGATCATCCTGTCGCGCACCCACAAGGGCCTGCTGGAGAAGTTGTTCGAGATGGAGGTGCCGGAGATCTACGAGAAGATCGTCCGCATCGAGGCCTCCGCGCGAGAAGCGGGGGCGCGGTCCAAGATCGCGGTCAGCTCGCGCGATCGCGACGTCGATCCGGTCGGCGCGTGCGTCGGCATGAAGGGGTCGCGGGTTCAGGCCGTGGTCCAGGAGCTGCGCGGCGAGAAGATCGACATCGTCCCGTACGACGCCGATCCGGCCCGCTTTGTCTGCAACGCGATCGCTCCCGCCGAGGTGGCGCGCGTGATCATCGACGCCGGCAGCCACACGATGGAGCTCATCGTCCCCGACGACAAGCTGTCGCTTGCCATCGGCAAGAAGGGGCAGAATGTGCGCCTGGCGTCGCAGCTGACCGGCTGGCGAATCGACATTCACTCGGAGACCAAGGTGCGCGAGATGGAGCAGCGCTCGCGCGTGTCGATGGCGGCCATCGAAGGCGTCGGGACCGAGATGGCGGACAGCCTGTTCAAGATGGGCTGGCGGTCGGCCCAGGACGTCGCCAACGCGAAACCGGAAGAGCTGGCGTCGGTCCCGGGCCTCGGTGGCGTCGAGGCGGCAAAAAAGATCATCCCGGCCGCGGCACGCGCCGCCGACACGGAACGCAAGCATCACGCCGAAGAGATGGCCCGCGTGGCCAGCGAGGCAGCGGCAGCCGAATCCGAAGCCGAGGCCGCGCGCGCCAGCGCCGCTGCTGGTGCCGCCGCCGGCGCCGGTGCAGGTACTCCGGAGGCGCCCTAGACCGATGACGACGAGGACCCCGACATATGGCGACGCTGCCCCTGCGGACGTGTGTGGGATGCCGGGCCATCGCGCCGGCGGCCGAGCTGGTACGCCTGGTGCTGCTGGACGGCCGGCTTGCGAGGTGGTCGCCGAAGTCGGTCCGGCCGACGGGACGGGGCGCGTCCATTCACGGGCGTATCGATTGTGTGCGCAGGGCGGTTCATGCAGGCGGGTTCGCGCGCGCCTTCCGCACGCGGGTCGAGCATTTGGATCCAGGGGAAATTTTGCAGATGCTGACGGCAGTCACGGTTAGGGAGACACCATGATCGGAAGTGGATACGAACGTCGATCGGATAACTCCGGCACTCCCGAAGCCCAGAGCGCGCCCCGGGTACGTGTTTACGAGATCGCCAAGGAGCTGGGTATCGCCAATCGCGAGCTGGTCGCGAAGATCCGGACGCTGGGCATCGAGGTCGCGAATCACATGTCGCAACTCGAGGCCAGCGAGCTGGATCGGATCCGGCGCGCGCTGGATCGCGAACGGCAGGAGAGCCTGGTCGAGGAGCGCCTCAGCGACACCGTCATACGCCGGCGTTCGAAGTCGGCGCCCGCGCCGCAGAAGCCGGCCGCGCCGGCGGTCGCCGCTGCTGCCGCGCCGGCCGCCGCGCCTGCGCCACGTCCGCGCACGGGCCCCGCCGCGGCTCCATCGGAGAGCCGAGGCGAATCGACTGAAGTTGCCGCCCAGTCGCAGGCCCCCACCGCCGGGACGGAGAAGCCGGCCAAGGCGCGCGGCAAGGTCAGCGCGCCCGCGGAGACGGACACAGCCGCCGCGTCGGCGTCCACGTCGGCGACGGCAGGGCGAGCGGCAGCCGAGGCGTCGATGCCGGAGGCGGCGCCTGCCCTTGCGAAACCGACCGCACCGGCGTACGCCGCCGCATCGGCCGCCGCGCCGCCTGCGGCACCGGCATCGCCGGCGCTGCGCCAGCTACCGACCCAGGTCGTCACCGGATCGGCCGCCACGGGCGCCTTCATTCAGCTTCCCGGCATGGCGCCGCGAGGCGAGCCGGGCGTCCCCAAGATCGAGATCAAGGATCGCGACGAAGAGCTGCGCCGCCTCGGGCGGACGGGGCTCATTAATCGTGCGCCCGCGGGCAGAGATCGTTACGGCCGGCCGGCGTTCGGCGCGCCCGGGCAGCGTCCAGGCCAGGCCCCGCGCAAGCGGGTCGCCGCCGCGGGCAAGAAGGTCAAGCAGACGCAGATCACGACGCCCGCCGAGCACAAGCGCGTCGTGCGCATGGACGACACCATCGCGGTGTCGGATCTCGCCCAGAAGATGGGTATCAAGGGCAAGGAGATCATCAAGAAGCTGTGGGCGCTGGGGATGATGGGCGTCAACATCAACCAGGACATCGACTTCGACACGGCGACGCTGATCGCGACCGAGTTCGGCTATCAGATCGAGTCGACGGCGTTCCGCGAGGATACGGTGCTCGTGGATACCGAGGCGCAGGACAACCCCCAGGACGTGGTCCAGCGCGCCCCGGTGGTGACCATCATGGGCCACGTCGACCACGGCAAGACGTCACTGCTGGACGCCATCCGCAAGGCCAACGTGGCCGGCGGCGAGGCCGGCGGCATCACCCAGCACATCGGCGCCTACAAGGTGCACTCCGATCGCGGCGACGTCGTCTTCCTGGACACGCCCGGCCACGAGGCCTTCACGGCGATGCGCGCCCGCGGCGCTCAGATGACCGACATCGTCGTGCTGGTGGTCGCCGCCGACGACGGCCCGATGCCGCAAACCATCGAGGCCATCAAGCATGCCAAGGAGGCGCAGGTTCCCATCCTGGTGGCGATCAACAAGATCGACAAGCCGGGCGCCAACCCTGATGCCATCCGCAACAAGCTGTCCGAGCACGGCTTGGTGTCGGAAGAGTGGGGCGGCGACACCATCTTTGTGAACGTCTCTGCCAAGACCAAGGAGGGCGTCGACAAGCTGCTGGAGATGCTGGCGCTTCAGGCCGAGGTTCTGGAGCTGAAGGCCAACCCGAATCGCGCCGCCAAGGGCCACGTGGTGGAGGCCCGTCTTGATCGCTCGCGCGGTCCCATCTCGACCATCCTGGTCGAGGAGGGGACGCTGCGGCTCGGCGATCTGATCGTCGCCGGCGAGTTCTCCGGGAAGCTCCGCGCCATGCTGGGCGACAAGGGGCAAAGCCTGACCGAGGCCGGGCCGTCGACGCCGGTCGAGGTTCTGGGCATCGACGGCGTCCCGGATGCGGGCGAGATCTTCAACGTCGTGGCCGACGAGAAGGCGACCAAGACCCTGATCGAGCACCGCCGCGACGCCCGCCGCAAGAAGGACATGGCCGGCACCACGCGCGTGTCGCTGGAGAACATCCTCGACAAGATCAAGGCGGGCGAGGTCAAGGAGGTCAAGATCGTCCTCAAGGCCGACGTGCAGGGGTCGGCCGAGGCGGTCTCGAACGCGCTGACCAATCTGTCCACGGAGGCGGTGGGCGTGAATGTGATCTCCGCGGCTGTCGGCGGCATCACCGAATCGGACGTCAGCCTGGCCAAGGCGTCGGCGGCCATCATCATCGGCTTCAACGTCCGCCCGGCCGGCAAATCGCAGCAGCTGGCCGAACAGGAGGGCGTGGACATCAAGCTCTACCAGATCATCTACGAAGCCCTCGACGACGTGAAGAAGGCGATGGTCGGCATGCTGGCGCCGGTGCTGCGCGAGCGATCGATGGGCAAGGCCGAGGTACGCCAGGTGTTCACCATCCCCAAGGCCGGCACCATCGCCGGCTCGTTCGTCACCGAGGGCAAGATCACCCGCAAGGCGCAGCTGCGGCTGATCCGCGACTCGGTCGTGGTGTTCACCGGCAAGGTCGGGTCGCTGCGGCGTTTCAAGGAGGACGCCAGCGAGGTCGCCCAGGGTTACGAGTGTGGTATCTCGATCGAGGGATACGGCGACATCAAGGAGGGCGACATCATCGAGGCCTTCGAAATCGAATCGGTGGCACCGACGCTGGAGAACCCGACCGGGCAGGGCGGCAAGCGGCAGTAAGGCGGGTCGTGACAATCGGCATCGCCCGGATCACGCTCTTCATCGACAAGAGCCATTCGTTGAAGGAGAAACGAATGGTGGTGAGGCGCATCAAGGACCTGGTCCATGACAAGTTCAACGCCTCCATCGCCGAGGTGGCTGAAAATGACCTGTGGCAGCGCGCGGTCCTGGGCGTGGCGCTCTGCGGCAACGAGCGTCGGTTCGTCGAATCCGCGCTGGACGAGGTCATCGGGTTTGTGCGCGGGAAGGCCGAGGTCACGGACGTCGAGCGCGAGCTGCAGACGTTCAACGACGCGCTGGCGCGATCGGACCTGCGTCACTGGGAAGGGTAGCGGGCAGGCGATGTCGCAGCGAACCGAGCGGATTGCAGGTGAGGTGAGGGGAATCATCGGTGAGGTGCTGGCCCATCGGGAGATCAAGGATCCGCGCGTCGCCGGCGCCGGTCTCATCACCGTCACCCACGTCCGGGTAACGGGGGATCTTCGCCACGCGCGCGCACTGTTCACCGTGCACAACGCCGGCGAGGCGGAGCTGGAGCACGTGCGCGAGGGACTGGACCACGCCGGCGGTTACTTTCGCCGCGCCATCGCCAGCCGGCTGCGCCTGAAGGCGACCCCGACGCTGACGTTCGAGATCGACCGTGTGTTCGAAAAGGCGTCGCGGGTCGAGGAGCTGCTGAAGGAGATCGCCGCTCCCAGCGCCGCGACGCCCCCACCCGATCCCGAAGAGTGACCATGAACGGTGTCCTGGTCGTCGACAAACCACGCGGCGGGACCTCCTTCGATGTTGTCCGGCAGGTGCGGCGCGCGGCGGGCGTCCGCAAGGTCGGGCACGGCGGCACGCTGGATCCGCTGGCGTCAGGCGTGTTGCCCATCTGTCTGGGCGAGGCCACCAAGCTGGCGCAGTTTCTTCTCGACGCCGACAAGGAATACGAGGTCACGTTGTGCCTGGGTGTCGAGACCGACACCTACGACGCTGACGGTGCCGTGACCGCGCGGCATGCGGCCGGGGACATCGACGAGGCGACCGTGCGGGCGGCGCTGGCGCCGTTCGTGGGGCCGATCGCGCAAAGGCCGCCGGTCTATTCGGCGCTCAAGCGGGCGGGTCGCGCGCTCTATGAATACGCGCGCGCCGGTGAGACGGTCGAGATCGCCGAGCGGGCGGTGACCGTTCACCAGCTGGACCTGCTCAGCTTTGTCGGTCCCGAGGCGGTCACGCTGCGGGTCCGATGTTCGAAGGGGACGTACGTGCGGTCGTTGGTCTTCGATCTCGGCCGGGCGCTGGGGCCGGGGGCGCACGTGACGGCGCTGCGACGGACACGGTCGGGGCCGTTCTCGCTCGAGGAGGCGCGGTCGCTGCCGGACACCCTGCTCGCGCTGGAACAGCGTGACCCGGCGCTCAAGCTGGTGTCGCTGTCGCAAGCGTTGAGCCACCTGCCACGTTGTTCGGCCGGTGCCGACGCGGCCAGGGACCTCACGCACGGCAAACGCGTCCCGTGGTCCGCGCTAAAGGCCTCCGATGAGCAGCCCGAGATTTCCTGGCGGCGTTTCCAGGTCCTGGGCCCCGGCGGCGCCCTTCTGGCGGTCGCCGAGCGGCGCCCGGACGACACGCTGCGTACGCTGCGCGTCTTCAATCACGGCTGAGGCCGTGACGCCGGTCCCGGCCGACCAGGGCCGACATGCTTCATTGACTCTGCGGCTCTTTTCTGGGACATTCACCGCACTCAAAAGCAAGGAAAACCAGAAAGATAGACATGGCGCTCGCA
>DASRQT010000589.1:0-2616 GCA_035696485.1 Polyangia bacterium | reverse complement strand
TTGCGGGCGACCGAGTGTTCGGTGAAGGCGCCCTTGCCGTTGGTGTTCTCCCAGATCCAGGCGTTGCCGGTGCTCTCGCCGCTGAAGACGTCCAGGTCGCCGTCATTGTCGAAGTCCATCGCGAAAATCGAATGAAGGAGGTTCTTGTTGCTGGCCAGGATATGCAGCGTCCACTGCGTGCCCTTGCCGTCGACATTCTCCACCCAGGCCGCGCGGCTGCCAAAGTGGGTGCACATCACGATGTCCATGTCGCCGTCGCCGTCGATGTCGCCGATGTTGGTCAGCGGCGAGTCGTCAAACCCGCCGGTGATCTTGACCGCCTCCCACTGCGTCCCCATCCCGTTGACGTTGCGGTACCACCATTGATTGCCGACCACGATGTCGTTGACCCCGTCGCCGTCGATGTCGCCGATCGATCCGCCCTGCGTCTGGCGGTTGGTCAGTGACGCGCCCAGCGGCCACGGCATCGTCGGATCCGGACCCGGCTTGCGCCACTGCGGCTGGAACGTGTTCCAGACCCACAACACGTCGGGCTTGCCGTCGCCGCTGACGTCGCCGACGGCGATGTCCTCGGCGCCGCCGCTGACGCCGGTCGGAAAGCGCGTCCACTGGTTCTGGCTCGGCGTCTTCGGGTTTCGATACCACGAATCGCCCGCGATCAGATCCACCCAACCGTCGCCGTCCACGTCGGCGGCGTTGCCTCCGCCCGGCGACTGGTGTCCCGAGCCGACCATGTGCTGCACCCAGTGATCGGGCGAACAGTATTCCCACCAGACCATGGCGCCGCCCCGCTGGCCCGAGGCAAAATCGAGATCGCCGTCGTTATCGAAGTCCGCCATGCCCGTGATGCCGACCGCCGCTGGGTTGGCGTTGAAGCGCCCCATCCAGTGCGTGCTGAAGGGGAACTTCATGTCGACCGGCCCGGCCTTGAGGCTCTCCTTGCCGGCCGGCGGGGCCGTGCGAAGCACCGGATCCGAACAGGTGGCCGGCGGTCGCGTTAGGTTCCCGCCGCGGTCCTCAGGTGCGTCCGTCCCGACCACGCCGCCATCGTCGGTGGCGACCCCGCCCCCGCCGATTCCCGCCGAGCCACCGCCCAGGCCGTTTCCCCCGGACCCGATCGGATCGACGTTGGGTGCGCCACCGCTGCCGCTGCTGCCCCCATTTCCTGGACCCGCCCCCGCGGTGCCACCACCGGCCGCCCCCCCGGCAGGCGTGACGCCGGGACCGCAAGCCGCCGCGGCTGCGAACACAAAGGCAGCAAGACGTGCTGCCAGGCTACGGTGCTGCATTGGTCGAGCCTCCAGGCCCCTTATGCCACAGAATTGGGAAACGATGTGCGCTTCCTGACACGCCGCGCTACCAATTCGTGTCGTCCCCTCTTGCGCCCAACCCGCCGCGCACGATGTTGTACAAACCACCCGGCGCGTCATGGCGGCCCGCATCTTGATGGTCGACGATGTCGAGAGCAATTTGGTTGCCCTCGAGGCGGTGCTCTATGATCCGGCGGTGACACTGGTCCGCGCGCGGTCGGGCCCGGAGGCCTTGCGAGCGCTGCTGGAGGACGACTACTCGCTGATCCTGCTGGACGTCCAGATGCCCGAAATGGACGGCTTCGATACCGCGGCGCTGATCCGGGAAAGACCGAAGACCAAGACCACTCCCATTATTTTCGTCACCGCACACGGCGCCACGGCCGAACTGACGCTGAAGGCGTATTCGGTCGGGGCCGTCGATTTTCTGACCAAACCGTTCGAGCCGCAGGTGCTGCGCGCCAAGGTCTCCGCCTTCATCGACAGCGCCCGCCGTCTTGATGAAGCGAAGATTCAGGCCGAGCTCTTCCACCAGCAGCGCCTGCGTGAGGAAAGGCAACGCTGGGAAGCGGACGCGCTGCGGGCGCAGGTCACCGAGGAGCGGCGCACCGCCAGCGAGGAGCGCGCCGCGCGACGCGACGCCGAGGCCGCAAACCAGCTCAAGGACGAATTCCTGGCCACGCTGTCCCACGAGCTGCGAACGCCGCTGAACGCGATCCTGGGATGGCTGAGTGTCCTCAAGGCGAACGAGGTGGACCGCGCGAAACGCGATCGCGGGTTGTCGGTCATTGAACGGAATGCGCGCCTGCAGGCCAAGCTGATAGAGGACATGCTGGACATCTCGCGCATCGTGGCCGGCAAGCTGCGCATCGAGGAACAGGAGGTTCGCCTGCCGGATGTCGTCGAACGCGTCATCGAGGGGGCCCGGCCGGACGCCGAATCAAGGAACGTCACCCTGGCGGCGCGATTTGCCGAGGAGGTTCCGCCTATCTCGGGCGATCCCGATCGGTTGGGGCAGGTTCTGGGAAACCTTTTGTCGAACGCCATCAAGTTCACGCCGCGCGGAGGGCACGTCGACGTCCAGCTGCGCGCCGTTGGCGGTACCGCCGAGCTGCGCGTGGAAGACTCCGGCAAGGGGATTGATCCCGGGTTCTTGCCGCGGGTCTTCGATCGATTCAGGCAGGGAGACGGGGCCACCAACCGTTCACACGGCGGATTGGGAATCGGCCTGTCGATCGCGCGCCATCTGGTCGAGTTGCATGGCGGAACCATTCGCGCCGAGAGCGACGGGTTGGGCAAGGGTTCG
>DASRQT010000588.1:0-5790 GCA_035696485.1 Polyangia bacterium | reverse complement strand
CACGGGGGGGATCGTGCCGTCCTGCCCGTAGCTGTCGACGAACGTCTTGCGCCATCGCTCCACCGCGGTGCGGGCCTCCAGCTTGCCGGCGTCCTTCATCTCGGCGCTGATGAGCCGGGCGGCGCTGTCGATGTCCGCCGCCTCGAACCCGCCCACCTTCGTCGCGATCTGCTCGTACACCGGGTCCAGCTTCGCCTTGATGCCGTCGGCCACCGCCTCGACCTTGGCGAGGCTCTTCCCCGGCGCGCCCGCGGCGTTCGTGGCCAGGCTCTTCTCAAGGTCTTTGTACCGGGCGAAGGTGGAAGCGCCCTGATCGTCACCGGCCGCGTCGATCAGCTTCTTCGAGATCTTGATCCCCGCCTTGCCGCCCTCTTCGCCGCGCACCGTGTTCTCGATGACCCGATCGGCGACGCGCGGAACCGAGCCGCGCACCACCTTGGACACGATGCCGGCCGTCGCCGCGCTGGCAACGCCGCTGCTGGCCGCGTCCTTCAGCAGGCCGCCCACGTCGCCCTTGGTCAGGTCGGCCTCAGAACTGCCCGCGCCCGCCACGGCACCCTCGATGCCGGCGCGCGCGGCGATGCCCAGCCCGCCGCCCGGAATGGCCAGCGTGGGGATCAAGCCGCCACCGACCTGCCCGGCGGTGTACGCCACTGGGTGCTGCTCGTCGGCCTCTTTGTACTGCTTGCGCTTCTCGTCGCGCAGTTCGGTGTACGTCTTGGTGCTGAACGGCGCCTCAATGGCAGCGGCCGCTTCGTCAGCGTGGCCCAGCGTCGCGCCCTGCAGGATGCCGCGCACGATCGCCTCGCCGGTGCTGCGCTCGGGGGCGGGCGCTGGCGTCTCTGGCAGCGCGCTGAACCGGCCCAGGATGCCGTCGATGGCGTTTGGTGGTGGCCCGGCCGCGGCCGGGCCCGTGACGTTGCGTCCGAACTTGGCCAGCAGCTGGGGATCGGCCTGTGGCGCTGCCGGCGCGGCACCGTAGCGGCCCAGAATGTCGTCGATGCCGGTCACTGCACGAAGCCCTGCGACCGCAACAGCCGCGTTGCCGCCTGGCTGCGCGGGTCGCTCGGGCCGGCGCTGAGCACGTACTGGGTCAGCTGCGCCGCCTCGGCCTGGCTCATGCGCGCTGGCCCTGCCCCGCTGCCGGGGATCGGCACGGCGCCGGGCGCTGACCCGCCCTCGCCGATGCGCTTGATGTAGCTCTCCGGGTCCTGTGTCGACAGGGCGATCCCCTTCATGGCCACGATGCGGGCGTTGCGCTTGTCGGCGATGTCCTGGTCACGGTCACCGGGCGCCGCAAAGTGGTCCCGCACGAACTTCTCGGCCTCGCTGATTCCGATGGCCGCGCCCGACCGGTTGCGCATGATGGGGTCAATCCAGCGCGAGGCGGCGGCGAACGACCGGCGATCGTTGTCGTTCAGCTTCGTCTGGATCGAGTCGTTCAGGGCGGCCTTCTGGGCGATGAGGTTCAGTCCCGGGTTGGCCCGCTGGAGATCGTCGATGACCATCTGTTTGCGCAGCATCTCTCGGCCGGCGGGGGACATCGGCGGCAGCGAGTCGAGCGTCTTGTGCTCGTGCAGCATGACCTCCATGAACCCGGCGTTCTTGCCCTGGCTCTCGGTGGCCGGCTTCGTCCCCAGCGCCTTGGCCAGCCGCGGATCCGTCTCGGTTTTGATGCGCTCGACCTGTGACTGTACGTGCTTCATCGTCGGCGCCAGGGCCTGCTGTTCGGCCTGCAGCCGCTCTTTCTTCGCGGCGATAACCCGACTGTCGCTGTCGATCTTCGCGGCCTCCATGCCCCGCGCGGCCAGGCCCTTGCGTAGGTCCGCCTCCACCGCGCCCCACGCCGCGGCGTGCTTGGCGCCCAGGTCGGCCAGCGCCGTTGCCTTGGCGGCCTGCGCGTCCTGGATGCCGGTGCGGGCCATGACCACCGCGTCTTTGGCCTTCTCGATGTTGGCCTTTTGGATCTCGAAGTCGTGGTTGACGTTGTTCTTGAGGATCTCCAGCGAGTCGTTCTGGTTCGAGCCGCGCATCCCCGCGCCCAGCGCGCCCAGCGCCACCAGCACCGACGACGAGGCCAGGTTTCCTTCGCGCGCGCCGCGAAAGAACGTCTCCAGCTTCATGCCGTCGTACGACTGCACCTTGTCGGCGTATCGCTTCTGGGCGACGGCGACCTGTTCGTTGCCGTCGGCGATCGCGGCGTCCACCGCGGCGGCCTTCTGCGCAGCAAGCTCGGCGGCCTGGGTGGCGGCGTCAGCTTCGACCTGAGCGCTCCCGGCCTTGAACTCGCCCTCGGCCTTGACCTGTGCTTCGGTCTTACCTTCCAGCGCCTTCTGTTCGCCCAGGTTCGCGCGCTGCTCCTTGGACAGCACGCCGTAGCTGGTCGTTCCGGTGGTGTGCTCGGTGGTCTTCTCCAGCATGGCCGGCGTGGTGCCTTCGGGCAGCGTCGGCAGCGGTGCGCCACCACCAGGCGGGCCCGGGTCGGGGATGGCCGAGGGGGCAGCGCCCACCGGCGCGGGGACGGCGTTCATCTGCGAGGCGGCTGCCAGCAGCGGGCTTGCCGGCGGCGGGGCCGCGACGTGCGTCTGCGCGGCCTGCAACGCCGCCTGCCGCTGGCGCCAAAGTTCCATTTCGTCGATCGCGGGGACACCCACCGGCGCGCCCATCAGGTGCTCCCGTCGGCGATACCGTTGTTGCTTTCCTCGGGGTCCCCGGTGGCGGGGTTGTTCGTCTCGCCCGGCTGGCTACCGAACTGCGGCGTGATGGTCTCGCCGTTCACGGTGGACTGACCGCCCGAGCCGCCGGTCGAAGTCCCGCCCGAGCCCCCGCCCGTGAGGTAGCTCTGCAGCCCAGATGCACCAGCGCCCAGAATCGACCCGACGATGCCGGTCCAGTACGCCCGATCGGCGGCGCTCTTGGCCTGGGCCAGCTGCTTGAGCGCGAAGTCCTGCGCCTGCTGTCGGATGCCGTTCTGCGCAGCCGCATCCACGCCCTGCAGCTGGTGGCCGCTGGCGATGAGCATGCCCTGCAGGATCACCGACCGGCTGGCATCGTCCAGCTGGCGGGCCTTGAGCGCGGCGTCCTGGTTGTTCAGCGCCACCTTGTCGGTCTCCGTGACGTTGAACTTGGACAGGTCGATCGTGTTGCTCACGTCGAACTTGTTCAGGTCGTTTTCGGCGCCGAACCGGGTCGCATTCTGCGTGATCGCCGCGCCCTGGTTCGTGATGTCCGCGCCCTGGCGCAGCCCCGCGTTGAACTTCTCGCGATCGTTGTCCGCGGCGAACTGAGTGGTGTTCTGCGTGACGTCCCGGTTCGCGTTGCCGACCGCGGTGTCCTGCCGCAACCCGGTGTTGAACTTCTCCAGATCGTTGTTGGCCGCGAACTGCTGGCCGCTCTGCGTGACCTCGACGTTCTGGTTCTGGACCTTGCCGGCCTGCTCCAGTCCCGCCTGGTCGGTCGCCACGCCGATGTCCTGGCCGCGAACCCCCGACAGCATATTGGCGTAGGTGTTGCGAGCGCCGGCCGTCTCGGTGGCGCGCAGGATGGCAGCGTCGGCGGCGGCGTGGGCGTTCAGATCACCAACGGCGTCGGCGGCGGTCTTCAGCGCACCACCCGGGGATCGCCCCTGCAGCGAGGCGGCGAGGGCGTACTGGTTCGAGACGTTGCGATCCAGTGCCTGGCGGCTCTGCAGCTCGGCGGCGCTGGCCACCTTCCCATCGGCAGCGGCCTGCAGCCCGGCGAGCAGGTCCTGCTGGCGCTGGCGGATCTGTTCATCCTCGGTGCGGCTGATGGTGGTGGGGCCGATGGCGCCGGCGCGGGTCAGCGTGCCCTTCGTGGCCTGGCTGGCGTCCACGCCGCCGACATGGGTCAGCGTGTTGCCGCCGGCCTGGCTGGCCGTGATGCCGCCGACCTGGGGCAGATCGGCGCGCTTCACCGGGGGGGCGTAGACGGGCGGCGGCGCGGCGACGGTCGGCACCGGCCGGGCCTCTTTCGAGGCGTCATAGGCGTTCCGCAGGCCGGCCGTGATGTCCGCGGCCTGGCCGTTGAAGCCGGCGTAGCTTGGGTCAGCGGGGTGCGGGGGCGTCGGCGCGTCGAAGCCGACCCGCATCCCGGCGGGACCGGCGGACGGGGGGGATGCGCCAAAGGTCGGGCCGGTGTAGGAGCCTGGCTTCGCGGGAGTGCCGAACCGGCCGGCCCACGCAGCCTCGGCTGCCGTCTGAGGCTGCTGCACCAGCGGCGGCGGCGGTACCACCGGGGTCGGCGTGCCCGTCCAGCTTCCAGGCGCTGCCCCTGGCGCCGGCGCGGTGGGTGCGACAGCGCCGACGGTGGATCCTGGCTGCCAGGAGCCGGGCAGCGGCACGCCGGGGGATCCGGGCTGCGCGCGGCCGGCCGGGTTGCCCTGATCGTCGTGCCACTGACCATTGGTCCACGTGTAGTTTGTGACGCTACCGCCGATTCCGAACGGCCCACTGGTGTCGATGGCGATCCGCTGTCCTTCCGTGCCGCTCGGTGGGAGCGAATGATAGCGCGGCGGCCCGTCGGGCTTGATGGTCTTGCTGAAGGTTGCTCCCACCATTTACGTTGCCCTCTTTCCTGGGTCGATTCTGTTGAGCCCCGGCTTCGCCCCGATGAGCAGCACCAGCCCAGACGCCTTGAACCCCGCGAGGCTGGACGTCTCTGCCAGTGTCACCTTGGCGGTGCTGATTTTCTGGCGGTCATCGAGGCACGCCCAGTCCCAGTTCGTCCCGGGCACCACCGACTTGACCACCGTGTCGGCGGGGTTGTCGTTGTAGGCCGTCGTGACGTTCAGCGTGTGAGCCGCAGCGAACTCGCCGATGCCCTGCAGTTCATACAGCCGACCGAAGCCGCGAAAGCCGCCCATCTTGATCCAGGGCGTGGTGACCTTCATCGTGATGGCCGCGCCGTTCTCGGTGTAAAGCGCGTTCTCCACCAGGACGCCGTTCGTCGCGTTGGCGAACGTGGGCAGTCCGCCCCACAGCACCGCGCTCGATGCCGTCTGACCGGTGAAGACGCTCCACTGCTTGGCGATGTAGTCGTAGACCAGCGTCGTCCCACCCGTGCTGTAGAAGCGCACCTGGGTCTTGTCGGGGTAGAGCAGGGCCCCGGCGGTCACCCACGCGCTGGTGACGTACTTCTGCACCGGCGCGCCGATGTACTCCAGCGTCAAGCCGCGGGTCAGCAGCGCCAGACCACGGCCGGCGCGGAACATGATGCCGTCGGGCATGACCACCGTCGACTGAACGTCCGCCTCGGCCATGCCCTCGCCGCTCATCATCAGGATCGGATCGTGGTAGCTGCCGTTGCCGCTGGCGTCCGGCCCGCCCCCCTGGTGGATGTAGCTGATCGCATCGTTCTGGAAGATGACGATCTTGTCGTCCATGCCCTCCAGCCCGGTCGCGTCGCCGAATTGATTGCTGACGCGGACGGTGTTGCCCTCGTTCCATACCGGCGCGATGCCGTCGACGAACTGATCGGTGAACCACAGCAGCTGGCGGTCTTCGGCGCTGATGCCCCACAGTCGGCGGTCGAACTGCGTGATCGCGAACAGCGGCGGGGGCGGTTGCGAGTCGTGAACGCCGCCGGTGGTGTAGAGCAGCTCACCGCCCGACAGAACCACATCTGACGCGGTGGTGTCCACGATCGTTGCAGTGTCGTTGTTCACGTTGTTTTGCGCCGTCCCGAACAGGAAATAGTCTGCAGTCCCACCAAGGATCGTGCGGTATTCCTCGATCGTTGCGTTCTGCGGTGCATGAATTGATGTCAGTTTTG
>DASRQT010000587.1:0-5679 GCA_035696485.1 Polyangia bacterium | reverse complement strand
TCGACGACGGCGACAGCGACGACGAACCGCCGCCACAGCTAACCAGCAGAAACGCGGCGCCGCCGAGCAGGTTGCGGGCACTACGCGGCCGGCGCCGCGGGACCATCTGGGCTTCGGAAGGGGCTTCAAAAGACAGCAACGGTCTTCGCAAGTATCGCGCCGCGAATCGATCGTCAAGTCTTCGCGGCCCAGAAATGATAGTAACCGCGCGATGCGTCCTTGGACTGTAATCGAGCGCGTGGAGACCCCCGAGGGGCCGCTGGAGCTGCGGCAGCGGGGCGAACACGACTTCCTCATCACGATCGGGGGACGGGTGCTGATGAACGCGAGGGCGCATCAGTCCGAGGATGAACTGGGTCGGCTCGGCTGCGCCGGGCTGCGCGCCCGCAAACATCCGCGCATATTGCTGGGCGGGCTGGGGATGGGATTTACGTTGCGCGCGGCGCTGGACGAGCTGCCGCGCTCGGCCGAGGTCACGGTGGTCGACCTCAACCCGCGCGTGGTGGCCTGGTGCCAGGGACCGCTCGGTGTGCTGACCGGGAGCGCGGCCATGGACCCGCGGGTGGTCATCCAGATCGGCGACGTCACCGACATCGTCAAGCGGGCCCGCAGCGGCGCCTACGACGCGATCGTCCTCGACCTCTACGAGGGGCCGCACCACGCGCTGGGCGGCGCCCGTGACCCGCTCTACGGCGTCAAGGCGCTGGCGCAGATGGGCGCGGCGGTCCGCCCGGGCGGCGTCGTGGCGGTCTGGTCGGAAGAGGCCGACGCTCCCTTCGAGGCCCGATTTTCCGCGGCCGGCTTCAGCGTCCAGCGTCACCGCCTGGGGCGCGGCGGTCGCGCGCACATCATTTACGTAGGAGCACGCCCCGGCGTGCGGTAGACCTCCCGTCGCCTTTACCATGACCACCTTCGCCGAGCTCACCGTTCACCCTGCCCTGGCCCGCGCGCTGTCCGAGCGCGGCTACGAGACCCCGACATCGGTCCAGGCGGCGGTGATGGAGGCGCGCTGCGTGGGCCAGGATCTGCTCATCTCATCGCAGACCGGCTCGGGGAAGACGCTGGCGTTCGGGATGTTGATGGCCGGGACGCTGCTGGGCGCCGACGACGGCCCGCGGCCGCGAAACCCGCGGCCGGTCGCGCTGGTCATCGTCCCCACGCGTGAGCTGGCCGTGCAGGTGCGCGACGAGCTGTCATGGCTGCTCAAGCACACCGGCCTGCGCCTGGCGTCGTTCACGGGCGGCACCGGGATCGTCGGTGATCTGCGCGCCTTGCAACGGGGCGTGGACGTCGTGGTCGGGACGCCGGGCCGCCTGGTGGATCTGCTGAAGAGAAAGCAGCTCGCCCTGGCGGACCTCGCCATGGTGGTGCTGGACGAAGCGGACGAGATGCTGGACCTCGGCTTTCGCGAGGATCTGGAGACCCTGCTCGAGGCGGCGCCGGCGACGCGCCGGACGCTGATGCTGTCCGCGACCCTGCCGGCCGAGATCCAGGCGATGGCGCGGCGTTTTCAGCGCAACGCGGTGGCGGTCGATCCCAGGAAAAATGGCGTCGGCGCGGGAGCCGAAGGATTTGCAGGGGCGCGCGGCGACGCGGCGTCGCACGGTGACATCACTTACGTCGCGCATCTGGTCGCGGCCAGTGACCGTCTGGGCGCGGTGGTCAATGTTCTGCGGGCGTTTAATTTAAAAGCCAGCAGCGCCGGGCTCAAGGTAGGCAGCGCCGCGCGCGCGATCGTCTTCGTGACCACGCGCGACAGCGTGTCGGGACTGCACGCCGCCCTGGTGGCGCGTGGTTTTACCGCGACCGCAATCTCGGGTGATCGCGCGCAGGCCGAACGCGACCGCGCGCTGGAACAGGTCAAGAGCGGCGCCGTGCAGATCCTGGTGGCAACCAACGTCGCTGCCCGCGGTCTGCACCTGCCCGACGTCGATCTGATCGTCCACGCGGATCTGCCGCTGAACGCCGAATCGCTCACCCACCGCAGCGGCCGCACCGGTCGCGCCGGCCGCAAGGGAACCGCGGTGCTGATCGCGACCCCGGCCGAACGCCGCAAGGCCGAACGCCTCTTGGCCATGGCGCGTGTGCGGGCGACGTGGACGGCGCCGCCATCCGAGAAGGACATTGCGGCGGCGGCGCGCGATCACCTGATCGCGGAACTGCAGGCCGATCCGAAGGAAGTGGCGCCCGAGGCTGACGATCTCTTGCGGCGCATGGAAGGGGTGCTGTCGCCAGGGGATCTGCTGCGGCGGCTGGTTTCGCGCGAGCTGGCCCGGCTGCCCGGAGGCGAGTCGCTGCGCCCGGTCCCGCTGCCCGGGCCGGACGGCCGGGACGCGGAACCATCCCCGCGGCGCGGGCGCGCGGAATTTTCGCGCGCCGGCGTGCTCTTCCGTATCAACCTGGGCGGCAAGGACAACGCCGACCCGCGCTGGATGTTGCCGCTCATCTGTCGGCGCGGCGGTGTCACACGCCGCGAGGTCGGCGCGATCCGGATCGGCGAACGCGAGACGCTGTTCGAGATCGCCGGCGACGCGGCGGCGGACTTTGCGCTGGCCGCGTCACAGCAGGACCCGCGCGCGGTGCACGTTCAGATCGCACGCGCCGACGCCTCGCCCGGTGCCCCGGGTCAGCGCGCACCCGAACGTCCCCGTCCGCGGCCCGATCGTGCGGGTGGTGCGGGCCGTGCGGGCCACGCCATCCATCGGGACAATGACAAGGCCGCCCTGAGGGTCCGCCCCGAGCCTCCGGCAGAACCAAAGCCGCCGGCAGCACCAAAGCCGCCGGCAGCACCAAAGCCGCCGTCAGCCCCAAAGATCCACCACAAGCGCGCCCAGCGCGAACGCGCCCACGCGGAACGTCCGCCGGCCGAACGGGCCCACTATCGCGACCGCCAGCCGGGCGGGAACACCCCACTGCGCCGAAAGCCCAAGCACAAAGGTCGATAACACGGGAAGTCACATTCCCCGTGGCCGCCAATCGCGTAAGGGGGAGGGTTCCCATCCGAGGCCGGGAAAAGGGGAACGCGGTTTGCACAGTCCCGGCGCATGAGCGTTCGCTACCACTCACAGACGGTTCGAAAAGAGACGCTGCACACGATCTCCCTGGTGGCGCCACACATGGACCGCGGGATGTCGGTGCTGGATGTCGGATGTGGCGACGGCTACGTCATCGAGGAGCTGGCCGCGCGCGGCGCCGCCGAGGTCCACGGCGTCGACATCCTGGACATGCGGCGCAATAAAAACATGGCCTTTTCACTGTACGACGGCCAGCGGCTCCCGTTCGCGGACAACCGTTTCGACATGGTGATGTTGAGCTTCGTCCTTCATCACGTCCCCGACGACGGCAAGATAGCGCTCCTGCGCGAGGCCCTGCGCGTCAGCCGCGGGAAGGTGTTCATCGCCGAGGACACGCCCACCACGTGCATCGACCGGCTGTTCAGCAACCGGCATGGCGAATCCTATCGAAGGCGCATCGACAGCGCGGCACCGTTTGGCTTCCTGTCACCCACCGAATGGCGCTGGCTGTTCCGCGGCATGGGCGTGGAGGCGGAAAGCCGGGTTTTGAGCCGCTTTTGCCGTTCCGTCCTGCAGCCGTTTGCGCGCACCGCGTTTGTTGTACGCAAGCCGACGCGGCCCGTCGCCGCCGCTGTCGCAACGCCCGTCAGGATTTCACCAGGAACCGGCAAAAGTTGACCGGGCCCGCCGCCCCCGCGGCGTCAGATCCGGCGGCATGCCCGCGCAAGTTGTCAGGTCCCATGCGGCGTGGTAGCTGCTCTGAAACGCATGCGGCTCCGCGATCTGTATGGCCCTGTGGCGGCATCGACGTTCGCCGGCTTCGCGGGCGCCGGCCTGGTGGATGTTCTGATCACGGCCGCGCGCTCCGAGACGCCGGTGCCGCTGCCGGCGTTGCTGGTGATGGCGATCGGTCTCTACGGCGCCGCGGGGCTGCTGACGGCGATGGCCCTCGGCGTGCTGTCCGCCGCCGTCCTGAACGCATCACCGGGTGGATTTCGCTCGATTCGCGACGATCCCGGGCGCGACCGCACCGTCGCGGGGGCCATCCTGGCCACGACCATCGGCGTGCTGGTGTTGGCGGCGGCGGCGGCCGCAGGACAGCGTCTCCTGGTCGGCAAGATGGCCAGCCAGCTGCTGGCGACGATCGCCGCCGCGGGGATCGTCGCCCTGTCCGCGCCGCTGGCGGCAGCCGTGACGTTGGGCCTTTTGCGCGGCGCCCGCGCGATCGCGGGCGCCGTCCTGCCACGCCCCCGCGCTCTGGGAGCGACCGGGCTGTTGCTTGTCGTCCTGCTGGCGGCAGGCGTGCTGGCGGCAGTCTTCGCGCTGTCGCGCGCGGACTGGCGCGTGCTGGATCTCGGCCCGCTGATGGCGCTGGCGCTGGCGGCGCTGCTGGGCCTCGCCCACGGAATCTTCTGGTACGTGTCGCGGCCAGGGAAAAACCTGGCGCAACGAATTCCCGGCGCTGTCATCGCCGTGGCGGCCGCGGCGCTGGCCGTCGCCGCGATGATGGCAGGGGCACGCATCCCGGAGGCCTCGCCCCTCTACCCCGCCATCACCACCGGGTCGACCGGTTTGCGCTTCGGTGTGCTGCTGGCCCGCGCGCTGACCGATCGCGACGGCGATGGTTTCTCCGCGCGCTTTGGCGGCGGCGACTGTGATGACGCCGACGCCACCGTGTACCCCGGCGCGGAGGACGTCCCCGGCGACGGGGTCGATCAAAATTGCGAGGGTGGTGACGCCCCGGCCGTCGCCGGGGTCAACGACGTCGGTGACCCCAGGCAACCGACCGCAGCGGATGCAGGCGGCGCCGACAAGCAGCCGCCGATCAAGGCGGTCGCGCCCGCCGCCGGCGCGTTTGCCGGCAACCTCCTCGTCATCACCATCGACGCCCTGCGCGCCGATCGCCTCGGCGTATCCGGTTATACGCGTCCGCCGGGACGGTCGCTCACGCCGGCGCTGGACGCCCTGGCCAAGCGCGGCGCCTACTTTCGCCGGGTGTGGTCGCAGGCCCCCAATACGCCGCGGTCTTTCCCCGCCATCTTGACCAGCCGCTATCCGTCGGACATCGCCTGGGACAAACCGGGCGTCAACTACCCGATCGTGCTGCCGTCGAACCGGACCTTCTTCGAGGGGCTGGCAGCGGTGGGGCTGCGGCCCATCGGCATCTTCTCGCATTTTTATTTCACGCCTGATCGCGGGCTGAACAAGGCGTTCGTCGAATGGTCCAACGACGGCGCCGGCACGATCGCCGAATCGAACAAGGACGTGGCGGCGCCGCGCATCGTCCCGCGTGTCATCGAACGGCTGAAGAAGGCGGCGGCGCGCAAGGAACGTTTCGTGGTGTGGACGCACCTGTTCGAGCCGCACTCTAGCTACGTCGCGCACAAGGAGTTCCCCACCACGCTGTCGGGTGTTCCCGGACTGATGGAGAAGTACGACTACGAGGTCGCGTTCGTCGATCGCTGGGTCGGGAAGCTGCTGGATGCGGTCAAGGCGCTGGGCCTCGCCGACAACACCGCCGTCGTGGTGATGGCGGATCACGGCGAGGCGTGGGGCGAACACAAGGCCTACTTCCACGGCCAGGATCTCTTCGACGAGCAGCTACGGGTGCCCCTCATCATCAGCGTTCCCGGTAAGCCGCCGCGCGTGATCGATGAGGACGTGG
>DASRQT010000586.1:0-2811 GCA_035696485.1 Polyangia bacterium | reverse complement strand
AACGTGATTCCGTGTGCAAATCCGCCGCGAAAAGCTCCGTCCTAATCGCCGCATTGCGCGGCGCGCGTCACGCTCATGAAGGTGGTCGGGGGGCTCCAGGCGTCGGCGAGGTAGTAGTCGTAGTTGCGTTCGATGCCGGTCCCCTCGCCGAGGTCGTTCCAGGTCGCGATGACGGCGACCGCCGCGTCCTGCGACGACGCGAGACGATCCGCGAGCAGCTTCGTCCCCTTGATGATGCGGTCGCCCGCGGTCGCGATGGTCCCGGCCTTGTCGCGACCGATGGGATCCCACTTGACCATGTAGTGGTCGACGATGTCGCCGTTGAGCGTGGAACGGCTCTTCATTCCGTTGGAGTTGGAGACGGTGTTCCAGGTGAACTCCGAATCGGCCACGCCGGGCATGCCGGGGTCCTGGAAGTAAGCTTTCTCGACGACCAGGAACGGCGTGACGCCGAAATCCTGGGTGAAGAGCTGCTTCATTCGCGCGAACACGGCCGCCGAGGCGTTCAGCGGCAGCAGGGTTCCGGCATTGTAGAAGTAGATGAACGGCCGGTTCTTGTAGAGGTACCAGAACTGCTTGTCGACGCGTGAGTAGAAGGGCTTCCACTTCGCCTGGTACAGCGTCTGAGCCGCGGCCTCCGTATCGCTGAGGTTCGGGCGCGTCTTGAACGCGGGAGGGCTGGACGGCTGTCCCCACGACCACGGGTCGTCGAAGAGGGCGACCTTGACGCCCGGGCCTGCCTTGGCCAGCGCCTGGCCCAGCATCGCGAGCTGATCCGGCGCTCCGGCCAGCTCCGGCCCATACGTGTTGACCAGGAAAAACTGCAGGCCGGCCCAGCGCGCATCCAGGAGCTGCCGGTACCAGTAGCCCGCGTTGCGGGGGTTGTAGTAGTTGACGGGCGCCGACCCGAAGCCGAACAGCGGATGGGCGGTGTTCATCCCGTGCGCGTGCGTGTTGGCCCAGTCCATCCCGCAGTTGACCCCGCGCGGGCAGTCGCTGAAGAACATCAGGACCGCGCCGAGATCGCGCGTGGTCTTGCGCGCGCAGACCGGCTCGAGGGGGATGTCGGCCAGCCAGGGATTCGAATAAGACATCGCGCAGGCGCGGCCGGCGTCTCGACAGAAGGTACGCACGACGTCGATCCGGCGCACATATTCAACGGTGCGCAGCTGGTCGGCCCACTGGCTGACCACGGCGGCGGGTGGTTCCGTCCCGTTGACCTGGCAGAAGGCGGCGCGCACGAAGTCCTCGGCGCGGTTGCCCAGGTTCACGTCGATCGCGGAGGGGGCGCGCGCGCACGGGCCGGCGAATTCGGGGCGCAGCTGGAAGTTCGGCTGGGCGGTCGGGTCGGGCAGCGTTCCGGCCGTCCCGCCGACCGGCATGCCGCCGTCGACGGCACCCGCGCCGCCGGAACCGCCGGGAGATGACCCTCCTGCGCCCACCGAGCCCCCGGCGCTTGATCCCGCCGATCCATCTGGGGGCGTGGCGCTGCCGTAACCGCCCACGTCGCAGGCGGCGGTCAGCGCCAGCAGCAGGCACGCCGCCACCAGCGGCCGCCTCACGGCGACGTTGGTCTTGCCGGCTGCGGTCATGCCGCGCTCGACAACCGAGGTGAGGGTTTCGCGCTGGCGAAAACCGGATCGACGACACGCGCCGCCGAATTCGTCGTGAGAAGCTCGTTCGCGAATCGCGCCGGGACGAGGGCGGGCGCGGACGTTGTCCCCGCGTGCTGGGCGTCGATGGTCTCCTTGGCCGCCCACAACAGCTCTCGCATGTCGAAGCCGATGTGGTCGACGCCCTCGGCGGCGCCGATGGGACGCGGCCAGTTGCAGTGAGCCAGGACGTACACGTCGCGGCGCAGGCGCACCTTCGCGCGGGCCAGACCGGCAAGCAGCGGTGAAACCAGGCTGTCGTCGGTGACGAACACGGCGTCGGGGCGATCGGGGCGGTCGAACAACAGGCGCGTGATGGTCTCGCAGCCGATGGGCGCCACGTGCATCGTCATGAGGTGCTTCTTGTCCAGGCCGCGTCCAAGCAGGCTCTCCTGCGCGCGCTCGAGGTCGCGCGCCTGCGGCGAAAACACGGCGATGCGCCGCCCCTTTTTCAGCAAGCGCGCGCAGCCGCGGTCGATCAGCGCGGCGACATCAAGACCCAGCAACGTCGCGTGCGGCAACGGCGCCGCGATGGCGACGCGTGGCAACCCGGGCGTCTGCAGGGCGGGCAGAAGGTGCGTCGTGGCCGAGTTCATGAGCAGGAGACCCGCGGCGGACCCGCGCTCCACGGCATCACACAGGGTCTGGTAGGCGGGGTTGTTCGCGCGGCCGTCGACGCCGACCAGCGGGACCACCTCGCCGGCAATTCCCGTGTCCCGGCGTTCGACCAGCTCCAGGATGGTGGCGAGCAGGCTTGTCCATTGCGGCGAACCCGGCTGCTCACTGGCCACCCACAGATACCGGTTGTGGTGCGGGAAGGTCCGCGCCACGAAGACGCCCCGCGTCCCGTCGACCGTGACCAGCCCCTCGCTGCGCAGCGCCTTGAGCCCCCTCGCGATCGTCGGGCGGGTCACGCCGAACTGCTCGATGAACGCGTCATAGGTCGGCAGTCGGGCGCCCGGCGCGCGCTGCCCCGACAGGATCTCGTTGCGAAGAACCTGAACGATCTGCTCGGCTTTCCGTGGTGGCATGCGAGAACGCTCTGATCCATGGGTGTCCGCACCCAGCCGGTTCCGTGTTGATGGCGCGTATTTTCAGCGCCGGGATCGTCGCGCTGCGGCGAGGGCCCTACCACCACATGGTGGCCGACAGCGAAACT
>DASRQT010000585.1:0-4646 GCA_035696485.1 Polyangia bacterium | reverse complement strand
CGCCCATTGCCCAATATTCCCCACTGCTGCCTCCCGTAGGAGTCTGGGCCGTGTCGCAGTCCCAGTGTGGCTGATCATCCTCTCAGACCAGCTACCCGTCTAAGCCTTGGTGAGCCATTACCTCACCAACTAGCTGATGGGCCGCGGGCTCATCTTCCGGTGACAGCTTCCAAGGAGAGGCCATCTTTCCCAACAAAGCCCGTAGGCTTCGCTGACGTACGCGGTATTAGCAATCCTTTCGGACTGTTGTCCCCCGCCGGAAGGTAGATTACCCACGTGTTACGCACCCGTCCGCCACTTTACTAGAGGGATTGCTCCCTCATTCTCGTTCGACTTGCATGTGTTAGGCCCGCCGCTAACGTTCGCTCTGAGCCAGGATCAAACTCTCCAGTTAAATCTGCGACAGAGACTTGCGTCTCTGCTCAAACAACTTGAGATTCGAACTGACATTCGCTCAAGGCCGAAGCCTCGAACGTCTTACTCGGAAAACTCAAAATTGAAGGGGTACTTCGCTCTGCCCGAAGGCAGATCGATTACCTTTTCGAACTTGGTTTGCTATTCAGCTTTCAGAGACCGACGCTTACAACTTCAAAACCCTGGTCGTGCCTGGAAAACCGTTGAGGTTTTACCCGGCCACCAAGGTCGGCAGAGTTTAGTCAGATTCGTTTCGCAGTCAAGAAAAAACCGGACGATCTTTCGGGCTCAACCCCTGGTTTCTGGTTGAGCCCACGCCAGCGCGCCATCCGTCTCGAAGCCCATCCATTTCCACCCCAACCCCGAGCCGGTTACCGCTTCCAGCCTGCCGTCGCAGCGCTGTCAGCAGCGGGGGATCAGTATGCCAACCGGCTGCCTGGTTGCAAGCTGAAACTGTGGGTTTTCCCCCGAGATATCCGGGCGGGATATGGCGGCGGGCGATTCGCTCGATATAGTCTGAGCGTTCCGTGCCGGCCTGCTCTCACTGTTCCGCCCCGTATGTCGACGCCAGGGCGAAGTTTTGTGGCCAGTGCGGCGGCAGTCTGGTCGGGGGCGCGCCGCCGGATGAGGCGGGGCCGGAGTCAGCGGATCCTTGGCTCGAGCGCGTGCTGGATGGCCGCTACCGGGTCCTGAGCCGGCTTGGCTCGGGCGGCATGGGGGTCGTGTACCGGGTTCAGCACCTGCAACTGGGGAAGATCGCGGCCATGAAGGTGCTGCATCCCGACACGGCATCGGACAGCGAGATGATCCAGCGTTTTCGCCTGGAGGCGCAGTCGGTCAGCCGCCTGAACCATCCCAACATCGTTCAGACGTTTGATTTCGGGCAGTGGGACGGGGCGCTGTACCTGGTGATGGAATTCGTCAAGGGGGAGGACCTGGCCGCGGTGCTGACGCGGGAAGGGCCGATGACTTTTGCGCGGGCGGCGAAGTTTTTTGTGCAGGTGTGCTCGGCGCTGACCGAGGCGCACGAGACCGGGATCATTCACCGCGATCTCAAGCCCGAGAACCTGATGCTGATCAAGCGGCGCGACGGGTCGGAGCACGCCAAGGTGCTGGATTTCGGCCTGGCCAAGCTGCGCGAACGCGAGGACGCCGCAGCGATCACATCGGGCGGACAGGTTGTGGGGACGCCCTACTACATGTCACCAGAGCAGGTGCGCGGCGAGGTGCTGGATGTGCGGGCAGACGTGTACAGCCTGGGCGCGACGCTGTATCGCGTGCTGACCGGGTTTCCCCCTTTTTCCGCGTCGTCACCAATCGGGGTTCTGACCAAGCACCTGACCGACGAGGTCATCCCGCCGCGGGCGCGGGTTCCCGAGCGAAGGCTGCCGGCGCAGGCCGATCGCATCGTGCTGCGGGCGATGGCGCGATCGGCGGGGGATCGCTACGCGTCAGCGGCCGAGATGCAGCGCGATCTGGAGCATGCGCTGGCGCATCCGCAGGAAGACAGCCGGCGAAACGCGCTGGCGCCCAGCGACGACCAGGACGCTTGGCCGACAGCAGAGGCGCCGACGGTGGCGCTGGACGAGGGTGAGATCGCCGACGAGGGGGATCGTCTCAGGCGGCGAGACTTTGACGACTTTGAACGGTCGCTGCGACGGCGCAAATTGATGATGCGGATCGCGGTACCGCTGGCGGCGGTGGCGCTGGTTGCGGGCGGGAGCGCACTGGTAGTGCGCGCGACGTCAGAGAAGGTAACAACGGCTGAACGCGAACCGAATAACACGCCTGGATACGCGAACCTGCTTGCGCAGAACGCGCGCGTGCTGGGGACGATCGGGCCTTTGATCGAAGGCGGCCATCCGGACGTCGACTACTATCGAATCCCGCCCGGGCATGGACCGAGGGTGGCGAGCGGGCGGCTCGAGGGAATTCCGTCGATCGATCTGGTGCTGGAGCTGTTCGACAGCCAGGGGCGACGGATCGCCAAGGCGGACGTTTTCGGGCCGGGAGCGGGCGAGGATCTGCGCCCGACGACGATCGGGCCGTCCGAGGCGTACCTCTTGGTGCGCGAGGTGTGGGTCGAGGGCGGGCCGACGCGCGCGCAGAACGTGCCGACACCGTATTCACTGACGGCGACCTGGGGACCGCCCGAGCGTGGGTGGGAGGTGGAGCCGAACGACTGGGTGGCGGCGGCCACGCCGCTCGAGCCCGGGCAGATGGTGCAAGGTTACATCGCCGACGTCGACGACAGGGATTGGTTCGTCATCACGCCGGCCGGTGACGGACACCTGATCGGGACGGTCACGGCGCCGGAGGGGGTGGACATCGTCCTCGGCTTCGACGAGGCCGGGAAGAAGACCAGCAACCGCGGCGGCGCGGGGGAGGACGAGGATTTCTCGGTGCCGTGTCAGATCGGCAAGCCGATCACGATCGAGGTGACCCGGAAGACGCCGCACCGACAACGTCAAGATCCCAAGGACAAGCCGCTCGCAGGCTGGGACAAGCCCTACGAGCTGCGCAGCGAGCTGCGCCACTGAGTCGAACGCGCGCTTTAGATGTCGGCGTTTTTCTTGGGCGGTGGGTCGAGTTTTGCGAGGTGGCGGCCGAAGCGCTCGGCGATGAGGTGCTCGAGGCAATAGTTGGTGCCGCTGAGGCGCTTGCGACCGCAGGCGACCTTGCGGCAGGCGATCTTGCGTTCGCGAAGCTCGCCGAAGTGGTCTTCCAGGCGAGAGAGGCAGTAGGCGCGCAACGTGGCGGCGCGGTCGATCTCGCGCAGGCGTTTCGAGGCCGCGGGTTCGGGGCGGCACAGGATCATTCCGCCGGCGACCTCTTCGGGCCAGATGGCCAGCCAGTAGTGGCCGCAGCCGGGACACTGGCGTAGCTCCTCCCATTCGGCCAACTCGACGACCGGCCACTGCATCACGCTGTCGTCGTCGATTTTTGCCCAGGCGGGCCGCGTGTTACAGGTGCAAGGGGACTGGCTCTCTGCCTCCAAGGACGGTCCTTCCACCTACATTTTGCGCACAAATCTGCGTGACTTCCACTTTCCGGGCCGCGCGCGCCGTCGCCGGCTCTATATAATCCGGCGGCAATGTCGACTTCCGGAAACGAAAATGCCCTGGAAATCCTGCGCGAACGCGGGTTTGTGCAGCAGATCAGCGACGAGGCGGAGCTGGGCCGGCGCCTGGGCGGCGGGCCCATCACGCTGTACGCGGGGTTCGATCCCACGGCGCCCAGCCTGCACGTCGGACACTACATCCCGTTGCTGGCGATGGCTCATCTGGCGCGCCAGGGGCACAAGGCGATCGCGGTTCTGGGCGGGGGGACGGCCATGGTCGGCGATCCGAGCGGCAAGACCGAGCTGCGGCAGCTCATCACCCAGGACGCCATCCAGGCCAACCGGCGGCAGATCGAGCCGCAGGTGCGGCGGATCATCGGGGAGGGGGCGCAGGTCGTCGACAACGCGGACTGGCTGCTGCCGCTCCACTACATCGAGTTCCTGCGCGATATCGGGCGCCACTTCAGCGTCAATCGCATGCTGACAGCCGAGGCCTACAAGATGCGCCTCGAGAAGGGGCTGTCGTTCATCGAGTTCAACTATCAATTGCTGCAGGCTTACGACTTTCTGGTCTTGAACGAACGGTACGACTGTACGTTGCAGATCGGGGGCGATGACCAGTGGGGCAACATCGTCGCCGGGATCGATCTCATCCGGCGGGTGCGGCAGAAGGAGTCGTTCGGGTTGACGTTCCCGCTCCTGACCACGGCGTCGGGCGCGAAGATGGGCAAGACGGCCGCGGGCGCGGTCTGGCTGGATGGGGCGCTGACCAAGCCGTACGATTTTTTCCAGTACTTCGTGAACGTCGACGACCGGGACGTCATCCGGTTCCTGAAGCTGCTGACCTTTGAGCCGATGGACGAGATCGCGCGATACGGCGCGCTGGAAGGCGCGGAGCTGCGTGAGGCGAAGAAGGCGCTGGCGCTGGCGGTGACGACCATCGTGCACGGGAAGGAGGCGGCGGACGCGGCCCGACGGGGGGCGGGGGCGGCCTTCGGCGGCGGCGGCGCGGACGATGCGGCAGTGCCGACGTATGCAGTGTCGCTGGCCGGGGGCGACACCGGGGTGAGGATCGTCGACGTGCTCGCCTCTTCGGGACTCGCGGCTTCGAAGAGCGCGGCGCGGCGGTTGATCGAACAGGGGGGCGTCCGGGTCGGCGAGCGGAAGATCA
>DASRQT010000584.1:0-12173 GCA_035696485.1 Polyangia bacterium | reverse complement strand
TCAACCTCTTTCCCTTCACGGCGGCGGCCATCTTGGCAGCATTCGCCCGGGGATGCTCATCGAGCGGCGCTGGACCGAACACCGGCACGGGAGGCGCCAGTCCCGGAACCGGGAGTAAAGCGTACGGCCGCTCAGAGGTCCAGAATTCGGAGCTTGGCTCCGATGGCGGCGACTAGCGGATCGATGTCTGCGCGATCGGATGTGACAATCGCGTCCCCTCTGCTGGCGGCCCCCAGGACCACGACGGCATCCACCACGTCAGAGCGGCGAGCCTTTCCCAGCAGAACACCGATTGCTTTCGCGGTGTCCTCGTCGAGATCCTCGATCGAGCATGAGGGCAGCAGGCGCGCGATCACCGGACTGTTGCCGCGCCACACTTGTGCGAGAACGACCGCGGGCAACGTCACCCGCGCCCGTCGATCGAGAGCTTCCTTCCAGAGAACGTAGAACGCACGATCTTGCTTCTCAGCGGCGATTAGCGCGCCGGCATCGAGCGTCAGTCCGGAGGCCACCGTCGCCCTACCTCCGCGAGTTCCTCTTTTGTGATCGTGCCGTGCTCTGACTCATACTCTTGAAGGAACGAGCGACCAGCTTCGATGCGCAGTTGTTCGCGAGCCGCCTCCGCCAACCACGCCGAGATATTCCCAGCCGCGCGCTTGCCCGCCGCCCTTCGTACCTTGGCAGCCAGACCCTTCTCGAACGAGATCGCCAGTTTCGCCGAGCCTTGCCTTTTCGAAGATGCCGGTCGACGGGCGCCCTTGTTCAGCATGCAGCAATACTACCACCGGTAGTACCAGCTGGCCAGGGTTGTAAGCGTTCAAGCGATCCGCGCGACGCCAGCCGCAACGGCCTGAAGAACGGCGAAGGCCCGGTTGGTTACGCGAGCTCGGTGAGCGTGCCTGGGTATCCAACCCCGAAGCTGGTCGCGGGCACGTCCATTAGGTTGGAGATGCTCGCCAGCAGCTGATTGTGCGGCACGCCCGTGCGCCCGCTGGCCCAGTAGTCACCGCTGGCGGTGGCCCAGCTTCCGACCTTGACGGTTCGCCCGGTCTTCAGAGCGCCGCCCGCGCTGCCGACCAGCACGAAAGGCAAGCCGGCGACCAGATGCAGCGAGCTTTCGCACATGTCGTTGCCCATGACGATGAGGCTGCTGTCGAGGATGGTCTTGCCCCCGCCTTCGATCGTCGCGTCCAGCGCCTTGGCCAGATAGGCGAGCTGGTCGATGTACCAGGTGTCGATGACGATCTTCTTCGCGTAACCGCCAGGGCCCTGGTGGGCGATGGCGTGCACGTCGCCCAGGCCGCTGCCGTTGTTGGCCCCGATATTCAGGAACGGCAGCGCGCCCGGACCGCTGCCGCCGTCCGCCGCCCAGGTGATGGACACGGCGCGCGTCAGGTCGCAACGCAAGGCCAGCGCGACCACGTCGG
Organism: Polyangia bacterium; assembly: GCA_035696485.1. Taxonomy (GTDB): domain Bacteria; phylum Myxococcota_A; class Polyangia; order Fen-1088; family Fen-1088; genus DASRQT01. The sequence continues at coordinate 10,746 of DASRQT010000584.1, read as the reverse complement.
AGAAACCCTTCATCGCCATCTGGTACTCCGTGGGCGCGCCGGGATTGACCGGTGTGCACGACACGCCGCCCGTCGCAGACAGGCTGGTCTCGATCTGACGGATCGAATCCAGGTGCGCCGAGATCTTCCTCTGATCCTCGCTGCCCCGCCGCGCCGCGAAGGTCGACAGCTCCGGTTTCAAGTAGTCGATGATGCTCTTGCGACGCGCCAGCACCGCCGACACCTGAGCCGGAGCTACCCCGGGACTGGAAAACAGCGTCGTGAAGAGACGGCCGACCTGCGTCTCCGCCGTGTTCGACGTGCCGTCCTCGCGGAAGCTGGCCGAGCCGCCCGCCACCGCGATGTTCAGGAGCGGCTTCTTCAAATTTACGGTCTTCGCGACCGCCGTGGAGACGACCTGATCAATCGAAGGCCCACGGGTCTTGTACGTGCCGGTGAACATCGAGGGATAGGCGCCGTGGCCGGCGTACTGGCCGCCGCCGTCGAGCATCCCCTTGAAGTCGAGGCCGGCGACCACCGTGACCTTGGACTTGAGCGGCGCGAGCGGCTGCATGATGGTGGTCGCCGTCGGGTCGTCGGTCTGAGAATAGAACGCCGTCCGCGCCACGCCATTGCCCCAGGCGATGGTGATGAGGCGCTTGGGTACAGGCCCGGCGCCCCCGAAGCGCGCTTGACGTCAAGCAGCGGCAACAGGGCGCCGCTGGCACCCACCCTCTGCAGAAACACTCGCCGCGACAGCCGCGCGCGTGTCTTACCGGTCCGGATGGCAATCACGGCATTTCTCCCTGTGAGAGGCTGCGATAGCGGAAGCTGCGCATGGCGGCGATGGAGGCCATCAGGTCGCCAACGCTTGCCGTGTCGGCGCCGAAGGCCCTGGCCGTTTCTTGCAACGACGCCGCGTCGTCGCCGGTGTCCGCGCGCCCCAGCGCGAAGCGGGCCCATTCGTTGGCGAAGCAGGTCCGCACCTCGGCGCTCTTCGCCAGCAGGCCGGCAAGCCCCACGGCGTCCTTGAACGTGTGCGTGGTCCCATCCAGGGGCAGCATGCCGCTGGCATCGACGGGGGACCCGTTGTCCATGGTCCGGTACTGTCCGATGCCGTCGTAGTTCTCGAAGGCAAACCCGATGGGATCCATGACATCGTGACAACCCCGGGCGCAGGGATTCTGATCGTGCTCGATGAAGCGCTGGCGCGTGGTCCCGCCCGCCGAGGCGGGTTTGGGATCGGGAACGTTGGGGGGCGGCGGCGGCAGCGTCTGGCAGAGCAGCTTGGTGTAGACCGCCTTGCCGCGTAGCACCGGGTTCGATCCACCGGAAGACCCGGTCAGCGCGAGGAAGCTCGCCTGGGTGAGAAATCCCGCCCGCTGCGCCGGATTGAGATCCGTGCGCTGCGCCGGCGCGCCGCTGACGGGCGCGCCATAGAGCGTCCCCAGCGCGTTGCCGAAGTACGAGTAAGGCGCGCCCAGGAAGGTGGCCAGCCGCCCGTCGCCGCCGAAGGCGACGTTCTGGACGAACGTCGTGGTCTCGTCGAGCATCGCCTGCTGCAAGGCGGTCGAATAGTTGGGATACAGCTTCGGATCCTTGGCGCGCTCCGCGAGGGCGTCCAGCTCCAACCAGTCGCTGAAGAAGCGCACCACGGCGTCCTTCGCCTTGGGATCGGCCAGCATCCGTCGCGCCGCCGCTTGCACACCGGCGACCGTGTCGAGCTGGCCGCCGCCCGCCGCCGCCAGCAGCGCGTCGTCGGGCATCGAGCTCCAGAGGAAATACGACAGGCGCGACGCCACCTGATACGCCGGCAGGCGGATAACCTTGCCGTCGTGAATCGGCGCATCGCCGGGCGCCGCCTCCCAGTGATAGAGGAACTGCGGCGTTTGCAGGATCGCTTCCACCAGCACGCCGAGCGCCTCGGTGAAGCCCAGCTGTAAGGTGGTGCGCGCAGCGGTGTACAGCGTCGTCAGGCGCGTCGCTTCGGCATCGGTCAGCGGGCGCCGGAACGCGCGCTGGCCGAAACTGGTGATGAACGCGCGCGCGCAAGCGTCCTCGCCGGTGGCCGGATCGCACGGCAGCAGCGCGCCGCGCACCAGCTTGGGCGCGACCGCTGCGGCCAGCGACGCGGCCGCCGATTGCAGCAAGGTCGCGTCCTGCACGGCGACGTCGCCGGCCTGGCGGAACGTGAAGGCGGTCACGCGGTCGCTCGCGAACTGGGTGGCCGGCTGACTGGTGTCGCCCAGCAGGTCACGCACGGTGTTGTTGAATTCCCGGTTGGTCAACCGCTGCAGCGGTACCGGCCCGGCGGCATTCGGATCCGCGGACGCGCCAGGGGTGCCCGTGTTGCCGTTGCTGCCTGGCTTAGCGGGCCCCGGACCAGGCCCAGTACCGGGGCCGCCGCCCGGCACGTCTTGACCTGACCCGATGGCGCCCGTGCACGACAGGCAAAGGGACAGGCAAACCAAACGGACGCGACCCATGACGCCTCCAGGGACGGTTCACGATCCAGTTTTCGGGCGCGCGGGCAAACCCGCCCGAGCCAGTGTAGACGGCGTCCGAACCGTCGATCAGGCAAGAAATTTACCGGATTTCCAATGTCACGGCCAGCACTTTTGAAACCAGCGCTTCGGTTCTGTTGGCCGGCTTGCTCTCGGGAGCTTGTGCAAGCGGCACTCCACCACCGACCAGCCACGCCGATCCCGGCGGCGTGTCAGTCCGAGAACAGGCGCCGGAGCGCCACGAAGGCGGCGGCCACCGCAGGCACCAGAGCCCCGAGCCGTTCCCAGCGCGGAGGCCCGGGTGCCAGCAGCTCCAGATCATCGAAACACTCTGGCTTTGCCGCGGGCTCGGGCTCGTCGGGGGGCGCAGCAGCGAAGAAGGCCAGCTCGAGGTCACTCCACCCGGCTCCACTGGGTCGCGCCGGCGCGCCGGGCCGGTTGCGCTTGCTTCTTTGAGAACGCCTTCTGGCCATCACCCGATCTACGCAGCCCGCGACCAATCGGACGCCCTGAATGTCACTTTCCGACGGTAGAGCTACCGCGCCTGGAGCGTGAAGCTGACGAGGTTTCCCTCGCCGGACACCCACGCGTTGTAGTCACGCCCCGCGATCGGAACCATTCCTGCGGACTGGCTGGCGACGCGTACGGGTGGCGTCGTTTGGAAGACGACGTCCCACAGTGAGAGGACGCCGTTGCTCGCGTACGGCGAGTCGCTGCTCGCGTAGGGGCAGTGTTCCTGGGCGTCGGCGGCCACGCCCAGCGCTTGTGCGAGCGCAGACGCGGTCGTGGCATCGAAGGGGGCGCGCGCGAACGCGACGGAGGCCAGCAGCAGAGGCCCGCGCTGCGGGCCCCGCAACGCCGCCACACTCCCCCATTTGCCAAACGTCAGTGACGCCCAGAACTCCTCACCGGCGCACGGTTCTTTGAGAAGCCCGGCGGCGAGGATCTGAAGCATGGGAGGGCTGCCGGTCAGGCTGGTCAGCCCCGTGACGCTGAACAGGAAATAGTTGTCGACTCTGTGTGAGTAAACGGCAGGTCCAACGTACCCGGTGTTGAAGTTCACGTTGGCAATCTCGAAGATTGCGCCCTCGAAATCCGCGTTGCCTTCACTGCAAGCCGGAGGCGCGCTCACCTCGAGTGTCTTGATAAGAGTGCCCAGATCCCTGGCTCGGACGTCCACCGAGACGCCGGTCGAAGGCGAATAGTCGAGGCAGGGCGCCGCGTCGGCCGAGAAGGTCAGCTCCTGGGCCGTTACCCTCACGTCGTAGTCGAAGCCTCCGATCGGCACGATCGACGTCTCGCTGTCGTGAACGGCCACCGTCCTGTCACCCGTGACGTCGACTGTCGCATAGGTGACGCTGACGCCTTGCAAGCACATGTCGGGACTGGCCGTGGTGCAGTACGGTTTGACCGCGCCAAGCGCGATCGGTGACGGGACCTCATTCGATGGGTTGTGGGCCGCACCAAAGAGCAACCGTCCGCCCTGCCGCTCACGGACTGAGATTGACCACGGCGGAAGGGGAGGAAACGGAAAAGTCCCACGAGAGACTGCCTCCCCGGCGGGAACCTTCGAAAGCCACACCTTCGCCCCGATCGGCAAGCGCGGCATCGGACTGAGCTCGGTGATCTTTGCGTGCATGGGCAGTGCGTTCGCCGTCCCACCCCCGGCGGGCTGGAAGGTCAGCACCAGCTCCGTCGCCGTGCTGCGTTCCACCAGCGCCGGGCCCTCGTAGCGCCCGGCCCGGGGGCCGACCGTACTGACGGACAGCTTGGGACCGAACGTGCCGTGAGCACCGCACACGCCGGCGTCCGCAGGCGCCGCGTCGTCCGACGTCTCCGGGAGGGAACGCCCCGCGTCGTTCGACGTCTCCGGGAGGGAGCGCCCGCACCCGGCGGGAACCGCCGCCAGGACAGCGACCCCGAGGAAGCGCGCGATCAAGGCGCCCAGATCGGTCATGCCCGTAGCGGATGCAACCTGAAGACCACATCGGAATTCAGTGCATTCTGGCCCCGGCACGGCGTTCTCGGCGCCGCAGGTGCGACATGGATGTCTCAAGATCCGCGTGCCGCGAACCTGGTCAGTTGGTCACGGTGAGGGTCGCGTGGCCGACCACATCACCGCGGGTGGCGGTGATGTCCGTGGTACCCGCCGCAAGGCTGGTGGCGACGCCCCGCGAGGCGGCCGCATTGGATATGGTGGCGGTGGCGGGCGTGCCCGAGACCCAGGTGGCGACCGAGGTTAGATCCTGCGTGGTGGCGTCGCTGTACGTCCCGCGCGCCACGAACTGCTGGCTGGCGCCCCTCGCGATCGACGGCGTCGCCGGCGTGACCGCGATCGAGACCAGCGTCGCCGCCGTCACCGTGAGCGTGGTCTTCCCGACCACGGTGCCACTGGTCGCCGAGATCTCCGTGGCGCCCTGCTCGACTGAGCTTGCCAGACCGCGCGTTCCCGCCGCGTTCGAGATCGTGGCCGCCGCCCGCACCGACGATGACCAGGCGACGGTCGCAGTCAGGTTCTGGGTGGTGGCGTCGGTGTACGTCCCGGTGGCGACGAATTGCTGCCGGGTCCCCTTCGCGATGGTCGGCGCGGCCGGCGTGACCGCGATGGAGACCAAGGTCGCCGGCGTGACCCTCAGCGTGGCACTGCCCGTCACAGCGCCGATGGTGGCGGAGATGCTGGTCATCCCGACCGCAACACCGGTGGCCAGGCCGTTCGAATCGGCCGCGTTCGACACGGTTGCAACCGCCGGCATCGTCGACGACCAGGTCGCCGTGTCAGAGACGTCTTGCGTGCTGGCGTCGTCGAAGAAGCCGGTGGCGACAAACTGCTGCGTCGTTCCGTCCGCGATCGTGACGTTGATCGGGGTGATCGCGATCGAGACCAGCGCGGCCGACGTCACCGTCAGCGTCGTGTTGCCGCTGATTGTCCCCAGCGTGGCCGAGATGACCGACGTCCCCGGCGACACGGCCGTGGCCAACCCACTGGACCCGGCCGCATTCGAGATCGTCGCCCTCGCCGGCGTCGCCGACGCCCAGGTCACGGCCGCCGACAGATCCTGTGTGGAGGCGTCGTTGTAGGTCCCGGTGGCCACGAACTGCACCTTGGTTCCGTTCGCGATTCTCGGCGAGGCCGGGGTGACCGCGATCGAGACCAGCATGCCGTGCGTGACCGTCAGCGTGGTGCTGCCTGTCACCGCCCCCACTGTCGCCGAAATGACCGACGTGCCGGCGGCGACCGCGCTGGCCCGCCCCCTGGAACCGGCGGCGTTCGAGATCGTTGCCGTCGCCTCGGTGGCCGACGCCCAGGTCACGGTGGTCGTGAGGCTCTGGATGGTTGCGTCGCTGTACGTCCCCGTCGCCACGAATTGCTCAGAGGTGCCCGGGGCCACCGAAGGCGTCGGCGGCGTGACCGCGATCGAGACCAGGGTTGCGGCGGTCACGGTAAGCGTGACGTTACCGCCGATGGATCCGATGGTCGCGGAGATGACCGTGGTGCCGACGGCCAGCGCCGTGGCCAGACCTTCCGAACCCGCGGCGTTGGAGATGGTGGCGGTCGCGGGCGTGGCCGAGGCCCAGGTCGCCGCGTCCGTCACGTCCTGCTTGCTGCCGTCACTGAAGGTCCCGGTCGCGACGAACTGCTGCTTGGTCCCCTTCGCGATCGATGGCGTGGCCGGCGTCACCGCCAGTCCCGTCAAGACCGCCGCGGTCACGGTCAAGGTCGTGCTGCCGTTGACGGCGCCGATCGCGGCCGAGATCACAGACGTGCCCGCGCCAACGCCGCTGGCCAGACCGTTCGAGCCCGCCGCGTTCGAGATCGTGGCGGTCGCGGTTGTCGCCGACGCCCAGGTGGCCGTGATCGTCACGTCCTGGGTGGTGGCGTCATTGAAGAACCCTGTGGCGACGAATTGCCGCTGGGTTCCTTTTGCGATCGACGGCGTGGCCGGCGTCACCGCGATCGACACCAGCATGGCGTTGGTGACCCTCAGCGTCGTGCTGCCCCTGATCGCCCCGACGGCAGCGGAGATGACCGTGGTGCCGACCGCCATCCCGGTGGCGAGACCGTCCGATCCGGCGGCGCTGGAGATGGTGGCCGTCGCCGGTGTGGCCGACGCCCAGGTCGCCGCGGCGGTCAGATCTTGGGTGGTGGCATCGCTATAGGTGCCGGTCGCCGCAAAACGCAGCCTGGTCCCCCTGGCGATCGACGGCGTCGCTGGCGTCACCGCGATCGAGACCAGCGTCGCCGCCGTCACCGTCAGCGTGGTGTTTCCGGCCACCGTCCCGATGGTGGCGGAGATGACCGTGGTGCCCACGGCCACGCTGGTGGCGAGACCCTTCGTGCCGGCCGCGTTGGAGATGGTGGCCGTCGCTTCGGTCGCGGACGCCCAGGTTGCCGTGGCCGACAGATTTTGCGTCGTGCCATCGGTGTAAGTGCCGGTGGCGACAAACTGCTGTTTGGTCCCCTTGGCGATCGACGGGGTCGATGGCGTCACCGCGATCGAGACCAGCGTCGCCGCCGTCACCGCCAGCGTCGTGTTTCCGCTGATCGCCCCGATGCTGGCGGAGATGACCGAGGTGCCCGGCGCCACCCCGGTCGCAAGAGCCCTGGAGGCGGCCGCGTTGGAGATGGTGGCGGTCGCTGCCGTTGCCGATGCCCAGGTCGCCATCGCCGTGATGTTCTGGGTGGTGGTGTCGCTGTATGTCCCGGTGGCCACAAACTGCTTCGTGGTCCCTTTTGCGATCGACGGGGCGGCCGGCGTCACCGCGATTGACAGCAGAGTCGCCGCCGTCACCGTCAACGTCGTCCTGCCGGTGATCGCCCCGATGCTGGCGGAGATCTCGGTCATGCCGGCGTCCACGGCGGTGGCTTCCCCCTTCGAGCCGGCCGCATTGGAGATCGTCGCCGTCGCGACGGTGGCCGAGGCCCAGGTCACCATGTCGGACAGATTCTGAGTCGTGGTGTCGTTGTAGGTGCCGGTGGCCACGAACTGCTGCTTGGTCCCTTTTGCGATCGACGGCGTGGCCGGCGTCACCGCGATCGAGACCAGCACGGCTGGCGTCACCGTCAGCGTCGTCATGCCGCTCACGGCACCGCTGGTTGCCTTGATGATCGTGGTGCCAACGGCGACCGCAGTCGCCTCACCTTTTGACCCGGCCGCATCGGAGATGGTCGCGGTGGCCGGCGTCTCCGAGGTCCAGGTCACCATGGCCGTGAGATTCTGCGTGGTGGCATCGTCGTAGCTGCCGGTGGCGATGAACTGTTGTTTGCTCCCCTTGGCGAGCGACGGCGCGGCCGGCGTCACCGCGATCGACGTCAACTTCGCCTCCGTCACCGTCAGCGTGGTGCTGCCGCTGACGGCGCCGCTGGTTGCCGAGATGACGGTTGTGCCGGCCGCGAGTGCGGTGGCCAGGCCCGCGCTGGAGATGGTGGCCGTCGCCGCCGTCGCCGATGCCCACGTGACGGTGTCCGAGATGTCTTTCGTCGTCGTGTCGTCGTAGGACCCTGTGGCCACGAACGCCTGTGTGCTCCCCTTCGCTATCTTGGGCAGGGCCGGGGTCACGGCGATGGAGAGCAGCTTGGCCGCAGTCACGGTCAACGTGGTGTTGCCGCTGATGGTGCCGCTGGTCGCGGAGATCGCCGTCGTGCCGGGCGCCACCGCCACCGCCAGACCTGCGTTCGAGATCGTGGCTGTGGCCGCCGTCGCCGACGCCCATGTCACGGTGCTGGACACGTCCATCGTCGTCTTGTCGCTGAACGTGCCCGTCGCCACGAACTGTTGTTGGGCGCCCTTTGCGATCGACGGCAACGAGGGCGTCACCGCAATCGACATCAGCTTCTTGACCGGGGTGGGGGTGGGGGCGCCGCCGCAGCCAGCGACGAGACCGACCGCTGCAACAATTGAAAGCGCCAGGCAGGCTCGGGTAAGCGATCGAATCATCATTTTGTTGATCCTTGGGTTCAAGTTCACGGTCACCGCGCCTTGACGAGACAGTCGAATGGCCGGTGCCCCACTGACGGAGACACGCGCACTGCGATGCACGTCCCGGGCCCACAACGGCTACCGCGGGTTTGCAGGAGGGACACGCCGTTAATTGCGCCCCAACCGCGACCACAATGTCCCGGTTCGGTCCTCCCCTTCAAAGACGGACGGTCTCGAGATCGAGCGCACCGACCGTCAATAACAAATTACATTGTAAATTACGCCGCGAATTCTCAGCCCAGCACGTTTTGATCCCGCACCGAACGCTGATCAGGCTACTTGAAGTACTCCTTGCGGGTGCCCTCGAAGCCCAACAGGACCGGACGCTCGGGGAGGACGCGGCGGAGGCCGTCGAGCTCGAGCTCTCCCGGGCCGAGGGGCAAGGCGACCTGGCCGCGCTCGATCACCGATCGCACCAGGGCCATGCTCAGCTCGAAGCTCTGGTAGGCGTTCTCGCCGTTGCAGGGGTGAACCTTCTTGTCGTCGTCCAGCCAGGCGGCCATGTCGGCGACATAGGGGGGCATGTCCAGGTCGTAGTTCATCGACCCGGGGCCCGAGGAGGCGCCCTGGTCGGTGATGGCCCGCCAGCCGCCGCCGGTCAGCGCCTCGGCGAACCCGTTGGTCCCCTGGACGCCCACGCGATTTTTGCGCCACCAGGCGTCCACCTCGGGGACATCCTGCGCCCCGGCGCCGCTCTCGATGTGGCCGCGGACGCCGTTGGCGAACTGGATGACCCCGGCGATGTAGTCCGGCGACGGGTGGTTGTCGCCCAGCTTGCTGCGGCCGGCCGCCTGCGCCATCACCCACTGCGCCGGGGCGTTGCCGTTGTAGAGGCGCATCAGGTCGAGGAAGTGGCTGAGCATGTGGGTCATCCATCCGGGGGCGTGGGCGTAGACCATCTGGATGCGGCCCAGCGCGCCGGAAGCGGCGATCTCGGCCACCTTGGCGTAGTGCACGCCGTAGCGGTGCTGGTGGCTGACCACCGTCTTGACGCCCGTGGCGTCGACGATCTTGCGGATCTCCAACCCCTCGTTGGTGGACAGCGCGATCGGCTTCTCGTAGGCGATCATCTTCGCGCCCGAGTCGACGCCGAGCTTGATCAGCGGGAGCCGGATGTTCGGCGGCGTGCAGAAGCAGAACAGATCCGGCTTCACCTCTTTGGCCAGCGCCGCCGGGTTGGTCGAGGTTTGCACCCCGCCGAGATCGGCGGCCGCCTTGTCCAGCCGGGTCTGGTCAACGTCGGACAGCCCCGCCAGCTGGAAGGCGGGGTTGTTCTTGAACGCGGTGGCGTGGTGCAGGCCGCGCTTGCCGGTGCCGACCACCACGACCCTGTAGGGGCGGCTCATTTCTGGGTCGCTTCCCATTTTTGCAAGGCGGCGATGGTCACGTCCGCCTCGGCGTCGGTCAACTCGGGGAACATCGGCAGCGAGATGCACTGGGCGGCGTTCTTCTCGCAGTTCGGCACCGCCTTGACCTCGGCGTCCTTGCCCCAGGGGTAGCCCTCCTGCTGGTGGATGGCGATGGGGTAATGGTTCTTGGCGTCGATGCCCTCGTTGATCAGGAACTTCTCCAGCTCGTCCCGCTTGGGCGACTCGATCACGTACAGGTGGTAGACGTGGCGGTAGCCGGGCAGCTCGGTCGGCAGCGTGAAGCTCTTGATGTTCTGCAGGCCCTTGCTGTAGCGGGCGGCGATCTCGCGGCGGCGATCGCTCCACTTGCTGATGTACTTCAGCTTCACGCTCAGCACGGCGGCGTGAATGTCGTCGAGGCGGCTGTTGAAGCCAAAGCTGTGCACCGACCGCTTGAGCGAGCCGTGGTTGCGCAGCCGGCGGATGGTGGTGTCGATGTCGCTGCGGTTGGTGACCACCGCGCCGCCGTCGCCGAAGGTGCCCAGGTTCTTCTGGATGATGAAGCTGGTGCAGACCGCCTCGGAGAAGTCACCCTGCTTCCAGCCGGGGCCGTGGGCGTCGATGCCCTGGGCGCTGTCCTCGACCACCCACAACTTGTGCTTCCTGGCGATCTCGCTGATTGCCTTCATGTCGGCGCACTGGCCGTACAGGTGCACCGGCACGATGCCCTTGGTGCGGGGGGTGATGGCCGCCTCGATCTTGGCCGGATCGATGTTGCGGGTCCTGGGGTCGCAATCGATCAGCACCGCCTTGCCGCCGGCGATCCAGCTCGCCTCGGCGGTGGCGAAGAAGGTGTTGGCGGTGGTGATGACCTCGTCGCCCGGCTTGAGATCGAGGGCCATGAACACCAGCCACAGGGCGTCGGTCCCCGAGTTG
>DASRQT010000583.1:0-12907 GCA_035696485.1 Polyangia bacterium | reverse complement strand
GGCGCTGGAGGCGCTGGCCAAGGCCGGCAAGAAGGATCGCGACGCCGTCCGCGAGGCGATGGTGGGCCTGGGCCAGACCGACGGCGCCCTGGGCACGTGGAAGTTCGACGCCAACGGCGACACGTCGCTGACCACGATGAGCGTCAACACGATCAAGAAGGGCCAGTTCGAATTTGTGAAGTTGATGGGCGGCGGAGCGGCGAAATAACCGACCACCTCGTCCGAGCCCAACCGTGAACTCTTGGAGACCGTCCTCCAGCAGCTTCTGATCGGCCTGACCAACGGCATGGTGTTCGCGCTGATCGCGCTGGGATACACCATGGTGTACGGGATCCTCGAGCTCATCAACTTCGCCCACGGCGATCTGTTCATGCTGGCGTCGTTCCTGGCGCTGACGCTGATCGGCGCGTTCGGCCTCGAGACCGCGGGGACGGCGGCGGTGGTGGCCGGGCTGGTCGCGATCGTGATCCTGTCGGCCGTGTTCGCCGCCGCCCTGAACTGGACCCTCGACAAGCTGGTCTACAAACCGCTGCGCAAGGCGCCCAAGCTGGCGCCCCTGGTGTCGGCCATCGGCGTTTCGTTCATTCTGCAGAACCTGGGGTTGTTCTGGGGCGGCCTGCCGATGGACGTCTTCAACGGGGGCAACGCCGCCGCGGCGCCAAAATCGTTTCCCAACCTCATCTCGGGCGAAAATCTGCTGGGCGCCGACTCAACCCTGCGCATCACCCCCAAGGACCTGGTGGTCGTCGCCAGCTCGCTGGCCGTGATGGTTGCGCTCTACCTGTTCGTGAAGTTCACGCGCCTCGGCAAGGCGATGCGCGCGACCGCGCAGAACCCGACCGCCGCCGGCCTGATGGGGATCGACGTCAACCGCGTGATCGGGGCGACGTTCATCATCGGCGGTGCGATGGCCGGTTTCGCGGCCGTGATCTACGGCCTCTACATCAACACCATCAACTACCAGATCGGCTACCAGAATGGCCTCTATGCGTTCACGGCGGCGGTGCTGGGCGGTATCGGCAATATCCCGGGGGCGGTGCTGGGTGGTCTGGTGATCGGATTCGTGCGCGCCATCTCCGATCAGTTCATCGGATCGCAGTGGCAACCGGCGGTGGTGTTCGGGATGTTGATCCTGATTCTGGTGTTTCGGCCCCAGGGCATTCTGGGGACCAACCTGCGCGAGAAGGTCTGATCCTCGATGCCGCGCCTTCAGTCCTTGCTGTCGTCTCTCCTGCCCAGACGCGGCACGCGCTTCGAGGTCGTAATCCTGGCCGTGTTGTTCCTGTACCCGATGGTGCCGGTGATCGACTGGGCGACGCAGGCGATCTTCGGCGCCGATCTGCAGGTCGGATCGAACCTGGTCAACATCATGATCTTCGCCATACTGGCGCTGGCGCTCAATCTTCAGGTCGGGTACGCCGGGTTACTGCAGCTCGGGATCGCCGCGTTCTTCGCCATCGGCGCCTACACCACCGGTGTGCTCACCGTCGAGAAATATCCTTTCCAGCTGGGCTTCTGGGGGACCATGCTGATGGCACCGCTCGTGGCCGGGCTGGCCGGGCTGGCCCTGGGCGCCCCCACCATTCGCCTGCGCGGCGACTACCTGGCCATTGTCACGCTGGGTTTCGGCGAGGTCAGCCGCGTGGTCATCCTGAATCTGGAGAACATCACCGACGGACCGCGCGGTCTCAACCCCATCCCGCCGCCGTGGCTGCCGGGCTGGCTGGTCGATGCGCTGGGGGGAGCGCAAACCGGACGCCTCAGCTTCCTCACCATGTATTACCTGGCGCTGCTGGTGCTGGCGGCGCTGGTCATCGTCTTTCGCAACGTCGAGCGCTCCGCGCTGGGCCGATCGTTTGTCGCCTTGCGAGAGGACGAGCTGGTGTCGGGCTGTATGGGGATCAATCCGGCGCGCACCAAGATGATCGCGTTCGCCACCGGCGCGGCGGTGGCAGGCCTTGCGGGCGCGCTGTACGCGACCAAGCTGTCGACCACCGCCGAACCCAACACCTACGACTTCAACTATTCCATCATGGTCCTCTGTTGCGTCATCATCGGCGGCCTGGGCAGCGTTCGCGGCGTGTTGATTGGCGCCTTTGTCCTGCTGTCGTTCGACAATGTCGTTTCGCCGCTGATGAGCAGGGTGATCCAGAGTCAGATCGGCACCCGGTCCACAAACGTCCTGCTGCAGTTCTCCAACTGGCGCTGGATCATCTTCGGAACCGCCCTGGTCCTGATGATGCGTTTTCGGCCCGCGGGGTTGTGGCCCTCGTCGCGCGTGAAGGCGGAGCTGCACCACGGAGAGACGTGACGTGAGCGGTGATTCCCTGAGCTCCGCGCCGCTGTTGCAGCTGGACAAGCTGACGTTGCGCTTCCGCGGGCTAACCGCCGTCGACAACGTCGATCTCAAGGTGCCGCCGGGCGCGATCTTCGCGGTCATCGGCCCGAACGGTGCCGGCAAGACCTCGCTGTTCAATGCCATCACCGGAATCAACGAGCCGACCGCCGGCACGGTGACCTTCGAGGGACAGGATCTGCGTCGCCCGATGACCCGCCGTCACATTCTGCGCTGGGGAGCGGTTGGCCTCTGCGTGGGGCTGTTTGCGATGTTGCTGGTCTGCGACGTGAACGTGATGTGGGCGGCCGTGATCAAGCAGAACTACCAGACGCCGCGGGAGGGATTCCGGGCACGGCAGGCGCTGGCTGATCTCGGCAACTTCCTGCTGGCCCGCCCGCGCATCGAACAGCGCGCCAGCCGCTTTTCGGTGGTGACCCACGACGGCCAGCGGCCGTTTTCCGGGCTGCGCACGCTGGACGAGGCCAAGGTCCGGCTGGCCGAGGTGGCACGCGACGCTGACGGTGGCGCCGCGGCGGCCCGACGGATGCGCCTGCTGGCATTTCTGATTGGGGTCTTCCTGGGGGTCGCTGGCGCGTATGCCGTCTGGCGCCAAACGCGCCGTACGCCGTCGTCGGTCGCGTCCCGCGGTATCGCCCGCACCTTCCAGAACATCCGGCTGTTTCAGGAGATGACGGTGCAGGAGAACGTGCTGGTGGGAATGGACCGCCATCTTCGCGCACGGCCCGACGGCTCGAAGTGGGCGGCCGCCCTGCGGCGCCTGGCCACGGCCGGCCCGCTTTTGGGCCTGGGGCTGGTGCTGACGTTGCTGGTAGTTGCACTGCGCTGGAACATCGGCGGGCCGGGGCTGTGGGGGACGCTACTCGGCATCTTCGTGCTGGGGGTCATCGCTTACCTCGTCGCCATCGCGCGGCTGGGCGCGTTTTCACGCGCCACCATCACTGTCGAGGCCGCGGCCCGCGCCGAGGCGGCCAAGCTGCTGGCCTTCGTCGGCCTCGGCGGCAAACAGAACGAACGCGCCAAGAACCTGGCCTACGGCGACCAGCGCCGGCTGGAGATCGCCCGCGCGCTGGCGACCCGGGCGCGCCTGCTCTTGCTGGACGAACCGGCAGCCGGCATGAACCCGGCCGAGACGGTTTCGCTGATGAAGCTGATCCGCGAGATCCGCGACCGCGGCGTGACGGTGTTGCTGATCGAGCACCACATGCGCGTGGTCATGGGCATCAGCGACCGCATCGCCGTGCTCGAATACGGCCAGAAGATCGCCGAGGGGACGCCGGAGGAGATCCGGAGCAACCCCAGGGTCATCGAGGCCTACCTCGGCAAAGAGGAGCTGGCCTAGTGCTGGTGGTCGACGATCTGCACGCCGGTTACGGCGCCATCGAGGTCCTGAAGGGGGTCTCGCTCGAGGTGAACGAGGGCGAGATCGTCACCCTGATCGGCGCCAACGGCGCCGGCAAGACCTCGACCCTGATGACCATCTGCGGTTTCGTCCCCGCGCGCCGGGGGCGGGTTTCGTTTCAGGGCAAAGATCTCGGCGGGCTGCAGACGCACGAGATCGTGACCCTCGGGTTGGTGCAGTCGCCCGAGGGGCGAAAGATCTTCCCGCGCCTGACGGTGCTGGAAAATTTGGAGATGGGGGCCTTCACGCGCCGAGACGCCGGCGTCGCCGCCGACATCGACCGCGTCTTCGCGCTGTTCCCGATCCTCGGCCAGCGGCGGCTTCAGCCCGGCGGCACGCTGTCGGGCGGCGAGCAGCAGATGCTGGCGGTCGGCCGCGCGATGATGGCGCGCCCGAAGCTGCTCCTGCTCGACGAACCGTCGCTGGGCCTGGCGCCGCTCATCGTCACGCGCATCTTCGAGGTCATCAAGGAGCTGAACGCCGAGGGCGTCACCATCCTCCTGGTTGAGCAGAACGCCCGCATGGCGCTCAAGCTCGCCCATCGCGGCTACGTGATGGAGACCGGCAAGATCATCCTGCAAGACAAGGCGGCAGCCCTCCTGGAAAACCCCAGCATCCGCGCCGCCTACCTTGGCGAGTGAGCGAAACTACTCGGCGATCTTGTGGTTCGCCAGCGTCTCCAGCGCGCGGACCATGCCGGAGTGATCCCACTTGGCGCCGCCGGCTGCGGCGCAGGCGTTGAAGAGCTGGGCGCAGATCGACGTCACCGGCAGGCTCAGCTGCAGCTCCTTGGCGCCGCTCAAGGCGAGGCCCAGGTCCTTCTGGTGCAGCTCGATGCGGAAGCCAGGTTCGAAGTTGCGTTTGATCATCCGTTCGCCGTGCACCTCGAGGATGCGCGAGTTGGCGAAGCCCCCCATCAGCGCCTGGCGCACGCGCAACGGATCGGCGCCGGCCTTGGAAGCAAACAGCAGCGCTTCCCCGATCGCCTCGATGGTGGTGGCGACGATGATCTGGTTGGCCACCTTGCACGTCTGACCGTCGCCGTTGCCGCCGACCAGCGTGATGTTCTTGCCCATCAGCTCGAACAGCGGCTTGACCTTGCTGAACACGTCCTCGGGTCCGCCGACCATGATGGTCAGGCTGGCCGCCTTGGCTCCGACCTCGCCGCCCGAGACGGGGGCGTCAAGATAGCCGCAGCCGAGCTCGTTGATGCGCCTTGCGAACTTCTTGGTCTCCATCGGCGAGATCGAGCTCATGTCGACGACGATCTTCCCCTTGTCCAGCCCGGCCGCGACACCGTCGTCGCCGAACAGCGCGGTCTCCACGTCCGGCGTGTCGGGAACCATCGTGATGATGATGTCGGCGTTCTGCGCCACCTCCTTGCTCGACTTGCAGGCCTTGGCACCCTTGTCGAGCAGGTCCTGCGGAAGCGGCGTCAAACTATGGAGGAAGAGCTGGTGACCGCCGGTCACCAGGTGACCCGCCATCGGACGGCCCATGATGCCGAGTCCCACGAATCCGACTTTCAGCTTTGCCTGGCTCACGCTTTTTGCTCCTTGCCGAGATAGGGCCTGGTCCAGCCGAGGCCCGCCACCGTTGACGTCTCCGGCTTGTACTCACAGCCAATCCAACCCTGCCAACCCAGCTTGTCGATGAATGCGAACAGAAATGGATAGTTGATCTCGCCGGTGCCCGGCTCGTGACGGCCCGGGTTGTCGGCCAGCTGCATGTGCGCGATGCGCGCGCGGTTCTTCTCGATCGTGGGGGCCAGATTCCCCTCCATGATCTGCATGTGATAGATGTCGTAAAGGATCCAGGCGTTGCTGTTGTCGACCGCTTCGAGCGTCTGCAGCACGTGACTGGTGTCGCGCAGGTGGAACCCCGGAACGTCCCGCTGGTTGACCGCCTCGATGACCAGCCGGATGTTCGTCTTGCCGAGTTTTTCGGCCGCGAACTTCAGATTGTCGACGAAGGTCTGCTGGACCTTTTCGGCGCCAACCCCTTTGGGAGCGATGCCTGACAGGCAGTTGAGCTGTTTGCAGCCCAGCGCGGTCGCGTATTCGATCGCCCGCCCTACCCCCTCCTGAAATTCACCGACGCGATCCGGGAGGCACGCGATGCCGCGCTCCCCCGCGGCCCAGTCGCCCGCCGGCAAGTTGTGAAGGACCTGCGCCAGATCGTTCTTCTGCAGCCGTTCGACCAGCTGCTCCTTCTGGTACGGATACGGAAACAGATACTCGACGCCCTTGAAGCCGGCGCGCGCCGCAGCCTCGAAGCGGTCGAGAAAATCCAGCTCGTTAAACATCATGGTCAAATTGGCCGCGAGCCTTGCCACTACAGGCCTCCTTTGAAACGCTCGCACAGCGTCCTGGTGGCGGACCGAAAAAGCCCCGTGTCGGCGCCGACAGCCACAAAGGAAATGCCCATCTCCAGATAGCGGCGCGCGTCCTTCTCGACCGGCGCCAGGATCCCGGTCGCCTTGCCGTGCTCCCTGGCGCTGGCGTGAATGTGCTCCATCGCCTTGATGACGTCGGGATGCTCCAGCTTGCCGAATTGCCCCAGGGCCGCCGACAGATCCGACGGCCCGATGAACAGACAGTCGACGCCCTCCACGGCCGCGATCCGGCCGGCGTTTTCGATCCCCACCAGGCTCTCGATCTGAACCGCGACCGTGATGTTGTCGTTAATCTGGGCGTGGTAGTCGGGCACGTAGCCAAACTTGTTGGCGCGATGGGACACCCCGATCCCGCGCGTCCCCTGCGGCGGGTACCGGGTCGCCGCGACCGCCGCCTTCGCCTGTTCAGGCGTGTCGATGAACGGCATCAGGAAATTGAAGAAACCGATGTCCAGCAGGCGCTTCAAGATGACCGGCTCCGCCCATTGCGGGCGAACAAACGGGGCGCTCACGCTATCCTTCAGCGCCTGAAGCTGCGTGATGAAAGTCTGAATATCGTTAGGACCGTGTTCGCCGTCAATCAGGATCCAGTCGAAGCCGGCGTAACCGAGGATCTCCGTGCTGATGTTGCTGGCGAGAGACGCCCAGCAGCCGATCAGCGTCTTACCAGCCTGAAGATCCTGACGAAACTTGTTGGGCAGCGAGACATATGGCATCAGCGTGACCTGCTTCCTGGTTGTCGCGACCCAACCGGGCGGAGAGCGATCATCGACCCCACTGGTTCAGGGCGAAAACACCGGATAGATGCCACTCTTTTCCATGGGATGCAACCGCGCCGGCGACGACCAAAGGTCGCGTCAGCGACCATTCCAGGCAACGACGCGATTGCGCCCTGCGTGCTTTGCCTGATAGAGGGCCCGATCGGCCGCCTTCACCAGTTCCTCTTCGCCGTTGATCCCTTCTGCCGGCATCGTGGCAACACCAAGGCTGGCGGTCACCGGGATGCTGGTCTGCCCCGCCCAGATGACCGGCTCGCCGCCCACTGCCGCGCGCAACCGCTCCGCCAGCACCTGGCCCTGCTCCAGCGTGGTCTGCCGGCACAGGACCGCCAGCTCCTCGCCGCCGTATCGCGCGACCAGATCCTCGGCGCGAACCGCGGAGACAACCCGGCGGGCAACCTCGCGCAGGACGAAGTCTCCGGCCGGGTGTCCGAAGGTGTCGTTGACCCGCTTGAAGTGGTCGATGTCCAGCAGGATGACGGTCAGCGCACTGCCGTGCCGCACCGAGAACGCGTGTTCCAGAACCAGCTGCTGCGCGAAATGCCGGCGATTGAACAGGCGTGTCAGGACATCGCGAACGGCCGACTCGTACATCTGCCGCTGAAACTGTTCGTCCAGGTGGTCCTGATACGTGAACTTCAGGATCGTGGTCGCGCCGACCATGATCTTGTCGCCGTCTTTGAGCGGCACGGCGGCGCCGACGCGTAGCCCGTTGCAGAACGTCCCGTTGGTGGATCCGAGGTCGCGCAGGATAACCGATGCGCCATCCTGAACCAGCAGCGCATGCCGCCGCGAGACGCCGTCGTCCGCAACGCGGAGGTCAGCCTCCGTATCACGACCGATGACCGTCTCCCCCGCCTTGAGCTTGTGCATCTGCCCCAGTCCCGGACCGGCGATCAACACCAGGTAGGCCACCTCGGCGGGCGGTTGACGCGGCCCTGACTGTCCCGACCCGTCGAGGTGGAGGTCGGTCTGGGTCTCGTCGTCGGCGCGGTCAGAAGCCAAGGCTGGTCGTCCTACCCTCGTCCTGCGGGCAGCTAGTGAATTTCGGGTTCGGGGACACGGCCGCCGGCCTCGAGAAAATCGAAGTCGCAGCCTTCGTCGGCCTGCGTGATGTGCTCGACGAAGATCCGTCCGTACCCGCGCGGATAGACCGCGCTGGGCGCCTGCCAGGCACGGCGGCGGCGGCCGAGCTCGTCATCGGAGACCTTCATGCTGAGGCGTCGGGCGGCGACGTCCAGCTCGACCACATCGCCTTCGTGCAGCAGCCCCAGCGGTCCCCCGACGTAGGCCTCGGGGGCCACGTGCAGGATGCAGGCGCCGTAGCTGGTGCCGCTCATGCGGCAGTCCGAGATGCGCAACATGTCCCGTACCCCCTTCTTCAGCAGCTTCTTGGGAATCGGAAGCTGCCCCCACTCGGGCATGCCCGGCCCGCCCTTGGGCCCGACGTTTCGCAGCACCAGCACCGAGTTTTCATCGACGTCCAGATCCGGATCGTCGATCCGCGACATCATGTCGTCATAGCTGTTGAACACGATCGCGCGCCCGGTGTGCTTGGCGAACCGCGGTTCGGCGGCGATCGGCTTCATGACCGCGCCTCCCGGCGCCAGGTTGCCACGCAGGACGACCAGCCCCTCGGACGCCGCGATCGGTTTCTCCGGCGAGCGGATGACGTCATCGTTGTAGATCTTGTTGCCCTCGACACCGTCGCGAAGAGGTTTCCCGGTGATGGTCAGACAGCCGAGATCCAGGTGCGGCGACAGCACGTTCAAGAACGCCTGCAGTCCACCGGCATAGTAGAAGTCTTCCATCAGGTACTGCCCCGACGGACGGATGTTGGCGATGACCGGCACCCGCCGTGACAGCTGGTCAAAACGATCCAGCGTCAGCGCAATCCCGCCACGCCGGGCCATCGCGATCAGGTGAACGATGGCGTTGGTGGATCCGCCCAACCCCAGCACGGTCACGATGGCGTTGTCCATCGCCGCCGGCGTCAGAATGTCGGACGGTTTCAGATCGTCCCAGACCATGTCGACGATGCGTTTGCCGACCGACGTCGCCATCTGCGCGTGGCGCGAATCGGCCGCTGGAATTGACGACGCGCCCGGGAGCGTGAAGCCCAGCGCCTCCACCGCGCTGGTCATGGTCGACGCGGTCCCCATGGTCATGCAGGTGCCGTGCGACCGCGCGATGCCGCTTTCGATCTCGACCCAGTCGGTCTCGGTGATGTTGCCGGCGCGCAATTCGGCCCAGTACTTCCAGACGTCGCTGCCGCTGCCCAGCGTGGTTCCGCGCCAGTTTCCGCGCAGCATCGGCCCCGCCGGCAGGAAGATCGCCGGCAGATCCATGCTGATCGCGCCCATCATCAAGGCGGGGGTGGTCTTGTCGCATCCGCCCATCAGCACCGCGCCGTCCGCCGGATAGGACCGGAGCAGCTCCTCGGTCTCCATCGCCAGCAGGTTGCGGTACATCATCGTGGTCGGCTTCTGAAAATTCTCGGCCAGCGACATGGCCGGCATCTCGACGGGAAATCCGCCCGCCTGCCAGACCCCGCGTTTGACCTCCTCGACGCGCTCACGAAAATGGGCGTGGCACGGATTGATGTCGCTCCAGGTATTGATGATGGCGATGACCGGTTTGCCCGCGTAATCCTCGCGGCTGTACCCCATCTGCGCGCTGCGCGACCGGTGCCCAAAAGACCGCAGATCGCTGGCGCCGTACCAGCGGTGGCTCCGCAGTTCTTCCGGCTTCTTACGCAAGGAACGTGTCACTGACGCACGTCCTGCGACGGGGCCGCTGATTGATCCTGCACGATGGCGTTGGTCACAGTTATCGGTCGACCCGCGCCCCTCCGCCCTTCATTGCCTTTTCGACCTCGGCAAGTGTGGCCATGGTGGTGTCGCCGGGTGTCGTCATGGCCAGCGCGCCGTGAGCCGCGCCGCATTCCACGGCCCACTGCGGTCCCTTGTTCATCAGGAACCCGTAGATAAGCCCCGAGGCAAACGAGTCGCCACCGCCAACCCGATCATAGATCTCCAGATCGTCGCGCGTCTTCGCTTGATGGAGTTTTCCGTCGGCGTAGCAGATCGCTCCCCAGTCGTTCCGGCTGGCGGTCTTCGCGTGGCGCAGCGTGGTCGCGACCACGGAGAAGTTCGGGTAGGTCGCGATCGCGACCTCGATCATCTTCTGAAACGCCGCGACGTCCAGGGTGGAGAAACTCTCGCCGACGTTCTCGACCTCGAACCCCAGCGCGGCGGTGAAGTCTTCCTCGTTGCCGATCATGACGTCCACGTATTTGGCCAGCGCGCGGTTCACCTCACGCGCGCGCGCCTGCCCGCCGATCCCCTTCCAGAGGGAATCGCGATAGTTCAGATCGTAGGAGACGACCACGCCGTGCTTCTTGGCCGCCTTCATCGCCTCCTCGGCCACCGCCGACGTCGACTCCGACAGCGCGGCGAAGATGCCGCCGGTGTGCAGCCAGCGCGCGCCGTCGCGGCCGAACAGCTGTTCCCAGTCGATCTCGCCCGGCTTGAGCTGACTGATGGCCGTGTGTCCGCGGTCGGAACATCCCACCGCGCCGCGCAGGCCGAACCCGCGCTCGGTGAAGTTCAATCCATTGCGGACGCTGCGGCCGATGCCGTCGTACTTGACCCAGCGAACGTAGGACTGGTCGACGCCGCCCTGGTAGATGAAGTCCTGCACCAGGCGTCCGACCGGGTTATCGGCGAACGCGGTGACGACGGCGGTGTCCAGACCGAAACAGCGTTTCAGCCCCCGGGCCACGTTGTATTCGCCCCCGCCCTCCCAGGCGCGGAAGCTGCGGGCTGTCTGGATACGCAGGTCACCGGGGTCGAGGCGCAGCATCACCTCGCCCAGGGACACCATGTCGAAACGGCAGCTGGTCTTGGGTTTGATCGTCAGATTCATGAATTCACTATGGAAAACGCTTACCTTATACAGCTAAAAGGCGATCGCCTCCCCAGAATAGCGGGTGGCCGTCGCCTCGCCAGACGTTTTTATTGCTTCGTTTGCGCGGCGTGTCGCACACATATCTGCCGTCATTGATTCACGCCGCTGGCCAGGAACCCTCCGTCGACCACCAACATCTGGCCGGTGACGAAGCTCGCCGCACCGGACGCAAGGAACACGGCTGCTCCCGCCAGCTCCTCGACCTGACCGAATCGTTTCATGGGCGTGCGCAACAGGTACTCGCGCCCTCTCGCGGTGCCGTTGATGAGCGGATCGGTCAACGGCGTATGAAACACACCAGGAACAATGGCGTTTACGCACACGCCTTTTGAAGCCCATTCGATTGCCAGCGACTTGGTCAACGAAGCCACCGCCGCTTTGCTGGCCGCGTAGGCGGCGACCTCAAACAGCGCAACGAAAGACGCCAGCGACGCGATGTTGATAATTCGACCGTAGCCCCGGTCCAGCATCGGCCGACCAAACACCTGGCACGCCGACAAGGTACCCGTGAGATTGGTGGCGATGATGTCGTTCCATTCTTCCTCGCTGACGTCCAGCGTGGGGGTCCTTCGATTTTTGCCGGCGCAATTTACCAGAATGTCGATCTGACGAAAGGCTGTCAGCGTTTCGCTGCGTAGCTGCTCCAGAGACGTTCGATCGGTAACATTGCAGGGGATCCGAATTGTGCGGCGACCTCGCTGCTCAATTTCCGCGGCCGCCGAATCGACCTCTGAGAGGCGCCGCGAAGAGGCCACCACGTCCGCGCCCGCCTCCGCCAGCGCCAGCGCCAAAGCCCTTCCAATACCGGACGTTCCGCCGATGACGACGGCCACCTGTCCGGTCAAATCGAACGCTGCGTAGCTCACGCCAGGACCCGCACTTCGGGCGGAAGTATCACGGCCCGGCGCTAACTTCCAGCGGCGCTACGACGGTTCCGTTATCCGCCGCGCCGCACCGCCGCGGCGCCGGGGGGGGGGCGGCGCAAGCGCCGGAATCGGTTGACCGTTTTTGAGTTTTTGTGTACTCAGGGAGCGATACTGTCGCTGCCGAAGTAGCTGAAAATGCGCCAACTTATTGCCCCATCGCCGTTCGGCCGGGAGTCCCGTTGATCCTCAAAGGAAAATCGGTGCTGGTCACCGGCGGCGCCTCGGGGATTGGACAGGGGATCGCCGTCGCCTTCGCCGCCGAGGGGGCCAACGTGGCGATCACCACCATGACCAGCGATCCCGCCCCGACCCTTGCGACCATCCGATCGTTCGGCGTCCAGGCGCTGGCGATGCAGGCCGATCTCCGTCACGAGAAGATCGTCGATGATGTGGTTCAAAAGACGCTGACCGCGTTCGGCGGGCTGGATACGTTGGTGGCCAACACTGGCGGTCTGCTCAAGCGAATCCGCGCCGTGGACACGTCGCTGGAGCTGTGGAACGACGTGCTAACTTTGAACCTGACCACGACGTTTCTGTGCTGCCGGGCGGCGCTGCGCCACATGGAGCAGAAGAAAAAGGGGAACCTGATTCTGATCAGCTCGCTGGCCGCCCACGACGGCGGCGGCTTTGGCGCCAGCCACTACGCGGCCACCAAGGGCGCGATCCTCACGTACACGCGGGCGCTGGCCAAGGAGGTCGGTCCGCTGGGGATCCGGGTCAACGGCATCGCCCCCGGCCTCATCGCCACGCGTTTCCACGACACCTTCACGCCCGACGACGCGCGCAAGGCGACGGCCGATCGAACGCCCCTGCGCCGCGAGGGAACGCCCTCCGATATCGCCGGCGCCGCGGTCTTTCTTGCCTCCGACGCCTCCTCCTTCTTGACCGGCGAGACCATCGAAGTTAACGGCGGCCTCGGGCTCTACTAGTTCTTGACCGGGTGCGGATCGGTCGCTTCGATCGGTCGCCTCGATCGGTCGCCTCGATCGGTCGCTTCGATCGGTCGCTTCGATCGGTCGCTTCGGTTGGGGCGTCGCTCGCTCGGTCGTGGGGGCGTAGGGGGTGGGTAACCCCTCCGTG
>DASRQT010000582.1:0-11249 GCA_035696485.1 Polyangia bacterium | reverse complement strand
GTGCCGAGTACCCGCACATCATGATCTCGGTGATCGTCGTCGATTCGCCCTACTTTTCGCCGCTCGATGAACGGGGCAACTTCACGATCCCCAATGTTCCAGACGGAAAGGCCACTTTGAAGGTCTGGACGCGTGGAGGGTGGGCGCACAAGGACGAGGTCGACACCACCAAGAAGGACGACTTCAACATCAAGGTTGCGACGCCATCTGACAAAGACGTGGCGGAGTAGCGCGAGACCCCCATGTTTTTATCGAGGATATGGTTCATCCTGATCGCGCTTCTGGCCGGCGTGGCGGTCACCATGGCGCTGGTCGCCCCACGACCCGTGGTGCAGAAGCTGGCGCTGCTCGAGGGGCAGCGCCTAGATCGCGCGCAATACGCGGCCGAACAGATGTTGAAGGTGGACGCGCACAAATGGATCGACCGCATTGCCAAGCTGGGGCGCGACGCGATCATCTCCGAGTCGCTGGACTCGGCCTCACGCGGCGTCGGCGAATCCACGGTCATCCACCGGACGGTTCAGGATCGGCTGAAGACGCTGATCCCCGATCTGGCCGGCGGTGGCATTGAGACCATCGTCGCGGTCGACAGCAAGGGGCGCGTGGTCGCGCGCGTCGGTGACAACGACAAGGAATATGGCGACTTCGTGGGCGGCGCCGAGGTGGTGGCGGACGCGTTGCGCGGCTACCTGTCGGACGACGTCTGGGGGACGGGCGGCAAGCTGCGCCGGATCGCCGCCGGACCTGTGCTGTCGAAGAGCCGCGACCGGATCGTCGGCGGGCTCTACGTCGGGGCCGAGACCGGATCCGCGCTGGTCGACCGCCTGAAGAAGAACCTGGACGTGGACGTCGTGCTCTTGCTGCGTGGCAAGATCATCGCGTCGACCAAGTACGCCACCGAGCTGGCCTCGCTCTCGGATCTGATCGACCAGCACAGCAAGCAGATGGAAGAGCTGAAGCGGACGCCCGCCATCTCCGTGACCGCCGGCGCCGACAACCTGTTGGTCGTGGCGGCCCCGTTCCCGGGACAGGCCGGGCAGCAAAAGGCCTACTACGCGCTGGTCGGAATGCAGCCGGCGAAATCCGACGTGGCGTCGCTGCTGTCGAACACCAGCTCGGACGACCTCAAGTGGGGCCATTTCCCGTGGATTCCGCTGGCCGGCGGCGTGTTCGCGATGATCGCCGTCGGGCTTTTTCTGCAGCGCCTCGAGGTCGAGACCCCCGTACGCAACCTGCGGCGCGAGCTGCAGCAGCTGGCGCGTGGCGAGATCCACAAGATTCAGGATGGCCACTACGGCGGCCGCTTCGGCGGCCTGGCGCGCGACGTGAACGCGGCGATGGAGCGTTTCACCCACGCGCCAGGACCGCAGTCCGAGACGGCGACCAAGGACCTGAACGCGATCCTGGGCGCAGGCGCCGGGCAGTCGTTTGACCTGCCGAGCGCCGATTCCAGCTTTCACGGGAACACCCCTCCACCCGCGTTCGGACCACCTGCGGCGACCACCTTCGTGCCGCCACCGCCGCCCTCGTTCGCCCCTCCTCCACCCCCGGTGTTCGCGCCCCCGCCGCCCTTCTCGGCGGCTGCCGTTCAAAATGCCAGCGCCAGCCCATCCAGCCTGCACCTGCCGCGGCCGCCGCTGCCCGGATGGGGCCCGACCACACCGTCCAGCAGCGACGATGCCGACACCCGGGTGGTCGATCTCGGTGAAAACGGCACCAACGACAGGGGCTCCGAGGAGGAGCTGCACTTCAAGAGCGTGTTCGAGGACTTTCTCGCCACCAAGAGGAAGTGTGGCGAATCCATCGCCGGTCTCACGCTGGACAAGTTCAAGATCAAGCTGCGCGAGAACAAAGCCGCCCTGATGTCCAAGCACCACTGCCGGACTGTCCGCTTCTCCGTCTACATCAAGGACGGAAAGACCGCCCTCAAAGCTACTCCCGTCCGCGACTAGCGCGGGCCCTCTCCCCTACCCTCTCCCGCAAGCGGCGCAAGCGGGAGAGGGAGCTCGGATCCGGTCCCCTCGCCCCGCGCAGCGGGGAGACGGTTAGGGTAAGGGGTCCGGTTAGGCAGAGGGGTCCGCGACTATCGCTTGGCGCGGTCTTTCGCGCGCGCGCGGCGGGCGCTGCGGGAGGGTTGCGGTTTGGCTTCGGCCACAGCGGTCGGGGTTGATGCGGTCGGGGCGGCGGCCGCCACGCGGGCGATCGGGGCGCCTCCGGTTCGGACGGTCGCGATGTTGGGTGAACCTGCCTGACCGTTGCCGACGATGACGGCACGATCGTCGCGCGCCTCGACGTAGTAGTGCAACAGCTTGCCGCCGATCCGGCCGCCCGGGATGGTCGCCACGTACCACCCCTTCTTGGATCGTTCCATTGTCAGGCTGTTGTAGATGACGGCGTTGCCGGGCCGGTAATAGAGCACGATCGCCTTGGCGCTCACGTTGGAGCGCGGCACGCAGTGGACGTAGAGGTCGACGCCCGCCTGAATCTCGTCGGGCATCGTGCAGTGAATGGGCTCCGAGACGTTACCCGGCAGCGCCGGGCCCTCCGCCATCGCGTCGCGGTCATGTTTGTCGGAAGCCTCGCGTCCCTTGCGGGCGGTCTCGCGCGCCTCCAGCTCCTGACGGACCTTGTCCAGCTTCTCCTTGGCCTCGCGCTCTTTTTTCTCGCTGTCCTGCACGGCGGCCAGCTGCTTTTCCTTCTCGGTCTTCTCTTTCTCAAGCTGCTGGATCCGCGCCTTCGCATCGGCCAGTTGCTTGTCGACGTCCTGTTTTTCCTTGCTGAGTTTCTCCTTGGCGTCGCGTTCCTTCTTCTCGCTGTCCTTGGTGGCCGCGAGCAGCTTGTCTTTCTCCGCCTTGTCCTTCTCGATCTGCTGCAGGCGGCCCTTGGTGTCGGCGAGCTGCGTGTCCTTGTCCTGCTTGTCCTTCTGCAGCTTGTCCTTCTCCTTCTGCAGGGCGTCCTTCTCGGCGCGTTCTTTCTGGGCCTGCTCGACACGGGTCTTGTCGGCCGCCTTCTCGGCCTTTTCGGCCTCCGCGCGCGCTTTCGCCTCGGCCTTGGTGTCGACCTTGGCCGACTCCGCCTTGGCCGACTCCGCCTTGGCGGTCTCCGCCTTGGCCGGCTCGGCCTTCTTGTTGTCGGCCGCGGCCGCGGACTTCTCGGGCTCGGGCGCGGCGGCGGTCTTCTCGGCCGTCTTCTCGGCCGTCTTCTCGGCCGTCTTCTCGGCCGTCTTTTCGGATTGAACGGTCGTGCTGACGTCCATGTCCTCCGCCTTGGCGAATGCCGTGCGCACCGGTTTGCTGGTCATGTTGACGGGGACCTGCACCGCGGGGCTGATCTCGAGCGCCTTGACGAAGTGGACAGTCCCTTCCTTGGTGTTCTTGAAACCGGTGACTTCCATCACGCCCAGCAACACGTACACCTTGGCCATGATGGGATTCGTTGCGAGATTGTTCTCGTTGCCGGTCGTGATCGCCTCACCCAGCTCAGTCTTCATCTTTTCAAAGTTCTTCTGACCGAAGGCGGTGGTCGCCTCCGTCACGTGGCCTTTGATCTTGTCGAGGGCGGCCTTCTGATCGGCGGCATCGGCGCCGCGAGCAGAAGCCAGTGCGACCATCAGCGTTCCGGTGATGACTGCGAGGCGGATCGGGAGGGTCATGATCACTCCTACTGCAAAGCGCTGGACAGGGCGCCGGTGGCGTTTGACAGCGAAAAACCCGCTGTTATTGGGACTATAGCCGCGTCGTCGCCATCGCGGTCAAGACCAGACCCATTCGTAAGGGCGCTTGCTGTTGCCAAAAAAGTGGTACCGCGAGGAACAGCTAACGGTCCAGCAGAAGCTTGTCGGCGCTGGTTTCCTCGCCGGCCGCCGACGCCTGTCCCGTCGGAGCGGTGTCGGGAAGGAACACTTCATCAAGAGTATTGGCCTCTTGGCCGGGTGCGGCGAGGAGCCCACTGGCCTTGTCAATGCGCTGAATCACGACACCTGGCGGTTGAACGAAGTCGTGCGTCGGACGTCCGACCAGCGCCTTGGTCATGAATTCCGTCCAGATCGGCAACGCGGTGCGCCCGCCGGCTTCGCCGCGCCCCAGCGTCCGTTCGTCGTCGAATCCGACCCAGACCGCCGCCAGCAAATCGGGCGTGAATCCCACGAACCAGGCGTCGCGCTGCTTGTTCGACGTGCCGGTCTTGCCCGCTGCCGGCCGCCGCAGCTTGCCCGCCGCCGAGCGCGCGGTCCCCTCTTCGATCACACTCCGCATCAGCGACGTCATGATGTACGCGACCTCGGGTGCGATGCCGGCCTCGAGCGGCTTCTGCGGGATCTGTTCCTCACCCACGGCGCGCACGACAAATGCTTGCCCGCGTTGACCGCCGCTGGGAAACGTGGCGTACGCGTTGGCCAGCTCCAGCGGCGTCACGGTCATCGCGCCCAGGGCCATGGCCAGTCCCAAGGTCTCGGGCATCTCGGAGGTGATGCCGGCGCGCTGAGCGACCGCGCGCGCGCTGGCGATCCCGACGTCGGACAGCACCTTGATGGCGACCGTATTGATGGAGAGCGCCAGGGCCGTGCGCGCGCGAATCGGTCCGCGAAACTCTTCCTTCTCGTAGTTCTGCGGCTTCCAGAGCTCGTACACCTCGGGCGCGTCGTTGAGCATCGTCGCCGGCGTGATCTTTTTCTGCTCGATGGCGGCCGCGTAGACGAATGGCTTGAACGCCGAGCCCGGCTGCCGCTGCGCGCGCTGCGAGCGATCGAAGCCGCCCGGCTGATAGTCGTAGCCGCCGACCAGCGCCAGGATCTCCCGCTTCTGCGGATCCAGAACCACCATGGCCGCCTGCGGGCCAAGCTCCAGCACCAGCGGAAACGCCTTGTCGGCCTGCGCCGGCTCGCCGGTGACGCGCACGCGAACCAGATCTCCCGGCGCGAACCGATCGGCAAGCGGTTTGGTCCCCTTGGCGTAGCGGGTCTCGCCGCCGAGGTCGACCACGCCCTGGGCCGCGCCGAGATCGACGACCAGCTTGCCCGACAATTTGCCTTCTTTGGCGGCGGGATCCTTTTCCACGCGGGCCACGATCCCCTCGATGATCTCCGACTCCCTGGGTGGTTTCTTGTGCGCGGCCTTCAGCTCGGCGCGCCGCTTCTCCAGTGCCTTGCCGGTCAGGTGGCCAATGGGGCCGCGATAACCCTGGCGCCCGTCCAGATCCTCGAGTCCCCGCTCCAGCGACTGGCGCGCGAGATCCTGAAGCTTGGCGTCGATGGTGGTGTGAATCACCACGCCCACGTCGGAGCTGCCGCGCTCGCTGGCGCGCGCCGACAGAAAACGGGCGACGGTATCGACCGCCTCGCTGGCGATGCCGCGCGCGGGGCCGCTCTCGCGCGACAGCCGGATCGGTTCGGCGGCCAGCTTTTCGGCGGTCGCCCGATCGATGAAGCCGTGCTGCGCCATCTGGCCCAGCACGTAGCGCTGGCGCGTCTTGGCCGCCTCCGGATGCTTGCGCGGCGACAACCGCTCCGGGCTCTGCGGCAGGCCGGCCAGCAGCGCGGCCTCGGCGGTATTGATCTCGCGCACCGACTTTCCGAAGTAGAACCGCGCCGCCTCCTCGCAGCCATAGCGGCCGTGGCCGTAGTAGATCTGATTGAGGTAGAGCGCCAGCACCTCCTCCTTCGAGAACCGCTGCGACAGCTGGCGCGCCAGGATGATCTCCTGGACCTTGCGTCGCAGCGTCCGCTCGGGTGAAAGCAGGAACGTCTTGACCACCTGCTGCGTGATGGTCGAACCGCCCTGCGCCGTCCGCCCGCGCAACACGTTTTCCAGGAAGGCCCGGGCCATGCCGCGATAGTCGAGGCCGGAGTGGTTGAAGTAGTCGGCGTCCTCCGCCGCCACCACGGCGTTGATCAGCACCTTGGGGATATCGGCGAACGGGATGACGGTGCGTTTCTCGATCCCCAGCTCGCCGATGGCAACGTTCTCGCGATCGACGATGCGCGTGACCTGCTTGGGGTGATAGTCGCCCAGCGCCCGCAGCGTCGGTAGCTTGGGGTCGCTGCCGTAGTAGGAGAACATCCCGACCAGGGCCGCGATCCCGACAAACCCGCAGAAGACGCCCGACCAGAACAGGAACCTCAGCGTCGCCAGGATTCGGTAGCCGGCGCCATAGTGACGACTCCAGCCCTTGGGTCGCTCTGACCGCGGCACGGGCGTCTTCCTGCCACTGCCCCTTCGGCGCGGATCGCGATCGTGCAAAGAGGGACCAGGGGCCATGGGGGACTTGAGTCTATCCCGGGGACCAGGGCGGGCAATAAGTTGCGCGCCGGTTTTGCCCCGCCCGGCGCGCCATGTATCCTTTGGTCCGTGCGTTCGCGGTCCTCACTCCTCGGCCTGGTGACGGCGGCGGCCCTGTTGTTCGGGCAGCTCGGGACGGCCTTGCACCTATTGATCGTCGACCACCGGCAGTGCCCCGAACACGGCGAGCTGGTTCACGCCACCCCGGCTCGCGACGCGGGCGACGCGCCCCGGCACACGGACGCGCTGCTCGGGACCGAGGGCGCCGGCAGCCACAGCCATGCCCACTGTCTTTGCGTCGTGTCGCGTCGCGAGGCCGTCATTGGCGGGCCCTCGGCCACTGACACCGCGGCCCCGCCAGCGCCCATCTCGATGGTGGCCTTCGGGATTGACACGCCGGTCGCGTTCAAACGCTGGATTCTCGCGCCCAAAAACTCCCCACCGCGCGCCGTCTGATCGGCACCGCGGTTCGTTGACGTCAAATCAACTGGAGGGGAGGTCGCATCATGCGACGACGACGTTCGGGTTCGTTTCTACATATTGTTCTGCTGTTTGTGCCGCTCGCCATGACGGCGGTCGCGGGCAAAGGCCGCGCGCACGCGGCCAGCAAGCTGCAGGTGGTGGTGACAGTAGGCGACCTCGGGGCCCTGGCGCGCGAGGTGCTGGGCGACGCCGGCGAGGTGACGGTGCTGGCCAAGCCGACCCAGGACCCTCACTTCGTCGATGCGCGGCCCAACCTGATCTTGAGCCTGAATCGCGCCGACGCCCTGGTCTCGATGGGGCTGGACTACGAGATCGGGTGGCTGCCGGTGCTGGTGCGCGGCGCCCGAAACCCGAGGCTGCAGTCGGGCGAGCCCGGCAACATCGTGGCCTCGACGATGATCGTGGTGCAGGAGATCCCGACGCAAAAGATCGATCGGTCGATGGGTGACATTCACCCGGGCGGCAATCCGCACTTCACGCTGGATCCGCGCAACGCGAGCCGGATCGCGCAAGGAATGGCGACGCGCTTCGCGGCGCTGGCGCCCGGGAACGGCCCCGTCTACCAGAAGAACGCCGCGGCGCTGGTGGCGCGGCTGACCTCGCGCGAGAGAAAGTGGCAGGCGGCCATCGCCGGCTTTCGCGGCACGCCGGTGGTCACGTATCACCGGAGCTTCGTCTACTTGACCAGCTGGCTGGGCCTGGTCGAGACCGACACCCTCGAGCCCAAGCCCGGCATCCCGCCCAACGCCGCGCACATCGGCAGGGTGATCGAGGAGATGCGCGCGCGCAAGGTGCCGCTCATCTTGCAGGAACGCTGGTATCCGTCGAGCGTCGCCGAACAGGTCGCCAGCCAGACCGGGGCGCACCTGGTCCTGATCCCGGGGATGACGGCGGAGTCGGCGCGATACGACGATCACATCGATGAGATCGTGACGTCGATAACGACGGCGCTGGCCGCGGCAAAAAACAGCGCGCCGGCGCAGGCACACAAGCCGTGAGCAATGAATCGGCGACACCGACGCCGACGGTGCCGGCGCCGGCCTTGCGACCGGGGCAGCCGCTGCTGTCGGTCGACCGACTGTCCGTCGGTTACGACGGCAAGGTCATCTTGCCGCCCATCACGATGAGCATCGGCGCCGGCGATCACTGGGCGGTGATCGGACCCAACGGCGCCGGCAAGTCTACGTTCCTGCGCACCGTGCTGGGCCTCGAGCCCCCGCTGGGCGGGCGCATCGTACGGGCGCCCGGCCTGCGCATGAGTTATGTCCCGCAACAGTCCAATCTGGATCCGATCTTTCCGGTGTCGGTGCTGGGCTTCGTGCTGATGGGACGCCAGCGTCCGGGCAACGTCATCGGACGCTGGCGGCCCGCCGACTTCGCCGCCGCGCGCACGGCGCTGGCGCAGGCCGAGGCCGCCGGGCTGGAACACCGGCAATTGCGCGATCTGTCCGGGGGCCAGCGGCAGCGGGTGGCGATCGCGCGCGCCATCGCCAGCGACGCCGATCTGTTTTTCCTGGACGAGCCGACCGCCGCGCTGGATATCGCCTCGGAGCGGCAGGTGCTGCAGCTCATCACGTCGCTGCCGCAGCAGCGCGGGGCGGCGGTGGTGATGGTCACGCACCTGGTGGAGGACGGCCTCGAACGCGCGAAGCAGGCGCTGCTGCTGGACCGGGACCATGACGTCGCGCTGGCGGCGGCCGCCGCCGACATGCGACGGACACCGGCCTTCGAGCAAATTTACGGACGCGTCCTGGCGCGCACCGGGGTCCGTCCATGACCGCGACCGAGAGCATCAACAGCTGGCAGGCGCTGTGGCACAACCTGCCGATCTTCCGCGACGCGATCCTGACCGGGGGCCTGGCCGGCGCGCTGCTGGGCTTCATCGGTGTGCACGTGGTGCTGCGCCGGATGGTGTTTGCGTCGTCGGCGATCGCGCAGGCGGCGGCGCTGGGGGTGGCGCTGTCGTTCTGGATCCCGATCGTGCTCGATCCTGTCGGACACGCCGCCGGTCACGCGGCCGGGCCGCAGGCCCATCTGGTGAGCTCGCTGCTGTTCGAACCGGTGTTGTGGGCGGTGGTGGCGTCGCTGCTGGCGACGCTGGTGTTCATCACCAACCCCGTTCACCTGAACCTGACCCGCGAGAGCGTCCTCGGGTTTGTCTACCTGGCCAGCGGCGCGGGCGCCGTGATCGTCGGCGACCGCATCACGCAGGAGGCGCACGATCTGTCGGCCATCCTGTTTGGCAGCGCGGTTGTCGTCCAACCCGCCGATCTGGTCTTGGTCGGCGCGGCGACCTTGACCTTGCTGGGCGGACACATCGTCCTCCTGCGAGCGTTAATCTTCGTCGGTCACGATCCCAGGGGGGCCGCCGTGCAGGGCCTTCCGGTGCGCCGCCTCAACGGCTTCCTGTTCCTCTCGGTGGGGCTGGCGGTGGCGCTGTGCACGCGCGCGCTGGGCGCGATGCCGGTGTTCGCCTTCAGCGTGCTGCCGGCGATGACGGCGCTGGTGGTGACCTCGCGCCTGGGCGCCGTGTTCGCGGTCGCCGCCGGGATTGGCGCGCTGTCGGGCGTGGCGGGTTATGCCGTCTCGTTCCGCGCCGAGCTTCCGGTGGGAGCGACCCAGACCGCGTTCGCCGCGTCGCTGTTCGCGGCCGCGCTGATCGTCCGCGCCGTCGCGCGCCGATTGGCCACTGCGAAAGTCGACTGATCGACTGGCCTGCCCCGTTCACGGCCTGGCGTAGCGCGCGAGGACGGCGTCGGCGCCACGAACCGACGCGGCGTAGAAACGCGCCCGCAGCCGAAGCTGCGTCTCGGCGTCGAGATCGCCCGGGGCACCCAGCGCCTGCCGGCGGCGCGCGGCCGCGCGTTCGGTGATGAGGGCGGCGGCGACCGACAGGTTCAAGCTGCGCGTCATCCCCACCATCGGAATCCCGAACTGGCGGTCGGCAGCGCCGATGGCCGCTGCGCTGAGGCCAACGCTCTCGTTGCCGACCAGGATGATGGCGGGACGGCCGAAGTCCAGATCATCGACCGTCGCCGCCGCACCGGGGACCGTGGCATAGACCGCGAAACCCTGAGCCCGCCAGGCACGAGCCGCCGCCTCGTGGCTCGGGTGGCGAATCACATCCAGCCATTTTTCGCAGCCCTGGGTGACCGTCGACGAGAAGCGAAACGGCTCCGCGCTCTCGATGACCTCGACCCTCTGCACACCGAAGGCTTCGGCGCTGCGCAACACCGCGGCCCCATTGTGGGGATCGTGGAGGTTCTCGATGCCAACGCGTAGACCGCCCAGGCGCAGGGTGACAATCAGGTCGATGCGCTCGCGCCGTTCGGGCAGCAGCAGCGGCGCCAGCACCTCGCAGACCAGGGCGGGGTCGCTTAGGGCGAGATCCACGGCGGTCACTGCGTGCGCGCGGCCGCCTTGGAACGCCGGGCACCCGAACCCTTGCCCTTGGAGGGCGCGTGGACCGAGACACTGCGCAGGCGTTTCGCCCCCGGCCCGCGCGCGTCCGCGCTGTCATCGCCGTCGGCCTCGGGGTTGTCGAGATCGGGCGGGGTCTCGGCCTCCGGCCGCGTGGTCATCTTCTTGACCCATTCCAGGCACTGCTTCTCGTTGAAGGTCGCCTCACGGCGATCGAAGGTCAGCTTCTGCGCCGACGCCTCCGCGAACTCAGCCTCGGTCAGCCGCCCGCGTTCGTACACCTTGGCCATGATCCGGCGCACGTATTTCTCCCAGGGCGGGAACAGCGAGCCGTGGCAAAACTGGATGTAGCGCCGCTTGGGACTGGGGAGGATCGACGAGAAGAACGCCGCCTCGAGGGGGGTCAGCTCCGACGCCTTCTTGCCGAAGTAGTGGCGGGCGGCCGGTCCGATGCCATAGATGCGCGGCCCGAATTCGATGGCATTGAAGTAAAGCTCGAGGATCCGCTCCTTCGGCAGCTCCTGTTCCAGGTACCAGACCAGGAACAGCTCCTGCAGCTTGCGCGACAGGGTCTTCTCCTGGCTGAGCAAAACATTCTTGACCATCTGCATGGTGATCGAGGAGGCGCCCAATCGAAAGCCGCCGCCTTTCAAGTTTCGGCGCAGGGCGCTCTTGAACTCCGAGCTGACCCAGCCACGGTGCTTGAAGAAGCCGTTGTCCTCGGTGGTCATGATCGAGCCGACCAGATAGGGCGAGATCTGATCGTAGGGGACGAAGTCGGGGTTATCGGGACCCACCACCACCGCCAGGGTGTCGGTCTCGCCCGACGCGCCGCCGGGGAGCTTCGGCACCTCGACGTTGATGACCCGGGTCTTGGCGTCGGCCAGCGCCTTGATGTCGTCGGGCGCCTTCAACACCTTGCAGCCGTCGATCCCGACCTTGCCGCTCAGATCCAGATCGTCGAGGTGGGCGAAGTCGATCTTGATGCCCACGTCGGCGGCGAAGTTTCCCTGCATCACGAACCCCTGCAGGCGCGGGACGAGAGCGCTCGGAATGCTGGTCAGCAGCTTG
>DASRQT010000581.1:0-5828 GCA_035696485.1 Polyangia bacterium | reverse complement strand
ACGCCATGGGGCTGCGGCGGACCCGGTTGCCCTTCATCACGCTGCTTGCCGGCCTGGGGGGCCTGACCTTCGCGCTGGTGTTTCAGTACTACACCAACATCTTCGACTGGCCGCTCAACGTCGGCGGCAAGCCCGACAATTCGACGCTGGCCTTCGTTCCGGTCTGCTTCGAGCTGACCGTCCTTCTGGGCGGACTGGCCACGGTGGCGGCGCTGTTCATCCGGGCGCGCCTTTACCCCGGCAAGGAGGAAGAGCTGGCCGCCGCCGGCGTCACCGACCACAAGTTCGCGCTGGTCCTGCGGCAGCCCCCGGTCGCGGTCGAGGTCGCGCGCGTGCACGCGCTGCTGCGGCAGCATGACGCCGAGGAGATCGACGACAAGGAGACGCGGCTGTGAGGCTGGCGCTGCTGATCGCCGCTGCGCTGGTGGCAGCCTGTCAGGCGACCCGCGACAGCCGCGCGCGCGAGTACATGCCCGACATGGTGCGCAGCCCGGCGTACAAGGCCTTCGCTCCGAATCAAGCCACGCGCGACGGCCTGACGATGCGACCGCCGGTCGAGGGGACGCTGGCGCGCGGGCAGCGGCCGTTCCACTTCGCCGCCGGTGAAGGCGAGGCGATTCGCGCCGGACAGGAGCTGACGAATCCCTTGGCCCCCACGCCGCGCGTGCTGGAGGACGGGCAGGGTCTGTTCCAGATCTATTGCAGCGTCTGCCATGGCCCCGCCGGCAACGGGGACGGGCCGCTGGCCGGGAAGATTCCGCCGCCACCCTCGTATCGATCGGCGCGTCTGCTGTCGTTTTCGCCGGGGCGGATGTTCCACGTCCTCACGCTGGGCTCCGGGAAGATGCCCTCCTACGCGGGTCAGCTGTCGGCCGACGAGCGCTGGAAGGTCATCGCCTACGTGACCAGCAGCCTGCAAGGAAAAGGAAGGGCGGCGCCATGAACCGCGGCAGCTTGGTCTTGGCAGCGGTGGTCGTATCCTTCGGTGCCGGGGTGGTTGTCCACGGCCTCTGCTTCCAACCGGCGCGCACCTGGCCGAACCTTCTGCTCAACGGGTTCTACCTGCTGTCGCTGGCGGTATCGGGGCTGTTCTTCCTGGCTGGCCAGCGTCTGTCGGGCGCGCGCTGGTCGGCGGGACTGCGTCGCCTTCCGGAGGCGCTGATGCTGGCTGTTCCGGTGGCGGCGCTGCTGATGCTGGCCCTGTATTTCGGCCGACAGACGCTTTACACCTGGAGTCTCGACGGGGCGTTCGCGCACGACTCACTGCTGGCCGGGCGCGCGCGCTATCTGACGGTGCCGGGCGTGTTCGGTCGCGCCGCCGGCACCTTCGTCATATGGACATTGTGCGCCTGGTGGCTGCGGCGCATTTCGCTGGCTCAGGATCGAGATCCCGCCGTCAGCCTGGCCACCCACCATCGCCTGAACACGACCGCCGCCGTCTTCGTCGTGTTGTTCGCGCCGTCATTCACCTGCGCCGCGTACGACTGGTTGATCTCGCTGGAGCCGCACTGGTTCAGCACCATGTTCGCGGTCTACGTCTTCGCCGGAACCTTCGTTCACGGCATCGCCGCGGTGACCCTGATGACCGTCGGCCTGCGCCGGCGCGGCCTCCTCGGCGAGGCCGCCGGTCAGCGGCAGCTTGGCGACCTGGGCAAGATGCTGTTCGCGTTCTCGATCTTCTGGGCCTACATCTGGGTCTGTCAGTACCTCCTCATCTGGTACGGCAACATTCCCGATGAGATCACCTACTACGCTAAACGAACGCAGGGGCCCTGGCTGGTCTTGTTCGCGCTGAACTTCATCGTCAACTGGCTGGTGCCGTTTTCAGTGTTGCTGTCGGCAAAGGCCAAGCGCCGGCCGGGCGTGCTGGCGGGCGTGGCGGGGATCCTGCTGGTCGGACGCTGGCTGGATCTGTATCTGATGATCATGCCGGCGCGGCAGACGGCGCCGCGGCTGGGCATCTACGAGGTCGCGATCGCCGCCGGATACCTGGCGCTGGCCTTTCTGGTGGTCGGCGCCAACCTCCGCCGCGCGCCGCTGATTCCGCTCAACGATCCCGTGCTGGCGCACCAGCGCCGGCGCGCCGCAATTTCCGCCTGAAGGAGGTGGCGATGAAGGCGCTCAGGATCATCGTGCTGCTGCTGACCGCCACCGGGCTGTCGGCGGCTGTCTATCGGACCCAGCCGGCAGCGCGCGATCTGCCGAACCGCATTCCCGAGGCCGCGCCCTACGTCATCGAGGAGGCCGGCTTCGTGCCGCCGCCCTTCGAGGAATACTGGCAGACCCAGAATCACCCGGGACAGTGTCAGACCTGCCACCAGAAAATCTTCGACGAGTGGAACGGGTCGATGATGTCGAACTCGTGGCGAGATCCGATCTGGCGCGCGGCGTTTCTGCTGCTGTCGCGCGCCGTCTCGACCAACGGCGATTGCGGAACGCCGTCGCCTCCTGACGGCAGCGAGAAGGCGCGCCACAACCCGTTCGCCAAGCCCGGCGCCTGCGCCTCGGAGTTCAACATCGGCGCGCGCCTGGTGACGGTGTCGCGCCCGGGGTCGCTGCTGGACGGGTTCTGTTCCCGATGCCACATGCCGACCAACTACATCGACAACGTCCCCCTGCGGAACGTGACCGTCGATGCGCGGACCGGCCTGGAGAACGCGCCGGTCGATCCCAACTTCAACCCCACCGACGATAACCGGACCGGCATCGCCTTCGCCACCCTGGATTCACAGCTGCGCAACACCACGTCCGGCCAGACCGGCATCTTCTGCGCCGTTTGCCACAGTTATGCCGCCACACGCGACACGCCCTTTCACAACTACGCGCGCAGCGGGACCGAGTACCATCCCGCCGCCGGCATCGGGACGCGCGCGGGCATCCTGCCGGCGCGGCGGCAGGACATCTTCGCCGTCGCCGACGCCAGCAAGCGCAACCTGGGCTACAGCATCGGCGCCGGCGCCTTCCGCCTGTCGGCGCACGCGATCGTGGTCGGCGAGCGATTTGGTCCGATGGCGGCGACCGAGCCGCCGGTCGCCGTCGACGCCAACACCAGCTCTGTGTTCGGACACAGGGTCCCGTTCCAGCGCGTCGACGCCTCCAAGCACCAGGGGTTCCACCAGGCCATGTACGTGCGCGCCGAGATGTGCGCCGCCTGCCACGACGTCACCAACGCGCTGCCGATCAAGAACACCCTCGGCCGGTGGGTGGGGGGATTCCCCATCGAACGGACGTACACGGAATGGGCGAACAGTCGTTACGCCGACCGCCCCGGCAACCTCCACTTCGATCCCAGGTTCAAGCGCGACTGCCAGTCCTGCCACATGCAGCAGGACTACGGGCAGCCGGGAACCGCGCAGACCCTGTACCGGGACGGCCACCCGCTCCGCATCCCGCACGAGCCGGTCGCCACCGACGGCAAGCCGCGCCCGTCGTTCACGCATCACTTCGTGGGTGGCAACGCGCTGGTGCCGCGGCTCATCGGCAAGGACGTGGACAGCTCGGGCAACGTCTCGCCCTATCCCGAGCTGTCAGCGTTCAGCTTCTCGTCGGCGGACCACGGGAGCCCCTACTCGCGGGCGCTCTGGACGCACGTCGACCGCAAGGGTCCATATGCGCAGCAGGCGCGCATGGCGTGGGACCGCCTGCGCCACGTCGTCACGCTCGACGTCGATGGCCCGACCATGGTGGCGGCGGGCGAGACCGCGCCGATCCGGATCACCGTCGCCAACACCGGCAGCGGCCACAACTTTCCCACCGGCTTTCCCGAGGGGCGCATAGCCTGGGTGGCCGTTCATGCCCACGACCTCGCCACCGGTCGGCAGCTGGCCATCCGCGACGCGCGCTGGAATCGAACCTCGGTCGGTGTCGGCGATCTCACGCGCGAGGAGCTGGAGGATCCGGAGTTTCCGCGCTGCCACTGGAAGCTCCCCGCCGGCTCCGTCGATCCGTTCGCCGTCCAGTTCAAGGCGGTGGCGTCGCTGGGCGACGGCTGCCCGACGCTGGATCTGCCGTACGCGGCGCCGCTGAACATGGTCGTCGACGCGAGGACCGGGCTGCCGACCGATGAACGCGGCGCGATCATCGATGCCACCAGTAATCCGCTTGGTCTGCCGCAGTTCAAGGACAGCAACGGCAACGGCGATCTCTTCGACGATGCCTTCCTGCGCGACACACGCCTCAAGCCGATGCCACACCCGGAGGCCCGGCTGACGCTGGACCGCTACGCGATCCTGGTTCCCGCCGGCACGCGCGGGCCGATCGCCGTCACCACCGCCGTTTACTACCAGTCGGTCGAGGCCATCGTCGCGGCCAAGTTCCTGGGCAACATGGCCGACACCAACGGCGACTTCGTTCTGCAGAGCTGCGTGCTGGGTGGCCTGTGCGACGGGCGCCGGCCCGGCACCGAGCCCGCCGTCGTCGAGGGGGCGCCCCCGGTCCCGATGAAAGTGCGCAGCTGGACCATCGCCGTCAGCGGCGCCGCCTCCGACCGCACGCCACCCACGGTCGGTGCCTACCCCGAGCCCGACGCCTCCGGTGTCCATGACGACGTGGTGGTGAAGGCCTTCTTCTCGGAACCCGTCCGCGGCGTCACCGCCGCCACCTTCACGCTGGTCGACGCCGACGGCGCCGCCGTGCCGGCCTGGGTCGATCAGATCGGGGGCGGCACGTTTGCGCTGTTTCCGAACGCCATCAGGCTGAAGAAGGGGATCCGGTACACGGCCCGGCTCAAGGCTGGTATCTGCGATCTGTCCGCGAACTGCACGCCGCGCGATCTGGTCTGGGATTTCGTCGTCGCCGCTGACCCGCAAAAGGCCACTGGCGACACCAGTCTCCCCGCCGGATTCGTTGTCGATCGCCAGAGCCAGCCTCGCACGGAGAAAAAGGCCCGCGTCAGGCGGCGATGATCTGTTTCGCGACGCGCCCGGCGTCGATCGCGATCTGTCGCAGCAGGCCGGTGGGCGGGCTGCTGTAGCCGACGAAAAAGATGCCGGGCAGGTCGGGATGGTGCAGGCCCTGCGGGCAGCCGGCCTGATCGGTGACGGCGCGCAGCTCGGGCGAAAGCGCCGAGATCCCCGCCTGGTAGCCGGTGGCCAGCACAACGGCATCGAAGGCGTGTAGCTCGCCGTTGACGAATCGGATTCCTTCGGGCTCGAATTGCTGGACGTTGGGCAAAAGCCGGATCTTCTGCTGCCGCACCAGCGCCACGGTTCCCACATCGATGAGGGGGATTCGGCCGCGCTTGACGATCTGGGTCACCGGACCCTCTTGCGGTCTGGGCATGCCCAGCGCCTCCAGATCGCCGAACACCATCCGGGACACGCGGCGACCGATCCAGTCACGCACCGACAGTGGCAAGAACGAGAGCAAGATCGTCGAACGCTGGATCGGCGCGCCGAGAAACTCGCGCGGCACCACGTTCACGGGACTCCGCACCGCGATGTCCGGGCTGGCGCCGTGCTCGCAGAGGTCGATGGCGATCTCTCCGCCGCTGTTGCCGAGCCCTACCACCAGCACCCGCTTGCCGGCGAAGCGTTCGCCGCTGACGTAGTCGGCGCTGTGAAGGATCTCGCCGGCGAATGTCTCCTGGCCCGGCCAGCGCGGCCGGCCCGGGACGTCCGATCGCCCGGTGCAGAGCGCCACGTGACGGGAGTGGTGAACGTCGCCCGTGGTCGTGGTCGTCGTCCAGCCGCCGTCGGAGGCCCGCGCGATCGAGAGCACGCGCTGCCCGAACCGCGGCTCGATCTCGAAATGGCGGCGATAGAGCTCCAGGTATTCGACCACCTGCTCGCGCGAGGGATAGCGCGGGTGGTGCCGGGGAAAAGGCAGAT
>DASRQT010000580.1:0-1684 GCA_035696485.1 Polyangia bacterium | reverse complement strand
CCTTACCAAGCCGTTCGACATCGATGAGATCGTCTTGCGCATGCAACGGATGGCCAGCCACCGTGCCTTGCTGCGCGATCTGGAACGGGCGCGGTCAGAGCTGGCGAAACACGAAGCCGGCGACAACATCGTCGGACGTTCCGTGCAAATGCTGCGCCTCCTGGATCGCGTGAACACCATCGCCACCAGCCACGCCCCGGTCTTGATAACGGGTGAGAGCGGCACCGGGAAGGAGCTGGTGGCCAGGGCGCTGCACGAACGGGGGCCGCGCGCCGGAAAGCCGTTCGTGGCAGTGAACTGCGCCGCCTTCCCCGACACGCTGCTCGAGGCCGAGCTGTTCGGCCACGAGCGCGGCGCGTTCACCGGCGCCGTCAAGCGACGCGACGGCCGCTTCCGCGCTGCCCACGGCGGGACCATGTTGCTGGACGAGGTGGCAGAGATGTCGCAACCGGCGCAGGCGAAGCTGCTGCGCGTGCTGCAGGAGGGGACCATCGAGCCGCTCGGCACCAACGAATCGCAGAGGGTCGACGTCCGGGTCATCTCGGCCACGCACCGCAACCTCAAGGAGCGCGTCGCCGCCGGAAGTTTCCGCGAGGATCTCTACTATCGGTTGAACGTTCTCAACGTCGACACTCCGCCGCTGCGCGAGCGCAAGGGCGACCTGCCGCTGCTGGTGCAATATTTTCTTCGCAAGTTCACGCGCGCCGGCAAGGTGACGCCGCGCCTTTCGCCGGCGGCGTGGGCGGCGCTGTCGGAGTTTGGCTTCCCGGGCAACGTGCGCCAGCTGGGCCACGCCATCGAGCACGCGGTCGTGCTGGCGGGTGACGCTGAGATCGACTTGCGCCACCTTCCCCGCGACATCGCCAGCACCGCCGAGGTGGCGCGATCGGCGACACCGGTCCCGCGCCCGCTCGGAACCGCGATGAAGGAGTTCGAGCGCGAGTACCTGCAGCGAGCGCTGACGCAGGCCGATGGCAAACGCACACTTGCCGCCGAAATGCTGGGGATCTCACGCAAGAACCTGTGGGAGAAGTTACGAATGCACGGGTTTTCCGAAACCTGAAGCCGAGGTGACCTGAATGGGGAGGTGCGTCGTAGGGGAACAAAAGATCGGTTCCGGCGCGCTGAGGCTGGTCCTGCTGTCGGCGCTGGCGGCTGGATGTGGATCCGCGGAGGACGTGACCAGCGTTCACCTAACCGTGCAGTTCTCGGGGATGCAGATCGATCAGCTGGCGTTCTCCGTGCGATCGCCGGCGCGCGCGCCGCTCGAGGCGATACGCCCCAGCACCATCGTCCCCGGCACCTGGCTGAGCAGCCCGCAGACCGTCGTCGTCTATCTACCGGACGTCATGGCCGAGCAGACCGTCACCTGCGAGGCGAAGGCCATGGCCATGGGCGCGGCCCTGGCGGCCAAGGGGCAAACGGACGCGGTGTTGCATCTTCACCAGGTGGTGGAGGCGACGATCCAGTTGAACGGAACCGGCGCCGACCCCGCCGCAACGCCACCACCGATGACTCCGCCACCGCCGATGCCACAGCCGAAGTGCAAGAAGGATAACTGCGACAAGAACTGCCGCAGCGGCAACCCGGGCGATGGCCCGTGCTGCTGCGGCGGTTAGGGCAACCTGGTCGCTACGCACACATGACGGTGACCATGTGCGTATGACCGGCACCGGTGGTGGAG
>DASRQT010000579.1:0-14087 GCA_035696485.1 Polyangia bacterium | reverse complement strand
AGGAGGTGGTCGAGCGCCGCGGCTGGATCACGGATGCACAGTTCCTGCGCCTGCTGGGTTTCGCCAATATTCTGCCGGGCCCGGAGGCGCTGGAGCTGGCCATCCACATCGGCTACCTGCGGCGCGGGTCGGCTGGCGCGGTCGTGGCGGGGTTGCTGTTTATCTTGCCGGGGTTTGTCTCGCTGACGGCGCTGGCGTGGTTGTACGCAACCTACGGCCAGCTTCCCGTGGTGGCGGCGGTTCTGGATGGCGTTCGACCGATCGCGGTCGCGCTGATCGCAGCGGCGGTGTTGCGGTTGTCCGGCAAGAGCCTGTCGGGTTGGCCGGCCTATGGAATTGCGGCGGTGGCGTTCATCGCCAGTGTGGCGGGCCTTCCGTTCATGGTGATCCTGCTGCTGGCGGGCATGGCCGGGCTGGCGCTGGGGGCGCGCCTGCGGGGTAAGGCGCAGCAGCCCAGGCAGCTACCGGCGGCCGCCACGAAGGCGGCGCGCCTGCGCGGAGCGATTCTGATCGCGCTGCTGGCCGCGCCGCTGATGTGGGGCGTCGCCAGACCGCACGCTGTTGTGACGGCACCCGCGCGTGGAACCACCGCGCACGCCTCCCTGACCGACATCGCGCTCTGCAACAGCAAGACCGCGCTGATGACGTTCGGTGGCGCGTACACCGCGCTTCCGTACATGCGCGAAGAGTTCGTGGAACGCCAGCGCTGGCTGTCCGACGCCGACATGATGACGGCGCTGGCGCTGGGGGAGACCACGCCGGGACCGCTGATCACGGTCGGCGTCTTTCTCTCGTACCTGGCCGCCGGATTTGCCGGCGCGGGCGTCGGCTGCGTGTTCCTGTTTCTCCCCAGCTTCATCTTGGTCATCGGCCTCGGACGCTATCTTCACAAGATCGAGCGGGTTCGCGGCGCGCGAGACGTCGTCGGCGGCGTCTCCGCCGCGACCATCGGCCTCATCGTCGCGCTGGCCGCCGACGTCACGCCGCAGGGGATTCACGATCTGTTCGGGCTGGTCATCGCCACCACGGCACTGGTCGCGGTGACGCGTTTCAAGACCAGCGCTGTCCTGCTGGTGACAGCCGGCGCGCTGTCGGGGATTGTCCGCAGTCTCGTCATCTGACGGGCGCCGGGGCGGCAGGCTGCTAGTCTCCCCGCGTCCCGATGTCGCCCTCCACCACCGCCGCGCCAATGTCCGAGCGAAAGCTCCTGTTCCTGCTGGGGTCCGTTCAGTTCATCAACATCGTCGATTTCATGATGGTGCTGCCCCTGGGCCCCGATTTCGCCAGGGCGCTGGCCATCCCGACCAGCAAGCTGGGGCTGGTGGCCGGCGTCTACACGGCGTCGGCGGCTCTGTCGGGGCTGATCGCGGCGCTTTTTCTCGACCGGTTCGATCGGCGGCGGGCGCTGTTCGTCGCGATGCTGGGTCTGGTCACGGGCACGGTGGCGGGCGGGTTCGCGACCGGCCTCGGCAGCATGCTGGCGTCGCGCGTCCTGGCCGGCGCCTTCGGCGGACCCGCGACGGCGATCATGCTGTCGATCCTGGCCGACGCGGTGCCGCCGCAGCGCCGCGGCCGCGCCCTGGGGGCGGTCATGGGGGCGTTCTCGGCGGCGTCGGTGCTGGGCGTGCCGGCGGGGCTGAAGCTGGCCGAGCTGGGCGGATGGAAGACGCCGTTCTTCGTGGTCGCGGCACTGGGGGCTCTGATCGCCAGCGCGGTCGTCTTCCTGATGCCGCCGATGCGCGGACACCTTCAGGCCGCGGGCGGCAAACGCGTGCCGGCGCGGCCGCTGCGCGCCTTTCTCACCGACGCGGCGGTGCTGCTGTCGCTGACCGCGACGGCGGTGACCATGGGCGGCGCATTCGCCGTCATCGCCAACCTGTCGGCCTTTCTGCAATACAACCTCGGCTACCCGCGCGAGCGGCTGGAGATCCTCTACATGGCGGGCGGGCTGGCGAGCTTCTTCAGCATGCGCGTGGCCGGATGGTTCGTGGATCGGCGCGGTTCGGTGCCGGTGGCGGTGGTCGGGACGCTGATGATCCTGATCGTCATCAGTCTCGGGTTCGTCTTCGAGAAGCCGCTGATTCCGGTGGTGTC
This sequence comes from Polyangia bacterium, assembly GCA_035696485.1. GTDB lineage: Bacteria > Myxococcota_A > Polyangia > Fen-1088 > Fen-1088 > DASRQT01. Next base: position 11,993 of record DASRQT010000579.1, on the reverse strand, counting down.
GATCTTCATGTTGTTCATGATCGGGAACTCGACCCGGGTGGTGGCCTTGAACGCCCTGACCACGCGGGTGCCACCGCCAGCCGAGCGCGGGCGTTTCATGTCCGCGCAGTCCGCGGTGCAACATCTGTCGACTGCCCTGGGCGCCGGGGTGTCGACCGCGGTGCTGGCCGAGCGCCCCGACCACAGCCTGGTCGGCATGCCCACGCTGGCCTGGGGCGCCATCGCGCTATCGGTCTTGCTCCCGTTCCTGGTGGCGGCCGTCGCCCGCCGGGTCAAGGCGCGTGACGCCGCGGCGCCGATGGTCGCGACCGTCTGACCCGCTCCCTGGCCCGAATTAGACACCGATTGAATCAATTTTGGGAAGCGAGTGTCAGTTCTACCTACACTACTTGATGCTACCGTTTTCTAAATCTTCGGCCCCGGCGGCGACGCGGCGCAACGGTGACCCGGTAGGGATGGGGCTTTGGGCATCGTTGGAGGTCAGTCATGACTCGCTTGTCTGTGTGCCGTGCGCTGTTGGTTTGCGCTGTTTCCGCCGCTGGGTGCGCTGTTCCCGCTGATTCGCTGGTCGGCGGTAGCGGGGGCGCCGGTGGCAGTAGTGGAACGGGCGGGATGTTGCCCCCGGCGACCGGCTCGGGTGGTAGTGGAGGCGGCTCCGACGGCTCCGGGGGAACGCCGGCCACCGGCGGCAGTGCGGGCGCCGACGCCGGTGGGGGCATGGCCGGATCGAACAGCGACGCGGGACCACCGCCGGTGTCCGGTGACTCCACGCTTCCCGGCCTCGACCCGGCGGGTGACGGCGACCGCATCATCGGTCCGGGCTACACCGCCGATCCGCTGACGGGGACGCCGCCTGCGGGGACGCCGCGCGGCCGGACCATCAACTTCACCATGACCGGCGCCGCCAGCACCATCTACAAAGGTGTCCGCGGAGCCTACAGCCGCAGTGTCTCGGTCTACATTCCGATGCAGTACGTGCCGGGGACGCCGGCCCCCTTCATGGTGACTGCGGATGCGATGGGGCGGCCGGGCCTCCCGAATGTGATCGACACCCTGGTCGCCGCCAAGAAGCTGCCGAAGATCGTGGTGTTCTTCATCGCCAATGGCGGGGGTGACGCGGTTGGAAGCGAACGCGGCCTTGAATACGACACGGTCTCGGGGCTGTACGCCGAGTTCGTCAATACCGAGGTGCTGCCGCGCGGGATCATGGAGGTCAAGATGCAGGCCAACATCGACCTCAAGCTGACCGACAACCCCGACGGGCGCGGCACCATGGGCGGCAGCTCCGGCGGCGCGTGCGCGGTTTCCATGGTCTGGTGGCGTCCCGACCTGTTCCGCCGCGCCCTGACCTATTCCGCGACGTTGGTGACCCAGGTGCCGGCGGGTTCGCCCTTTCCGCACGGGGCCTGGATTTATCACGACGTCGATCCGTACGACATGGCCAAGCCGAACGGACTGGTTGTTCAGCACTGTGAGCCGGTGGGGGGCTTCAAGGGCAACCCCGGCGGCAAGGTCCTTCCGTGTGACACGCCGCTGTCGCAGACGGCGTGCGAGGCGGTCACCGGGTGCCAGTGGAACACCAAGGTGAACCAGCCGATACGCGTCTGGCTGGAGTCGGGGACCGGGGACCTGGGTTCCGGTGGCGCGCCCAGCGGCTATCGCAACTTCGATCTCGCCAATCAGCGAATGGCGGCGGCGATGAAAATGCGCGGGTACCACTACCACTACGACCATGCCATGGGCGCCGGGCACGTCGACGGGCGGGCGGTGTCGCAGACGCTGGCCGAAGCGATGCAGTGGGTCTGGCGCGGGTACCCGATCGACTGACGCGGGCTCCGCGCGGCTACGGCGCGAAGATCTCCTGCGAGAAGGGCACCGACAGGCTCAGCGCCAACGGGAATCCCAGCTCGCGATTGACGAAACAGTTTGCTGGCAGGGCCCCGTCTTCCTGGTGGGGACATGCCTGCTTGTCCAGGCTTTCGCCATAGACGGCGTAGAGAGGTGTCGTTATGCGCACCGACAAGCGCCCGTTCGCCAGCTCCAGCAGCTCGACGCCCTCGGCGAGCGAAGAGCTCGGGGTGAGGACCACGAACTTCCAGCCGTTCGCCTTGATGCCGTGGGGCAGCTGGTTCAGGGCCACATAGGAGAACGCATCCTTGAGCGCCGCCAGCTCGGTCGTCCGGCCGGGGAGGCAGCTGAATCCGAACGCGATCTCGTACCCGGAAGCGACATATTCCAGGGTCGTCTTGTCGTGGCTGTCGCCGGTCGTGCATCGTTTCGAGAACGACGCGAATTGCAACGCGCGCGTCGCGTCCTGTTCATGGGCGCGGAGCTGCCAGCCGGCGCTGTGCTCCTGGGCAAACCGATCCGCCTGCGCGGCGGCGTCGCCGTGGTCTGCGGCTGCACAACCCACCGCCAGGAGCGCCAAGCCCAGCCCCGCTACAGAAACAATAGTCGTCTTCATGCGGCGTGATACAGCAACGGCTGGGCCAGACCGCGCAGCCGCGGTGCCTCGGGCTGTTGTTGGGGATTCGGGCGACGACGGTCGGACATGGTCGTCAGGGTGACCCCAGCTAGCCGTTGTTTTGTGGCCTCGCAACGCCGCGAAGCGACTGGTAAGGTCCACCCACGATGAGCAAGCGCAACCGACCCAACACTGCCGCTCAGGCAACCCACCGGCGGGAACGTCACGCGTACCGCAGCGCCTACAACTCGCCCGAAGCCAAGGCGCTGCGCGCGGGCACCGGCAAGCCCGCAGCGGCGGCAATCGCGAAGCCTGCGGCAAAACCGGCCGCTTCGGCTGTGGCGAAACCGGCTGCCCCCGCAGCGGCCAAGCCGGCCACGCCGCCACCCACCCCGGCTGCGGCCAGGCAGGCCGCTCCGCCGCCCATCCCGCCTTCGGCAAAGCCGCCCTCCTAGACGGCGGAATCGAATTCGAAAGCAAGGACCGGAGCGCGGCCGGGCGAGGGCAAGGGCAGGATGGTGAACCGCCGACGCGATCCCCGCGGCGCAGAGGAGCCCTTCATGTCGACATTATCCGCAATGCCGGCCGCCGCGCCACCGAACCTCGAATTTTCGACCGACATCGCCCGCTATCAGGCCCTGCTAACGCGCGACGCGCGCGCCGAGGGCCGGTTTTTCTATGCCGTGGCGACCACCGGGGTCTATTGCCGTCCAACCTGCACGGCGCGGCTGCCGCGGCCGGAAAACGTGGCTTTCTACCGAACGCTGCAAGAAGTGGAGGCCGCCGGTTTTCGTCCATGCAAGCGCTGTTTGCCACGCGAGCTGCCGCACGCCCGGCGGCTGGCGGAGGTGGTCGAGGCGGCGAGGGCGCTGCTGGAGTCGTCGGAAGCGCCGCCGCGACTGGCGGCGCTGGCGGCTCGCGTGGGGTTGAGCGCGCACTACCTCCACCGTCTGTTCAAGAAGCAGGTCGGGATGACCCCGCGCGAATACGCGGCGGCGCGGCGGTTTGCGCGCGTGGGCACCGAGCTGCGCGGTGGGTCTGACGTCACGGCGGCGATCTATGCCGCGGGTTACTCATCCAGCAGCCGCTTTTACGAACGTGACAGCGGCGCGCTGGGGATGTTGCCGGCGGAGGTTAGGCGCGGCGGCCGCGGCGTAGAGCTGCGCGCGACCGTGGGGAGCTGTTCACTGGGGCGCCTCCTGGTCGCTGCCACCGCTCGCGGCGTCTCGGCGATCGCGTTTGGCGACAGCGACGCCGTTCTGCTGGACGATCTGCGTCGGCGTTTCCCCCACGCGGTCATCCGTTCGTCCGACGCCGCGCTGGACGCGCTGGCGACGCAGGTGGTGCAAATGGTCGACGGGGCGGGCATGCCAGCAGACCTGCCTCTGGATCTGATCGGGACGGCCTTCCAGCAAAAGGTCTGGCGCGCGCTGCGCGACATCCCGCGCGGCGCCACATCCAGCTACGCCGATATTGCGCGCGCGATCGGGGCGCCGCGCGCGGTGCGCGCCGTGGGGACCGCGTGCGGGAAGAACCCGGTCGCCGTCGCCGTTCCCTGCCATCGCGTGGTGCGCCAGGACGGTGCCCTGGGCGGCTACCGCTGGGGCCTACCGCGCAAGGAGGCGCTGCTGGCCAGGGAGCGCAGTGGCCCCCCTGCGCGTAGCCGGTGAGGCGGCATCCGCGCAGACGAGTGCGCGGTTGCCGGTTTGCGCTCGAAACCATGCGGCGACGCGGATGGCCCCCGGTTTGCTGATGGCCGGGACATGGAAGCGATAAAGTATGTTGACGTGGCTACGGCCCGCTCGGCCCAGGGCGTTCGTCTGGTGGTCGCGTCCGCGCTACCCAGCCCATGGAGCGAGGGGGCGAAGGCGCTGTTCCGGGTCAAGCAGATCCCCGCGCAACTGGTGCGCTTCGCGCGCCGCGATGATGAGCTGGCGGCCTGGACCCGAACCCACAACGCGCCGGTGGCGTTTTACGACGATGAGCCGCCACGCAGCGGCTGGGCCGAGATCCTCGCCCTGGCCGAACGGCTGGGCGGCCGCCAGGCGCTGATCCCCACCAGCGCCGCAGCGCGCGTCCGCCTGCATGGCACTGCCCATGAGTTGCTGGGCGAAGGCGGGCTGGCCTGGGGCACGCGGCTGTTGATGACTCACGGTTCGCTGGCCAGCGACGGCCGCGAATCCTGGCCGCTGCCGGTCGCCCAGTACCTGGCCGCAAAGTATGGCTATGCGCCGGAGCAGGTTCCGGCGGCGCGCGCCCGCGCGCGGGAGGTGTTGGCGCTGCTGGCGAAGCAGCTGGACGAGAGTCACGCCGCCGGGCACACGTACCTGCTGGGTGCCGACGTCAGCGCACTGGACCTATACCTGGCCACAACGCTGACGATCGTCGTGCCCACGGCCGCCGAGGAGTGTCCGGGTCTGTCGCCCGCGCTCGGCCCGGCGCTCGCCTTCCTCAATCAGGAGCTTGGCCCCGACCTCCCGGCCGCGTTGATCGCCCACCGTCGGATGGTATTGGACCGCTACCTCCCCGGTCCGATCGCGCTGTGAGCGACCTCCGTCACCGTTTCTTCAGCTTGTCCCCCAGCGCTGCGAACGGGTTGTTGAACGGGGTCTGTCTGGGCGGTGGAACCGACGGTGGCCGTTCCTGACGGGGCGCCGGCCGGCCGTCGCGGACCGGGGCGGGCGGGCGTTCGCGCTCTGCCGCGGGCATCCCGGCGGCGCGTTCGGCCTTCATCGTCAGCGCGATCTGTTTCTTGTCGAGCTTGACTTCGAGGATCCGCACGCTGACGCGGTCGCCGGGGCTGACGATGTCCTTCGGTTCCTTGACGAACTTGTCGGCCAGCTGCGAGATGTGAACCAGGCCGTCCTGATGGACACCGATGTCGACGAACGCGCCAAAGTTGGTGACGTTGGTGACGATGCCCGGACAGACCATGCCGGGCTGCAGATCGGCGAGGGTGTGAATGTCGGCGCGAAACGAAAACGGCACGAACCCTTCACGCGGATCGCGGCCCGGTTTTTCCAGCTCGGTGATGATGTCGTCGAAGGTGAAGGCGCCGACCTGGTCGCGTAGCTCCTGCGCGCCCTTGACCAGCTTGACCCCCGCCCCCAGCAGCCCGGCGAGGGGAACCTCAAGGCGCGCCGCCAGGCGTTCCAGCACCGGGTAGCGCTCGGGGTGAACGCCGGTGTTGTCCAGCGGCTGGCTCGCCTCGGGAATGCGCAGGAACCCGGCCGCCTGTTCGAACACCTTCTTCGAGAAACGCGGCACGTCCAGCAGCGACGCGCGCGACCGAAACAGCCCCGCGTGCGCCCGATGCTCGACGATGGCGCGCGCCAGCGCGGGGCCGATGCCGCTGACGTGACTGAGCAGGTGGCTCGACGCCGTGTTCAGGTTGACGCCGACCTGGTTCACGCACGAATCGACCACCGTCTCCAGGCTCTTCTTCAGCGCCTGCGGCGACACGTCGTGCTGGTATTGCCCGACCCCGATGCTCTGCGGATCGATCTTGACCAGCTCGGCCAGGGGATCCTGCAGGCGCCGCGCGATCGAGATCGCCCCGCGGATGGTGACGTCCAGCTCCGGGAACTCCTCGCGCGCGACGTCGCTGGCGCTGTAGACGCTGGCGCCGGCCTCGCTGACCATGACGACCGGCACGTCCAGCTCAGCGTGGCGCAGCGATTCGCGCACGAACGTCTCGGTCTCGCGACCGGCGGTGCCGTTGCCGACCGCGATCGCACGAATCTCCCCCTTGCGCACCAGCTCGGCCAGAATCGGGGCGGCGTCGGCTTTGCCACTGACCGTCTCGATGTGCAGGACGCCGCTTCCGACGTATTTTCCGCTGCCGTCGACGACCGCCAGCTTGCAGCCGGTGCGTACGCCCGGGTCGACGCCCAGCACCGCCTTGGGGCCGAACGGCGCCGCCAGCAGCAGCTTGCGCACGTTGTCGGCGAAGACGGCGATGGCCGCGTGGTCGGCGATCTCGCGCAGCCCGCGGTGCACCTCGGTCTCGATCGCCGGCAGCACGTGGACCTTCAATGACAGGCGGGCGGCGCGCGCCAGCAGATTCGCCCCCGTGAACCGGGGCACGGTGCAGGCGGCGGCCTCGAACGCCGCGATGAGCTCGTCAACCAGCGGATCCCCGTCGACGTCTTCACCCAGCGGCCCACCCAGCGTCAACACCAGCTCTTCCTCCGTCCACCCGCGCCGCATCGCCAGGTACCGGTGCGAGCTCTGGCCCTTCAGCAGATCCTTGACCGGCTCCTGGTAAGAGAAATAGTTCTCGAACCGGCTGGGCGTCTTGGCTTCCTTGCCCTTGCGCGTCCGCGCGTAGCCGCGGTCGAACAAGGCGCTGCGCGTGCGCTGGCGCAGGCCGGCGTCTTCGGACAGCCGTTCGATCAGAATCTCGCCCGCGCCCGCCAGCGCCGCCGCGACATCGGCCACGCCCTTGCCGGCATCGACAAACTCCGCGGCGCGCGCCTCCGGCGTGACACCGGCCGCGTTGACCTGACCGTGACCGGCGTCCCACAGCCATGCGGCCAGCGGTTCCAGGCCCGCCTCGCGCGCCAGCGCCGCCTTGGTCTTTCGTTTCTGTTTGTAGGGCAGGTAAATGTCCTCCAGCGCCGTCAGGTCGAAGGTGGTGAGGATCTTTTCCTTGAGCTCGGGCAAAAGCTTCCCCTGGTGATCGATCTCTCCGACGATGAACGCCTGCCGTTTGATGATGGCGTCCCAGTTTTCCTTGGCCGCGATCACCTGCTGGATCGCCACCTCGTCCAGGTTGCCGGTCTGTTCCTTGCGATAGCGTGCGATGAACGGCACCGTGGCGCCGTCGTCGGCCAGCCTCAGTGTCGCCTCTGCCCCGGACAGCGGAATTTTCGGGTGCTGCTGCCGAAACCAGACCGGGAACGTCAGAGGCGGTGCCATCGCGCCGGTAACGTACCCATCCGGCGGTTCGAGGGGAAGCGCCGGCGGAGGTCGCGCCCCGCGGCGATGACCAGCGATGACGCGAGCAGGAGCAGGCCGAACGGCCCTCCGGACGACCCGCTGCTGCGGCACGAACAGCCGTGGGACTGCTTGGGGGCGGCGGCGGCGTCAGCGGCCCCGTCGGCTGAAGCGTCGGCGGGGTGGGGGTTATCAGCGCAGCCGGTGATGCCGAGCAGATCGACAAGCCGCGACCACGCCGCCTGGCAGGTGGCGCGCAGGCCGGGCGAACAGTCCAGGATCCCGCACAGGTTCTCAAAGCGCAGCAGCGGCATCCAGGTCTGGCCGTCGTCACTTGACGACGCGACCGCGAATTTGTCCGCGATATTGTCGGTGGCGGCATAGAGGACGCCGGCGCGTTCTGCCAGCCAGCGCAGGTGGGGCGCCCGGGGCAATGGCGCGAAGGTCCGGCCGCCGTCGCGCGAGACAAACGCGCCTTCCACGGCCGTGCCGACCAGCAAGGTGCCGTCGGCCCGACGCAAGAAGGTGGTCATCAGCCCCTTCAGCGCCAGCGCCACCTGTGCGGTGTCGCCGCCGTCTCGCGAGATGGCCAGCCTGTCGGCACCCTCGGGGCTGAGCACGCGGTAGTAGATCACGCGAGGGTCGCTGGGATCGATCGCCGCCAGCCGCGCTTCACCCATGCCCAGCGCATCAAGCAAGCTGACCTCGCGGAAGGTGCGACCGTCGTCGCTTGACCGCGCCAGCGACGAGATCACGCCGCCGGCGGGATTGCCGTACTCGGTCAGGTAAATCGTCTGGGGAGTCGAGGCTGTGCTCTCGACGCCGGTCAGCAGCACGCTCTGACCGGCCTCGAACAGCGGCGCGCCAAACCGATGCCCGCCGTCCCTCGAATCGAACAGCGACGAGACAAAAAAATCTTGAGCGTTCCGGACCAGAGCCAGCGCGAACACACGGGCGGGATTCGTCGGGTCGGGAAAGATATCGGTGAAGGCCGGGTCGGTCCACAGGCCCCCGGCCGACCCCCACGAACATCCCCTGTCGTCCGAGACCGAGAGCTGGTTGATGGACATGGCGTAGAGGGTGTCGGCCGGCGGGCCGCTCATCAGATATTGGGTGACGTACTCGCCGCCGGTGGCGATCGCCTCTTCACAGACGAGGTGCCAGTGCGCGCCGGCGTCGTTGGAAACCACCAGACCAAAGTTGGTGCCGAGCATAATCTGCTGGGGGCGGTCGGGCGGCACCAGGACGCGCATCGAATCGGGAAAGGCGCCGTCGGCCCGGGCGGGCGCGGGCGAAAGTGCTGCGCCGACGGCCAGGGCGGTGCCTGCGGCCAGCAGGCAGACCCGAGAACGCAACAAGGGAGAGTTCCTTGACCGCTTCAGGGTCCCAACCGCGCGCCCGCCAGCGTGGCCACCGTGCCGAGCGTGGTCTCGAGCGCGTTGAAGCCCAGGCGGTAGTCGAGATCCGAGTAGCTCTCGGGGACGTCGGTTGGCTGGTGGTGGTGAGGGTTTGATCCGCGCAGGATCTCTTCCACGCGGCGAGCTTCGCGAACGCTGATCGACGGGGCCACGTCCTGAAACGGCACCGAGTCGGTTCCCGCCATGTTGTTGCCCACGATGGGCGGATAGTCCTTGGCGTGCGTGCGCGCCCCGGCGGCGGCGGTATCCGCCAGCATCTTCGATTCGGCGGCGAACTTCGAGCTCTGCTGATAGTCGATATTGATGTCCGCGCCCACCCGCTGCGTGGGCCCGGGCGGCAAGCCGTGATCGTACAGCATCATGTCGTGCTGGATCATACCCAGCCAGTGCGGCTCGGGGAACTTGTGCGAGCCGGGCGGCATCTCCATTCCCTGGCGCGCGGCGCGGTCGGTGACGTAGGCGCGCGCGCCGTCCATCCCAGTCTCTTCGTTGCACCAGAAGGCGAATCGGATGCTGACGTCGGTCTGCACCGCTGCCGGGGCGAACGCGCGTGCCACCTCCAGCACCAGCGAGACGCCCGAGCCGTCGTCGTCGGCGCCGCCGCCGTTGCCGCGACCGTCGAGGTGCGCGCCGACGATGTACATGCGATCGGGAGACTTGCTGCCGATCTTGGTGACGAAAGTGTTGATGCGCGGCGCCCCCTGAAACATGTAGCTGTGGTGTTCGACGGTGTAGCCGAGGGCGGTGAGCGTCTGGTCGAGCCAGGCGGACGCCATGTCGAACCGGGAGGAACCCTGCAGCCGATCGCCGAAGCCGGCCACCATCTTGATGTTGTCGCGGAAGCGCTGGATGCTGAGCCCGCCGACCAGCGTGGCCGCGGCGCCGGGCGCGGGCGGCGTCACCGGCGCGTCCGCGGCGGGAACGGCGCCGGCGTCGCTGTCGATCGGTGCCGGAGTATCGGAAGGCGCGGTCGCGCCGTCGCGTTCGGGCGTCGGGACCGGATTCAGGTCCGTACCGGTATCGACTTCGGGCGCCGGGCCCGAAGCCCCGCCTGTCCCACCCGAGGCATCCGGCATCGCGGCCGGAGAGCGGCCGGCGCTCGACGAATCATGACACCCGGCGAGCAGCGAGGACACAACCGCCGAGATGGCGATGGCGCGGGCAAGAACCAGAACGCGCGACATGATGATGAACCTCCTGACCCTTCGACCCACACGATGGTCGTCGCGGTCGTCGCGGAAACTGCCTAAACACTACCCGCGAGACGCGAGGCCGGACAGCAAATACGTGCGCCACCCATCAAACGCCGTCGGGGTGCGATCTCGGAGATCACACTGTATTGATACGTCGCGGCTGGCGGTCCAGCGGCATTCCAGCCTGGTGCAGGGACGGGGGGAACTAGGGCATTGGGCAGCCGACGCGCTGATCGCTGACCACGAGATCGTCCAGCCACATGCTCTGCGGTTTGTCGCTGGCCTGCGTGTACTGTTCCCACCCGATGATCATCTTGGTGAACATCTTGGGCCCCTGCCAGGCGCCACAGGTACCGGCCACGCCGTTGACCGCGGCCTGCGTCTGCTCGGTGCCGTCGAGGTAAAGCCGCAGCTGGTTCTTCTGTCCGTCGAACATCCACTCCCAGCACACCCAGCGGCCGTTCGCCACCTTCTGCGTCTGCGTGTTGGGACCGCAGTCGAACAGGGCCGCGTTGGTGTCGCCGTCCTCCGGTCCGCCACCCCGCAGGGGCATGAGGTTGTCACCGATGGGCGGCCGCAGCGTGTAGTTGGGCGACAGCACCGAGTTCTGTCCGCCGTAGCTGTACTTCGAGATCTCCAGCGGATTACCGGGCACGGGTCCGCTGGCCTCGTTGATGTTCCAGTGCGCCGCCGTCGGCTGGCTGGTCAGCCAGACCATGACGCGGCCGAAGTGCTTGATGGGCAGCAGCTCCTTGTCGAGCGGGTTCTGCTTGATGATATCGGCGTACTTGCGCCCGCCCACCGGAGCGGTGATGTGCAGCGACTTGCCTCCCTTGAAGGGTTTGGTGGTGTCGACCGTAATCGTCGTCTCGCCATATTTGTACGTCACCCAGTCCGGGCTGAAATCGGAGGTGTCCACGGCGTACTTCTCGAAGTCCTCGCAGATGATCGCGCCCGGCGGACAGCTTGCGCCCGCGCCATCCACGGGCGGCAAGCCCGCATCTCCATCGCGGCTACCGTCGGGAGCTCCGTTGCCATCGACCGGCACCTGCCCACCGGTGCCCGGCATCTGCCCGCCCGCGCCGCCGGAACCGGAGAGCATGCCACCGCTACCAGCCGAGCCGCCGCCGCCGCTGCCACCGCTGCTTACGGCGCCGGACTGGCCGCCGGACCCCTGCGGCTGCGCCGGCGTCGCTGTTGACCCGCAACTCGCGGTGAACAGCGGGACCGCGGCGAAGAGCAGACCGACGCGATACACGGTCAACATGGCGACAGCTTAGCCCAATCTGAACCGACGTCGTCCAGCTAAACCCGCCGCGCGCGACGGCGCCGGAACATGGCGATGCACACAAGCACCACGCCGCCGAACGCCATCGCCGACCGTTCATCGAGCGGCGCGCCGGACGTGCTGCATCCGCTGCCGCCTGACGCCGCCGGCTTATTGCCGCTGCCCCCGTCGGCAACCGGCGTGGTGCCGCCCGTGCCCGAATTGCCGCCGGTTCCCGCCGGAGAGCCGCCCGTTCCACCGGACCCGGACGCAGCGCCGCCGCCGGTTCCGCCGGTGCCCGTTCCGGCGACCTCGGTGGCCGGCGGTCCCTGTGAATCGACGGAGGACCCGCCGTCCGCTGTTGTGGGGGTGTCAGCCGCGCCCCCGTCCGTGGCCGCGTCGGTCCCGCCATCCGCCTGCGCCAGCGCGCGTGTGATGTAGCCCGCCACGTGTTTGGCGATGGCGGCGTTCCCCATGTCGTTGGGGTGAATGCCGTCCGCGATAAAGAACTCGGGATGGTTGATGAACGTGTCGTGGTCGTTCAGCACCGTGGCCATGGTGTCGGCCGCGATCTTGTCGGTCAGGGGCAGGATCTCTGTGTCGACGATCATTCGGGAGATTCCGAAGTTGTCTTTCAGGATGATGGACTGAAACAGAAACAGGCGCGGCTTGGTGGTCAGCCCCTGAAACATGTGCAGCATGTCCTCGTAGTC
>DASRQT010000578.1:0-1749 GCA_035696485.1 Polyangia bacterium | reverse complement strand
GGCCGGACGGGCGCCGAGGCAGATGCCCATCCCCACCGCCAGGATCAAGGCGTAACGCAGTGTCTGGGTGACGTACGCGCCCGTGGCCGCCTTATCCTCGATGAACGTAGACCGCGAGACCAGCGGGAAGATGACGAACGTGATCACCAGCAGCGCCTGGTAGGGGAGCAGGGCCAACGTTCGCAACGCCTGATAGCGGGCGGCGACCTCGCCCGCGGTGGCCGGGTCGACGGCGCCGGCGAAATGGTGCAGAAGCGGCTGATCGTAGTTGAGCGCCAGGTTCAGCAGCAGGCCATAGGCAACCACGGCCACCATGTAGCGGCCGAGTTTCTGTTTGGGGAACGTATCCGATGCGGCGCCTCCGACCTGCGACGGTAGCCGCATCACGCGCGCGGCGACGACCAGGATGACCACCGCGGCGGCGGCGAAACCGACGAAGGCGCCGCTGACCCGCCACAGCGCCGCGGCGCCCAGCAGCAGGATGGTCTTGGCGGTCGAGAAGGCGACGTCGAACCCGGCCTGCGTGCTGAAGCGCCGGAGGCCGTTGGCCGAGCCGACGAACACCGCGTAGAGCGCATACAGCAGTGGAATCAGCGCCGCGATCCGGAAGTAGGTGGTGTAGTGCGGCGCCTTGACGAACCCGGCGATCAGCGGGGCGCCGAGAAACAGCACCGCCGCCAGCGCGATGCCGACCCCAAGCTGGATCTGCAAGCCGGCGCGTTTGACGGCGTCGGCGTGCCGTTCGTCCTCGGCGGTGAATTTCGAGATCGACTGGATGGTCGCCTGCACAACCGTGTTGTTGACGATGGAGATGAAGTTGTTGACCACGGCGAAGGCGCCGAATTCGGCCAGCCCGATGATTCGCGTCAGCAGCACCTGCTGGACGAAGCCGGCAACCATGAACCAGCCCTTGGCGAAACCGATGAACAGGGCGCCGCGGCCGGCGACGACCGCTGAATCTGACGAACCCGAAGAAGCTCCAGAACCGGATGACGTGCTCATGGTTTCAGTCCTGAAACGACCCGTTCGGTGGAGCCGAGGTCGCGGCGCAACCTGATATCGACGAAGCCGGCTTGCTGCAGCAGCGTGGCGGTCGGCTGCGCCTGCCCGGCGCCGACCTCCAGAACCAGCGCCCCCTGCGGCACCAGCAGCGACGGAGCGGCGGCGACCAGGCGGCGCACCAGGTCTAGCCCGTCAGGCCCGCCGTCGAGCGCCAGCGCAGGCTCGGCCTTCACCTCGGGCGGCAGGCCGGCCAGATCGGCGGTCGGGATGTACGGGAGGTTCGCGGCGATGACGTGGAAGGGGCCAAGCGCGACCAGCGGCGCATCCAGATCGCCGGCGACGAAAGTGATGTCGCAGCCGCGGCGGGTGGCGTTTTCCTGGGCCACAACCAGCGCGTCCGCCGAAATGTCCGACGCGAAGACGCGCGCACCGGGTCGCTGGGTGGCGATCGCGATGGCGATGGCGCCCGACCCGGTGCCGACGTCGGCGATTTTCGGTGGTGGCGGGACATCGGCCGATGACGGTTCCGGCGCGGGAGCAGGCGGCGGCAACGGCAGTCGCGCCAGCGCCTCGTCGACCAGCGTCTCGGTATCGGGCCGCGGCACCAGCACGCGGGCGTCAACTGCCAGCTCGAGGCCGAAGAACTCCTTCTTGCCGACGATGTACGCGACTGATTCGCCGGCCTGGCGGCGTTTGACCAGCTCGCGCAGGGCGGCCAGTTCGGGCGCGGTCAGCGGGCGGTCGAAC
>DASRQT010000577.1:0-6111 GCA_035696485.1 Polyangia bacterium | reverse complement strand
TTGGTCGAGCTGGAAGAGCCGGCCTCGTACGACGCCCGCTGGAAGCCGTGGCGGCTGGAGGCGCTGCCGATGATCCCGGATGCCTTCAAGCTCCGTCCCGTGGAGGGGACGCGCGATCAGCTGCGCGCGGTGACGGAACTGCTGCGTGACCGCCGGTTCACCGAGGTGGTCAACGCCTGCGACGCCGGGCGCGAAGGCGAGCTCATCTTCCGCTACGTCTACGAGCTGGCGGGCAGCCGCCTGCCGGCACGGCGGCTGTGGATCTCGTCGCTGACGGACGAGGCGATCAGGCAGGGCTTCGGGAGTTTGCGGGCGGCGGCCGAGTACCAGCCGCTGGCGGACGCGGCCCGGTGCCGGTCGGAGGCCGACTGGCTGGTGGGGATGAACGCCACGCGCGCGGTGACCATCACCCGTCGCAGCGCCGGTCCCCGAGTTGCGACGACGGCGACGGCGGCGCGTCCGCCGGCGCGTGGCGCACGCGGGACGCCGCCGCGATCACCGGTCTACTCCATCGGCCGCGTGCAGACGCCGACCCTGGCCCTGGTGGTCAGGCGCGAACAGGCGATCCGGGCTTTTGTTCCGCGCGACTACTGGGAGCTGCGCGGCGCCTTCAAGGTCCCGGGCGCGGCCTTCACCGCCGGATGGGGGATACGCGCGGAGACCGGCAAAGGGATCGTCACGCGGTTCGCTTCCAAGGTGCTGGCCGACGGTGTGGTCGGACGATGCGCCAAGCACGGCCGCGCCGCGGATGCGGATGGTCCGGTGGTGGAGAGCGTCCGTCAGAGAAAAGGCCGGGAACCGGCGCCGCAACTCTTCGATCTGACGTCGCTGCAGAGGACGGCCAACCGCCGTTACGGTTTGAGCGCGACACGCACGCTGGAGGCGGCGCAGGCGCTGTACGAACGCTACAAGGCGCTGACCTACCCGCGTACCGATTCTCGGTATCTTTCGCACGACCTCGGCGGTGAGCTGCCCAAGCTGTTCCGGGGCGTCGCCGAGATACCGGAGTACGCGCCCTTCGCGCAGCGATTGCTGGACAACCCGCCGGCAAAATCAAGGCGGGTGTTCGACGACGCCAAGGTACAAGACCACCACGCCATCATTCCCACCGGCAAGGCGGTGCGGCTGGAGGCGCTGCCGACGGAGGAGCGGCGGATCTTCGACCTGGTGGTGCGGCGGTTCCTGGGCGTGTTCTATCCCGACGCCGAGTTCGCGATGACCGATGCCGTGATCCGTGTCGGCGCAGACACGGTCGCGGCCAAGCCCGATTCGATGTCGGAAGCGACAGCGGGCGACACCTCACCGGTCGAGGACGTGATGTTGCAGGAGCTGCCGGCACCGCCCGATCGTTACTTCGCTCGGGGGCGTGTGCGTCTGGTTGCGGGCTGGCAAGACGTCGCGCTCTACGGCGACAGCGGCGGCCAGGGCAGCGATGGCGGCGACGGTAAGCCTCGGCGGCGTGGCGGCAAGGACGCGCCGGGGGAGAGCGAGGAGTCCGCGACGACGTTGCCGCCCTTGACCGAGGGACAGCGTCTGGACGGCGCCTTCGAGACGCTGGCCAAGCAGACCAGGCCGCCACCGCGCCACACCGAGGCCACGTTGCTCAGCGCCATGGAGTACGCCGGGCGCGACATCGAGGACGAAGCGCTGCGCGCGGCGATGAAGGACACCGGGCTGGGGACGCCGGCGACCCGCGCCGCCACCATCGAGACTCTGGTCAAGCGTGGTTTCATCACCCGCGAGGGGAAACAGGTCGTCGCGACGCCGACCGGGATCGACCTCATCGACACGCTGCCGGTGGCCAGCCTGGCCTCCCCCGAGCTGACCGGGGCGTGGGAAGCGCGGCTGGCTCGGATCGCCCGCCGCCAGGACACGCGGGCGGCGTTCATGACCGACATCGTCCGCTATGTCGGCGACATGGTCGACGCCATCCGGCGCGCGCCGCCAGGCAAGGTGGCGTCGGCGGCGCCGGCGCGGGCGCCGCTGGCACCAGTGGCCGCGGCGCGCGTGGCTGCGGCGTCGTCCCCCGCACCGGCGGCAGCGACACCGGCGGCAATCGCGGCGACGGCGTTGCCTTGCCCGCGCTGCAGACAGGGGAACCTCATCACCGGCAAACGCGGGTGGGGCTGCTCACGCTGGCGGCAGGGGTGCGCGTTCGTTGTCTGGTTCGAATTCGCCGGCCGCCGCCTGACCGATGCGCAGCTGCGTGATCTGGTGGCGAAGGGGAAGACCCGCAAGGCGACCTGGTCGACCGCCAACCGCGCGAAGGTCTCCGGGCGCCTGGTCCTGGACTTGACGGCCAGCGCGGAGAACGGCGCCGCCCGCCTCGAGTAAATCTGGGCCGCGGGTAACGCGCGGCCGCGCCCGGCGGCGCTGCTGGTGATAGCGTCGCGCGCTTGCGTCTCTCCGTGCTGTTCGCGTACGCCGCCTGCGCCGTCATCTGGGGCACCACGTTCTTCGCCATCCGTGTCTGCATCGGCGCGGGCGGCTACCCGACGTATCTGGCGGCGGCGCTGCGGTTCACGATCGCGGCGGCGCTTTTGGGGCTGGTGGTCGCGGCCGGGTGGGGGCGGCCGGGACCGCGCGGCGCGCGCGCCTGGAGCTGGGTCGTTTTCGCGGGCGTTCTCAACGCCGGCGGCTACGGGCTGGTGTACACGGCGGAGGAATCAATTCCCGGCGCGCTGGGTGCGGTGGTTTATGGCACCGCGCCGCTGCTGACGGGCGTGATGGCGGCGCTGTCGGGCACCGAACGCGTCACCCGCCCCGCCATCATCGGCGCGCTGATCTCGCTCTGCGGCATCGCGGTCATCTCGGGCGAGCGGCTGCAGGTATCGTCGGCGCAGGCGGCCGGCGTGGCGATGGTGCTGGCATCGGTGGTTCTGTCCAGCACGTACAACGTCGTGCTCAAGCGCCACGCCGGTCGCCAGCACCCGCTGGCGACCAACGCCGTGTTCCTGGCCACGACCGCCGTCGCCCTGTGTCTTTACGCCGCGTTCTTCGAGCGCCAGGCACCACCGTGGCCGCCGCCGTTCAAACCGACGATGGCGCTGCTGTACCTGGCGGTCGTCGGCTCCATCGTCGCGTTCGGGTCGTACTTTTATCTGTTGAAGAACGTCCGCTTGATGGCCAGCTCGACGCTGGCGCTGGTGACGCCGATTCTCGCCATCGCCGTCGACGCGATCTGGGAGTCGCAGAAGATCGCGCCGCTGACCTACCTCGGCGCCGCGATCACCCTGGTGGGGGTCAGCCTGAACCTGTTCTTTGGCGCGCCGTCGGCCCTGGCGGCGCCAACCTCCGACGCGCGACCACCGACGGGGTAGACTGACGCCATGTCTACCTTTGGCCGGCGCCCGATCGATTGATGTCCACCCGAACTAAACCCGACACGCACGACATCGAGAGCAGGCGCTTGCGCGAGGACGCCGAGCGCGAACACAACTGGAAAAGGTTCGGACCCTACTTATCGGAGCGGCAGTGGGGAACCATCCGGGAGGACTACTCGCAGGACGGCGATGGCTGGCTTGATTTCCCCCACGATCAGGCGCGGTCGAGGGCTTACCGCTGGGGCGAGGACGGGTTGCTGGGCTTCTGCGATCGGCAGGCGCGGCTCTGTTTTGCGCTGGCGCTGTGGAACGAGCAGGACCCGATCCTCAAGGAACGCCTGTTCGGCCTCACCGGTCCGGAAGGGAACCACGGCGAAGACGTCAAGGAGCTTTACTACTACCTGGACGCCACGCCCACGCATTCCTACAACAAGGCGCTCTACAAGTATCCGCAGCGTGCCTACCCCTTCGCGCAGCTGATTGCCGAGAACCGGCGCCGGAGCAACCACGACCCGGAGTTCGAGCTGGCGGACACTGGCGTGTTCGACGGCGATCGTTACTTCGACGTGTTCGCCGAATACGCCAAGGCGGGCCCCGAGGATGTGCTGATCAAGATCACCGTCGCGAACCGTGGCCCCGAGGCGGCGGCGCTGCACCTCTTGCCGACGTTGTGGTTCCGGAACACCTGGTCGTGGGGGCGCCAGGGTGAAGGCTACGCTGCACGCCCGCGCATCACGCGCGCGCAAGGCGATGCCGTCCAGGCGGAGCATCCGGGGCTCGGGCGATACCTGCTGCACGCCGAGGCGACGGCTGACCGGCCGACCTGGCTGTTCACCGACAACGAGACCAACCGCAGCCGCCTGTACAACCTCGCCAACGAATATCCTTACGTCAAGGACGCGTTCCACGAATATGTCGTCGAGGGGCGGCGGGACAAGGTCAATCCCGCGCAGGAAGGCACCAAGGCCGCCGCCCACTATCGACTGTCGGTGCCGGCGCGGGCGGAGGTGTCGGTGCGCTTGCGCCTGACCGCGACCGAGGCCGCAACGGCGTCTCCGTTCGCGGGGTTCGACCAGGTTTTCCGCGACCGCCGCGCCGAGGCGGATCACTTCTACGAGGCGCGCATGATCGGCGTGAAGGCGACCGACAAGACGATCGTGCGCCAGGCCTATGCGGGCCTGCTGTGGTCGAAGCAGTTCTATCACTACGACGTGCGCGCCTGGCTGGCGGGGGACCCCAAGAACCCGTCGCCACCGCAGCGGGCCCGGGTGGGGCGCAACGCCGAATGGCAGCACCTTTACAACCGCGACGTCCTGTCGATGCCCGACAAATGGGAGTACCCGTGGTTTGCGGCCTGGGATCTGGCGTTCCACATGATCCCCTTCGCCCGCATCGACCCGCACTTCGCGAAGGAGCAGCTGCTGCTCCTTCTGCGTGAGTGGTACATGCACCCGAACGGCCAGCTGCCGGCTTACGAGTTCGCGTTCGGCGACGTGAACCCGCCGGTGCACGCCTGGGCCGCCTGGCGCGTCTACAAGATCGCGGTCGATTCCAACGGCCACCGCGACACGAAGTTCCTGGCCCGCGTGTTCCAGAAGCTGCTGCTGAACTTTACCTGGTGGGTCAACCGCAAGGACGGCGACGGCAACAACATCTTCGCCGGCGGTTTCCTGGGGCTCGACAACATCGGCGTCTTCGATCGCTCGAAGGCGCTGCCCACCGGAGGCTAGCTGGAACAGGCCGACGGCACCGCGTGGATGGCGTTCTACAGCGTCACCATGCTGTCCATGGCGCTGGAGCTGGCCAAGACCGATCCAGCCTATGAAGACATGGCGTCGAAGTTCTTCGAACACTTCGTCGGCATCGCAGATGCCATCAACACCGTCGGTGGCAGCGGCCTGTGGAGCGACGACGACGGGTTCTACTACGATCAGCTTCACGTCGACGGCCGGTCGACGCCGCTGTGTGTGCGATCGATGGTGGGTCTCCTACCGCTGATCGCGGTCGAGGTGCTGGAGGACGACGTCGTCGATCATCTGCCCGCGTTCAAGAAGCGCATGCGCTGGTTTCTCGAGAACCGCAAGGATCTGGCCGGCCAGGTCAGCTTCGGCGCCGGCCGCCACGGCCACGCGCTGCTGGCCATCCCGTCGCGCGCGCGCCTCGAGCGCGTGCTGCGGTACCTGCTGGACGAAGGCGAGTTCCTGTCGCCGTTCGGAATCCGGTCATTGTCAAAGGTGCACCAGCGCGAGCCGTATTCGTTCTTCCACAACGGTCAGGAATTTCGCGTCGACTACGATCCGGGCGAATCGACCACTGGCCTGTTCGGCGGCAATTCCAACTGGCGCGGCCCGATCTGGTTTCCGGTGAACTACCTCCTGCTGGAGGCGTTGCAGCGGTATCACCACTTTTACGGCGACGAATTCAAGGTTGAGTGCCCGGTCGGCTCCGGCCGTCAGCTGACGCTTGATGAGGCCGCGCAGGAGATCTCGGCCCGCCTCGCGTCAGTGTTCCAGCCGGGCGCCGACGGCAGCCGCCCGTGCCATGGCGTGGACCCGCGCTATGCGACCGACCCCCACTTCCGAGACCTGGTCCTGTTCCACGAATATTTTCACGGCGACACCGGCCGCGGTGTCGGCGCCAGCCACCAGACCGGCTGGACGGCGCTGGTCGCCGAGCTGATCTCCTCGCTCGCGCAGGACGGAGGAAGAGATACCTCTCGCGAGGCCGCGGAGCGGTAGGTCCCCCATGCCTTGGCACGGGTTTCCCGTCCGGCTCCGAGGGGATGCCC
>DASRQT010000576.1:0-10185 GCA_035696485.1 Polyangia bacterium | reverse complement strand
GAGCGTCGACACTGTTGTCCTTTTCGACCAGCGCCAGCAGGCGTTCCAGGGCCTGCCGGCGCTCGTCGTCCTCGCGCGCCACGTCGGCAAGTAGGACCAGCGCGTCGACGCCCGGGCGGCGCTTGACCGACTCTTCCAGCGCGGCGACCTCCTCGCGCGCCTGGCGGTCGGTGACCCCCGACCAAGCGAGATAGCGGCCAAGGTCCAGCCAGGCCCCGGCCCCTGCGGCGCCTTTGGCTGCCGCCCGCGCACGCGCGCGCAACAACGTCTCCAGGCTGGCGACCGCAGGCGGTCGGTTGGGCGCGGCCGCGACGGCGACCGGCGCCTCTCCCGACGGAAGATGATCGTTGCTGACCGCCAGCGGACGCCCGCGCGGGTCGGTCACACGCGCATAGATCCGCCACGGACCGTCGGTGATGACGGTCTTGATGAGCACGCGGTTCCAGCCGCGCTCCAGGCGAATGGCCGCCGCGTCCTGATCCATGGCCGGCGCGCGCACGACGTCGCGTGAAAAAACCGGGGTGCCGTTGACCCAGACCTTGATCGGCCCCGCCGATCCCAGGCGCAGGGCGGCATCGCGCACGGCATCGCTGCGCACGAAGGCCACCACGTACGCGACCGCCTGGGTATCGGGGCGCAGCAGACCGTCCAGCAGCAGCGCGCCCGCACGAACCGCGTCGTCCCCTCGTCGCCACGCGACCTCGCGTTCCTTGCCGGGGAAGCGTCTGGCGACATCAGGCGCGCCGGTCTCGAGCTCGGGCGGGAACGGCTGCGAGAAGCTGGCCCGTCCGTCACCGAACGGTCCCACCACCCAGAAATGTCGGAACAACCCCAGCGCCGCGCGCCGCCGTTCGGCGCCGGCCGCGTCGCCCCGCTGCTCTTCAAGCCGCGCCAGCATCTGCGCCGCCTGCGCCGCCACCAACGGATCGCCCGCGACGATAGGCCGCAGGGCGTCCTCGATCATCCTGGGCGGCAGATCCTCCGCCAGTCCCGCCACCACCGACAGCGGGGCGACAGCCTCCGGACGCCCGGACATCGCGCGCAGCCGCGCCTCGGCCTGCCGCAGCTGTCGTTCAAACGGACCCGCAAATGGACCCGCAACTGGCGCCACAATTGGGCCCGCGACCGCAACCTCGGCGACCATGGCCAGCGCCACCGCGCCCCATACTCCGAGCGTCAGCGTCGCGCCCCGCGAGACCATTGCTTCCGTATTATAACTCGGCCAGAAAGCGCTTTACTTCTTGTTGAAATACGCCGCGATGGCTTCGCGCAATGCCATCCGCGCGCGGTGCAACCGGGTCTTGACCGTCGGCACCGAGATCCCCAGCAGTTCCGCCGTCTCTTCGGTCGACAGGCCCTCGACGTCGCGGACCAGGAAGATGGTCCGGTAGATCTCCGGCAGGGCGTCGGTCGCCTCCTGGATGTGACGCCGGAGCTCGTCGGACTGCAGCTGTTCGTCCGGCCGACGCGCCCAGTTCTCCCCCTGAGGGGGGACGGCGCCATACTGGTACTGGTCGAGAAAACCGCTGGGCAGCTCGTCGGTCGAGATCTCGGGATGGCGCCGTTGCGCGCGCAGCCGCATCAGGGCGGCGTTGGCCGCGATCCGATACAGCCAGCTCGAAAACTGCGAATCGCCCTTGAACGTGTCCAGCTTGCGCCAGATGGACAGGAACGTATCCTGCAGAATCTCCTTGGCATCACTTTCGTTGCGGACGAACCGGAAGGCTAGCCGGAAGACCTTGTCCTGGTATCGATTGAGCAGCTCCTCGAAGGCGGCGTAGTCCTTCTTCTTCGCCAGCGCGACCAGCTCATCGTCGGAAGCGTCCGACGATGAGCCCGCCGGCGTGGACGACGCGTTGTCCGAAGGCGAGTCCGGGGCCCCGTCGGGTGAGTCGCCCGGTGTATCAGATGTCGCCATTCGTTGACCGGGGGGAATTCTCCCAGATAATCACTTCGTTCGATAGCGACGTCTCGGTGCCATGTTAACCCCGGTCCTAAAGTCCCTTCGCCCACACCAGTGGATCAAGAACCTGTTCGTGGCGGCGCCGCTGGTGTTCTCGCGCCGGGTCGGTGACGTCAGCGCCGACCTGCACGCCGCGGCCGCCGTGGCGGCCTTCTGTCTGCTGTCCAGCGCGGTTTACCTGCTCAACGATCTGATCGACATCGACAAGGATCGGGCGCACCCCACCAAGCGCAACCGGCCGCTGGCGTCGGGCCTTCTGTCACTGCCAGCGGGGAAGATCCTGGCCTTCGCGCTGGCGGCGGTCGGGTTGACGGTCGCGGGCCTGATTGACCTGCGCGTCCTGGTCACCGCCGCTGGCTATCTGGTCCTCAACACGGCCTACTCGCTGTCACTCAAAAAGGTGGCGTTCCTGGACGTCGCCTGCATCAGCCTGGGGTTCCTCTTGCGCGTTGTCGCCGGCGCCATGGCGATCTCGGTGCCGCCGTCGCGCTGGCTGCTGCTCTGCACGCTGCTGCTGTCGGCGTTGCTGGGCTTCGGAAAGCGCGCGCACGAGCTGCGGGTGTCGGGCGAGACCGGCCGCGAACAGCGCGACGTGCTTGGCCACTACAACCCGCAGGTGCTCAACCGGCTGCTGGGCCTGCTGGGCCTGCTGACCACGGCGACCTATTTCGCGTACACGCAATCCCGCCACGCCACCGAGATGTTCCGGACACGCGGCCTTGCCTTGACCGTCCCGTTCGTCGGATTCGGCATCTACCGCTTCATCGCCATCAGCCGCGGCAAGGTGGACGCCGAAAGCCCGACCGATTCGATGCTGCGCGATCCGCCCTTTCTGACCAATCTGACGCTCTACGCGGCGGCCGTGTTCTTGATTCTCTACCTCGCGGGCTGACGGCGCCGCTCGTGTTGACCGCGCCTCCCATGTGGTAAGAAAACCCGCATGAAGCTGCTGGCGCTGCTGCCTTGGGCCCTGTTGCGCGCGGGCGAACCCGCCGCCGACGTCCCCCAGATCCCGTTCGAGAAGTACACGCTGCCCAACGGGCTCGAGGTGGTCCTGCACGAAGATCATCGCATCCCCGAGATCGCCGTCGACGTCTGGTACAAGGTCGGGTCCAAGGACGAGGTCATGGGGCGAACCGGATTCGCCCACCTGTTCGAGCACGTGATGTTCCAGGGCACCAAGCACGTCGCAGAGGACAAACACTTCGAGTATCTGCAGAAGGCCGGCGCCTCCTCGGTCAACGGCTCCACCGGCACCGATCGCACCAACTATTTCGAGGTCGTCCCGACCAACCAGCTAGAGCTGGCCCTGTGGCTGGAGAGCGATCGCATGGGCTTCCTGCTCGAACGGCCCGGTTTCAAGGCCACCCTCGACAACCAGCGGGACGTGGTCAAGAACGAACGCCGGCAGCGGGTGGAAAACCGTCCCGCCGGCCTGGTCTCGAAGATCTTGCTGGAGGCGCTGTATCCGCCGACCCACCCGTACTTTCACGAGGTGATCGGTTCCATGGAGGACCTCTCAGTCGCAAGCGTCGAGGACGTCAAGGCGTTCTTCCGGACCCACTACGTCCCGGGAAACGCGACGCTGACCATCGCGGGCGACATCGACCGCGCGCGCACCAAGGAACTGGTCGACAAATATTTTGGGGCCATCCCCGCCGGTCCCGGCGCCGCCGCGACCCGGTCGCCGCCGGTGGCCGTGCCCACGCCCCGGCTGGACGCGCCCAAGCGGATCGCGATGGAGGCCAAGATCCAGCAGCCGCAGCTGTACGTCACCTACATCTCACCGCCGCAATTCGCGCCCGGCGACCGCGAGCTGGATCTGGTCGCCAACCTCCTCGCCAACGGCAAGTCTTCCCGGCTGTACCGCCGTCTGGTCTACGATCTCAAGATCGCGCAATCGGTGTCGGCCAACCAGCAGAGCCAGAAGCTGACCAGCACCTTCGAGATCGTGGCGTCCCCAATGCCAGGGCACGCCGTCGACGAGCTGCTGGCGGTGATTGACGAGGAGATCGAGAACCTCCGGGCCGCGCCCCCGGCCGAGCGGGAGGTGGACCGCGCCAAGAACCAACTTGAGTCCGACGTCGTTCGCAGCCTCGAGGCGGTGCTGGCCCGGGCCGAGCGGCTGCAAAGCTACAACGACCTGGTCAACGACCCGGGCTACGTGGGCGAGGACCTGCGTCTTTATCGCGCGGTCGACGCGGCCGCCATGCAGCGGGCGGCGGCCCAGTTCCTGCGCAAGGACGCGCGGGTTGTCCTGACCGTGGAACCGAACAACGACGCGCCCATCATGGGGCGGGTGAAAAAATGAACGCCGTGCAGACCTCCACGTCGCGCCGCCGCGCAATCCGGCTGGTCCTGGTTGGCCTCCTGGCGACCTCGTGCGCGACGGCCAAGCCGCCGGCGCCGCCGACCGCACCGTCGTCCCCGGTCGCGCCGATCGCCACGCAGGCGCCAGCGTCCGCTGCAGCCGAACCAACCACCCCCGACGCCCCGTTCCGCGCCGAAGCACCCGCCCCGGGTCCCGACCCGCAGTTTGCCGTGCCGGTGTTCAAGAGGTTCAAGCTCAAGAACGGTCTCGAGGTCGTTCTGGCGGAGTTTCATGACCTTCCCCTGGTTGACCTCAACCTCTTCGTGAAGTCCGGCGGTGGCGCCAACCCCGTTGATCTGGCCGGGCTGTCGGAGATGACCGCCAACATGCTGGACGAGGGAACCACCACGCGCCCCGCTCTGCAGCTGGCCGACGAAATCGCGTCACTGGGCGCCAACCTGGCGACCGGCAGCTCGTGGGACGCGTCGACGGTCACGCTGTCGACCCTGACCAAGAACCTCGACGCCGCGCTGGCCATCTGGGCCGACGTCCTCCTCAACCCCAAGTTCGACGAGCACGAGTTCACGCGCGTGCGCGACAACGTCCTCACCGCCATCACCCGCCGCAAGGACAGCCCCCCGACCGTGGCTTCGCTGGCGCTGGCGCGCGTCCTCTACGGCGGGCGCCATCCTTATGGCTGGCCGCAAAGCGGCGTCGAGGAGACCCTGAAGAAGCTGACCACGGCCGATCTGAAGGCTTTCTACGACGCCAACTATCGCCCCAACAACGCGGTGTTGATCGTGGCCGGCGACATCACCGAGGCCGCGCTGCGCCGCAAGCTCGAGCCGGCGTTAAAATCCTGGAAGCCGAAGAAGGTGGTGGTCCGCAAGCTGCCGACGCCGGCGACCGCGGCGCCGGGAGGAAAGACGCGCATCCACCTCATCGACAAGGCCGAGGCCCCGCAATCCTCGATTCGCGTCGGCCTGATCGGCATCGAACGCCTCAATCCCGACTATTACCCGATCACGTTGATGAACCTGATCCTGGGCGGCGGCTTTTACCGGCTGGATCTCAACCTGCGCGAGGGCCGCGGGTGGACGTACGGTGCCCGCTCCAGCTTCGACAGCCGCAAGACCCCCGGCCCGTTCTCGGCCGGCGGCGAGTTCGTCGCCCCGCACAGCGCCGATTCCGTGGCCGAGATCATCAAGGAGATAACCACCATCCGCGACAGCGACGTCACCGACGCGGAGCTGGCTCGCGCCAAGGACCAGGTCATCAAATCGTTTCCGGCGCGGTTCGCCACCCGCGGCGCCGTGGTCAACCAGCTGGCGGAGATCGCCGTCTACGGCCTGCCCGACAACTACCTGGCCGAATACACGCGCAAGATCGCCGCGGTCAGCAAGGACGACGTCCGGCGTGTCGCGCGCCGCTACCTGGATCCGACCCGGCTGTCGATCATCGTGGTCGGCGATCAAAAATCGCTGCGCGATCCGCTGGCCAAGATCGCACCGGTCGAACTACGCGATCTGGACGCCAACGTCGTCCCCTCGGGCGCGCCGGCCGCCACCAAGCAAGACTAACGCGCGTGAGGGAGGGACGGCTTTGCCGGCCCGAGCTCTTCGCGGGGGGCGCGGGACCCTCCCAGGGTCCCGATTGAAAGCGACGTCTCGGACGTGGACGGCTGCAACTCCTCCAGCAGGGCCAGGTTGTGGCGAGCGGCCTCGTGATCGGAGCGCAGCCGCAGCGTCTCTTGAAAGTGGCCCTGGGCCTCGAGCACTCGCCCCTGCCGGAGCGCCACCACGCCGCTCAAGAAATGAATCTCGGGGTCGGTGGGCGCGCTGGCCGCCGCGGCCACGAGCTCGCGTGATGCGTCGTCGAAGCGCCCCAGCGCGTTCAACGCCAGCGCGTAGTTGTAGCGCACGCCCGGCTTATCGGGACGGCGCTTGGCGGCGCGCGACAGAAACCAGATGGCATCCTTGGGCTGCTGGCGGCGGATGGCGATCGCGCCCAGGTTCGAATACGCATCCCCCAGCATGCCCGGGTAGCGGGCCCCCTCGGTGAAGCTCTTCTCCGCCGAATCAAGACGCCCCGCCTCGTAGTACGTCGCGCCCAGCAGAAACACCGGCCGCGGATCGTCGGGCGCGACCCGACGCAGGCGTTCGTAGCTGGCGATGGCCTTGGCCATGTCGCCCCTGGCGCGGTACTGGTCGGCCACCTGTTTCAGCGCGCCGGCGTGGCGGGGACGCCGGCGCAGCACCTCCTCATACGACGCGATCGCCAGCTCGCCGTTTCCGATGCTGGTGTAGGCCGCCGCCAGCTCCAGGTGAGCGTCCAGATCGTCGGGATCAAGCCGCACCACCTCGGCCAGCTCGGCGGCCAGCGCCTCCCCGGCCTGTCGCGAGGCCAGCACCAGCACCAGGGCGCGACGGGCGCGCAGATCGCCCGGCGCGGCGGCCACCACCAGCTGTAGCTCGGCCTGCGCCTCGTCCAGCATCCCGGCCTCCGACAAGAGCTCGCCGTGGGCGCGCCGGGCGTCCAGGTCGTCGGGGGCCAGCTCCAGGACGCGGGCGTACCGCTCGCGCGCCGAGGGCAGACCGGAGGTGCGGTCCAGCGCGGCCAGCGCCGCGATGGCGGCCGTGTACCGGGGCCGCAGCTCGACGGCCGTGCTCCACATCGCGCGCGCATGACCCGGACGTCCGGCACCGAGGTGAATGGCGCCCAGGTAGCGGCGCGTCTCCGGGACCTTGGGGTCGATCAGCAGAGACTTCGTCAGATTTTTCATCGCCCGTTCGGCGCTGACCGGATAGCCGTCCAGCCCCGCGTAGGCTGCCACGCCCCGCCCGAACAGCACGAACGCGTACGGATCGCGCGCAAACGGCGCCAGCACGGCGTCGGGTGGGACCCCTTCCACGCCGGCGGCCTGCAACGCCTCCACGGCGGCACGTAGGGCCGTCCGCCACACCTCGTCCTTGGGCCCGACCGCCGACGCCTGTCCCGCGCGCGCGGCTGGCGACCCGGTCACGTAGACGTCGACGGTGACCTCGATCTTCCAGTCCGGCCGCTTGTCGAACTTCCCGGCGACCACCCACTTCACGCCGCCGGCGTGCGCGCGCGCCAGCGCGTCCTCCAGCTTCCCCTTCTCGACCACGGCGCCGCCACCCACGAACCGGAGCGCCGGGTGGCCGGCCAGGCGCTCGGCAATGAGGACCGGCAAGCCGGCGCGTAGAAAATCCAGCGTCCCCTGCCCGCTGCTGTTCGCGAACGGCACGACCACGAACGTCTGGCGGCCCACGGGCACCGTTGACGCAGGCGACGTCGCCGCCGGCGCCGCCGACCCCCGTGCGCTGGCCAGCAGCACCGACAGGTGAATGGCCAGCGGGAGGGCCACGGCCCCGAAGAAATTGACTGAAACGCCCCCGCGGCCCATAGACGAATAGTGAAGGGCGGCGGCCGAATGACAAGTTTCAGGCAGGCGTTGCCGAAAGTGCTGCCCAAGATCTTTCGGTCGCTGTTGCGGATCACGCTGGTCAGCCTGGCGGGTGCGGTGGTGATAGGTGGCGTGTTTGCCTACAAGATGTATCGGGCCTTCGAATCCGACCTGCCCTCCCGCCTGGACGCCATCACCGACTACCGGCCCCTGCGCGCCAGCCAGGTGTTCAGCGCCGACGGCGAGCTGATCGGCGAATTTTACGTGGAAAACCGCGTGCTGGTCGCCACCGCCGACCTGCCGATCGCGGTACGCCGGGCGTTCGTCGCCGCCGAAGACAACCGCTTTTACAGCCACGGCGGCATCGACTACCTCGGCATCGCGCGCGCCGCCTGGGCGAATCTGCGCGCCGGTCACGTCGT
Source organism: Polyangia bacterium (assembly GCA_035696485.1). Classification (GTDB taxonomy): domain Bacteria; phylum Myxococcota_A; class Polyangia; order Fen-1088; family Fen-1088; genus DASRQT01. Next base: position 2,062 of record DASRQT010000576.1, on the reverse strand, counting down.
CCAGGGCGGCTCGACCATCACGCAGCAGGTCGCCAAGCTGCTGATCGTCGGCCGCGAGCGCACCATGTCGCGCAAGATCCGCGAGGCGATGCTGGCGCACCGGATCGAGAGCCGCCTTGGCAAGGATCAGATCCTGGGGATCTATCTGAACCACGTCTTCCTGGGCCACGGCGCGTACGGCATCGCCGCCGCCGCCGCGGCGTACTTCGGCAAGGACGCCAAGGATCTCTCGGTCGCCGAAGCCGCGATGCTGGCCGGCCTGCCGAAGGCGCCCGGGCGCGCGACGCCGTTCCGAGACTTCGCGCGCGCGCAGGCGCGGCAGTACTACGTCATCGATCAGATGGCGAAGCTGGGATTCCTCACGGCCAAGGAAGCCGATGTCGCGCGCAACGAAGCGCTGGTCGTCGTCTCGCGCGACCGCAGCCTCACCAACGTCGCCGCGCCTTACTTCGTCGACACCATCCGCCGCTACGTCGGCGATCACTACGGCGATGAAGATCTCCTCGAGCGCGGCCTGCGTATCTACACGACGCTGGATATGCGCCAGCAACGCGCCGCCGAGGCAGCGCTCCGGCGCGGGCTGGAGGAACTGGAGGCCGAGATCGACGCCAAGAATCCCGGCGCAGCAGGTGCCGCCGCCCCACAGGCCGTCCCACAGATTCAGGGCGCCCTGATCGCGCTTGATCCCAGCAACGGCCACCTGGTGTCGATGGTGGGCGGCTACGACTTTGGCAAGAGCCAGTTCAACCGCGCCTGGCAGTCTCACCGCCAGATCGGCTCGGCGATAAAGCCGTTCATCTATGCCGCCGCGATCGAGCGCGGCAAGCACCAGCTCACCATCAAGCAGGACATGCCGGTCAAGTTCAAGACCGCCACCGGCACCTGGGCGCCGCACAACTACCGACCGGAGTACCTGGGGCCGCTGACCCTGCGTACGGCGCTGGCCAAGAGCATCAACACCATCTCCGCTCAGCTTGTGTCGGAGATGGGCGTCGAGGCCGTCGTCGACATGATGAGACGGCTGGGCATTCGGTCGACCCTGCCACAGAGCCTGTCGCTGGCGCTGGGGACCGCCGACCTCACGTTGCAGGAGGTGGCGTACGCGCTGGCGGCCTTCCCGGCCGGAGGCGCAGAGGTCAACCCGGTCTTCATCACCCGCCTGGTTGACGCGGACGGGATCGTTCTCGAGGATAACAGCAAACCCAAGCCCCGCGTCCGCCGGCTGGCCGCCGAGACGGCGTACATTGTCACTGACATGATGAAGGGGGTGGTCGAGACGGGAACAGCCAAGAAGGCGCGCGAGCTTGGCCGCCCGGCCGCCGGGAAGACCGGAACCTCGACCAACTACCGCGACACCTGGTTCTTCGGCTTCACGCCCGAGCTTCTATGCGGGGTCTGGGTCGGACGTGACGACTTCAAACCCATCGCGGTCGATGCCACCGGCGGACACGTCTCGGTGCCGATCTGGCTCGGCTACATGCGCGAAGCCCTCAAGGGCAAGCCGATCCGTGATTTTGCGCCACCACCCGGGATCGTCTTCGCCCGTGCCGACCCTGACAAGGGGCTGCCCGCCCTGCCCGGCCAGAGACAAAGTCGCCTCATCCCGTTCAAACGCGGGACGCTGCCGCCCGCGTTCAAGAGCGCCGCCTACGGCGCCCGTTTCTCCGACGAGGTCTTCTGATGCACGTCCCCGACCCGTGCGAACACGACAGCGCCGCTGACGATTCCGCCCTGCGGGCGCGGCGGCGCTCGCTGGAGGTGCGCAAGGTCTTCATCGTCACGCTGGCGCTCAACGCGCTGGTCGCGGTCAGCAAGGCCGGGTACAGCTACATCTCGGGGTCAGTCGCGCTGGGCGCCGATTCGTTGCATTCGATCCTCGACGCGTCGTCGAACGTGCTGGCCCTGCTCAGCCTGCACTGGGCGGCCGCGCCCGCCAACACCCGCCACCCCTACGGCCTGAGAAAGATCGAGATCCTGGCGGCGCTGGGCATCGGCGTGGTGATCGTCGTCAGCCTGTTCGAATTTGGATCGGCCGCCGTCAAATCGCTGTTCGGCGCTCGCC
>DASRQT010000575.1:0-22196 GCA_035696485.1 Polyangia bacterium | reverse complement strand
GTGAATCTTGTACTTGGCGCTGTCCTGGAAATAAAGGTTGTCCTTGTCGAACTGGTCCAGCACCACCTTGACCGACCGGGCCCCCGGCAACGTCGCGTCCAGCGGCGCCGAGGCCAGCGCGTTGAAGTCGCCCAGGCAACCGAGACGGTGGGTGAAATCCGGTAGGGCGGCGCCCGGGTCGATCTCGCACTTCATCGTGGCGGTGGTTTCGTTGCCACAGGCCAGCCACAACGAGGCCAGGACCCAGAGCGCCACCCGGGCGTGCACCGACGGGCGCACCTGGTTCGTGTTCAATTTTGCGTTCACGGCGTCAGCGCGAAGCAATAAAAGCCCCCGTAGCCGCCGCCGGTGCCGACGGTGTAGACGCCTGGCATCGGGCCCCCCATCTCCTGCAGCTGAACGCCGGGGCCGCATCCCCCTTCGGTGAGCGAGGCTATCCAGTGGACGCCGCTGCCCATCCGCGGCCAGGAGTGGCCGCACCAGGGTCCGTTGGGGCGCCCGCCCGGGTTGGTCGCCGCGGCGCTTGTCCAGTCATTGCACGTGTTCAACGGGTTGGTGCTGTACACGCGGCCCATGGCGTTGGTGCCGGTCAGGAAGTCGTGATTGTCGGGGCAGGTGTTGCCGACACATCCCGGCGCGCCGTCGGTGTGATTGGGGATTCCGTTTTCGTTGGGCAGGTCGTTGATAATTGTCGGATCGGCGCCCATGGGACGCGGGTTCAGCAGCGCAGCCTTGTTCATGGCCAGCACGCGCCCCATTCGGTCGTACCACGGGCCTTCGCCGATCCGGTCGATGGCGTGAACCGGCCCGGCGACGGTGCTCAGGAAGGCGCGCCAGGTCTTGGCGCCCGCGCCCGGCAGCGCCGCCTCGGCGATCTCGCGGCAGATCTTGTCGGCGCCCGCCAACCCCGTCGCCTCGCCGTAGCGAAGATCGCCGCCGAATCCATTCTGGCTGCCGGACAGACGCCGCATGGCGGTCAGGCTGGTGACAAAGAAACTGAAACGCGGCAGCCCCGCGACATCGACGCCGGTATCGGCTGCCAGCGCGTCGGCGGCGACCTCCGCGCCATCAACCGGCGCGTCTGTCATCGAACCGCCCGCCCCCCCGGTCGCGGCGTCCGGCATCGACCCACCCGCGCCCGAACCGCCGCTGCCGCCGGGTCCACCGCCCGCCCCGCCGGATCCCGCCTGCGCACCGCCACCACTTCCGCTGGCTGGCAAGCCGCCCGAACCACCCGAACCGCTAACTTTCTCCTCCGGCGCGCAAGCGCCCGATGGTGAGGCGACGGCAAGAACGACCAGGAGACGGCGCAGCAACTTCATCGAACAGCTCCTTCATTCACAGATGCGCAGCTGATCCTTGCAGGTCTTGCCCGCGGGACAAGGGACTTCATCGCTGCACGACACGATCCCTTCCACCATCGCCGGCCGTTCAACTGGTGACGCAATCGCGAACTCGACGCAGCCGGGCGCAACCGTGGTCGAATCCACCGTCTGCCGCGTCAGGGAGATGGTGGGAAAGCCCGCGGTGCCCTGCCCTATCAGCTGGGTAATCAGCCCGGCAGGGATGGTCATCGACCCGGTATCCGCGACGTCGCATTCGACGCGCGCGGCATACCCGCCATGGTGGCCAATGTCCAGGCGAACGAAGATGCGCGCCGACCCCGCCTGCGCCGGCGCCGTCCAGGTCACCGGTAGCGCCTTGTCGCGCGCGATGACCTGCAAGCCGGTACCCGCAAAGTCCAGGGGGACGACGCCGCGGCCCTGCAACGTGAAGGCGGCGTAGGCGCCTCCCGCCGACGACAGGCGGATCGGGGTCTCATGCGAAAAGGGTGGGTACGGCATGGCTGACAGCGACGCGTAATACGTGTTCTGGCTGTTGGCTATCGCGGTCGCCGACAACGGGGTCGCCAGGCCGCCGACGCTGACGACACCGATATCTTGTGACACGGGTTCGTTGATGCACTGGTTCTGTCCGGCGCAGATCGTTCCAGCCGTGCACGGGGTCGAACAGACCAGCTCGGGACCGATGACCAGGCGGCAAGCGCCATCCTGGGACATCTCGCGCCAGTTCTCGGTTGGGTCGGGCGCGTTGCGCACGCGGCCAGCGAACTGCGCGTAGGCCGGCGCGGGGTCCGCGGCGGCGATGAGCTGGATGGAAAACTGGCCGACGCGAGTGCTGGCCGGACACGGGCGATAGGCCAGCGTCCCGGTGGTGCCGGCCGCCCCGCCCGAACCGCCAGTGCCGCCCGGGCCCGAGCCGCTGCCTGAACAGCCGACGGCGATCGCCAGCAGCCCGGCTAGCGCCGGGGATCGCAACGCGCGGGTCGTCATCAACGTCTCGATCAAAGGACGGATGGAACCGGGGGTGCAGGCGAAATTCAGCGGTTCACGCCCAAGCTGTGTGTGTTCAAGGAGAGAGCCTATCGTAGCGCACGCTCGTCGTCGCGATGTGGGGAATTTGACGCGTGACGTTGGTTGGCGCTGAGCGCCGACCTTGAACCGGACCGCCGGCACCCTTACCATTCGATGCCATCCAGTCCCGGCTTACGCCTTCAGGCGGTTACGGAAGACTCATGAGGAACAGGCACACCCTCAATATGAACGCGGCGTGGCTGCTGTTGCTTTCGGGCGCGGTGGCCGCGTGTTCGTCCGGCAAGAGCGCCTCCAGCCGGGCTGGCGGCAGCGGCGGCGCGGGCGGTGCGGGCACCGGCGGCGCGGGCGGCGTCGCGCAGTTCGAACCACTGCCGCCGGCGGTTTATGGGGCGAAGGTCAAGAACACGCTGGTGGGGCAGCCCGTCACCAGCGAGGAGCTGGCGGCCCTGACCGCCAATCCGGGGGCGTTGTCGGGGCTCATCGACGGATGGATCGCGTTGCCGGCGTGGCGGGCGCGAATGTTCGGGTTCTTTCAGCAGGCGTTTCAGCAGACGCAGGCCGTGACCGCCGACTACGACGACCAGCTGGGTCTGAACACGAACAACTGGGCGGTGGTCGACCAGACGCGTTTCGCGCGCGCCGCCGAGGAGAGCTTTGCCCGCACCGTCCTGCAGCTCATCGACGAGGGTCGGCCCTTCAACGAGGTGGTGACCACGCAGCGTCTGATGCTGAATCCGCCGCTGCTGATGGCGATGGCGTTCATGGATGCGGCCCCGCAAGATGACGCCGGGAATCCGGTGCCGGCAGCGTGGTGGCCGCTGCGCAAGTTCCCCGGTTTCCAGTTCGTGCGCGTGGATACGCCGATCCCGGTGAGCGAATCTGCCGACCCGGCGTCCCCCAACTACATGCACTGGACCGATCCGACGCCGTACAACGGGGCCAACGCGGCGATGTGCGCCACGCCCGACACCAAGAACGGCTTTCGCGGCCTGATCGCGCTGGCCACATTCTTCTTCGGCGGCCGCGTGGGCTGCGGCAAGACGGTCAGCCAGTTCTCGGACCAGGACTGGGACGACTGGAAGATGGTGACCGTGCGCGCGCCACGCGGCGCCGGCGAGGAGCGAACGCTGTTCTGGGATCTGCCGGCCTTGCGCGCGGCGACCGAGCTGGTGGTCGCCACGCCGCGCGTCGGCTTCATGACCACGCCGGCCTTCTTCGCCAACTGGCCCACCAACGCCAGCAATCAGGCGCGGGTGACCGCCAACCAGGCGTTGATCGTGGGTCTGGGGCTGAGCTTTGACGATCGCGGCACGACGGTGCAGGTGTCGGAGAGCTCGTCCGACGCCATGCACGTCCAGCCCGGCACCGCCTGTTACGGATGCCACCAGACGCTGGATCCGATGCGCGACTTCTTCCGCCAGTCATACAACTATGTCTACGCGCAGCAGCTGAACGCGGCGGCGGACGGTATCCCGGCGGTGGCGCAGTTCACCGTCGCGAACGGCGCCCCGGTCAGCGGCAACGGCATCGCGGCGCTGGCGCAGGCGATGGCCACGCACGACCGGTTCGCGGTGGCCTGGACGCAGAAGCTTTGCCGGCTGGCCAATTCGGCTTCGTGCGCGGAGGACGACCCCGAATTTCTGCGCGTGGCGGCGGTCTTCAGGGACAGCGGGTACAACTTCAAGGCGCTGGTTCGCGCGTTGTTCTCGTCGCCGCTGATCACGTTCGCGTCGCGAACCAAGACCGCCGACGAGGGCGGCATCGTGATCGGAATCTCGCGGCGCGAGGCGCTGTGCGCGTCGCTGGAGGGGCGCCTGGGCATCGCCGACCCCTGCGGCATCCGTGGCATCTACGGCAAGCGGACGCCGGCGGACCGGGCCAAGGCGACCGCCGCGAATCTGGCCGGCGCCGTTCCCGGCGACGGTTACGCGCGCGGCTCCGAGGTGCCGCTTTTGCCGCACGACCCGAATCTGTTCTTCGTGTCGGCCACCGACAACCTGTGCGGGATGCTGGCGCCGACGCTGATCGACGCGGGCGCCGGCAGCCGATGGAGCAGCGCGGGAGCCGGCAAGGAGGCCGCCATCAAGGACTTCGTCGGCGTCGTGATGGGCGTTGCTGCGCAGGACGGCCGGACGAAAGATCTGACCGCCATCCTGACCGATCATTATATGGAGTCGGTCGCGGCAGGCGAGACCCCCAGCGATGCGCTGCGATCGACGTTCGTGCTGGCCTGTTCATCACCGCTGACGATCTCCTCGGGACTATAGCTGATGATCACACGACGAAAACTGCTGCAGCGCACCCTGTTTGGAACCGGGGCGGTCGGGCTGCGGGCGCTGGCCACCGGGTTGCCGCTGTCGTTCTTGATGCGCCCGCGGCAGGCACTGGCCGACGACACCTTCCGCTGCGGCGACAAGACCAAGGCGCAGTACCTGATCCTGAGCACGTCGTTCGCGGGTGACCCCGTCAACGCCAACGCGCCCGGAACCTACGACTTCGCCGACATCCCGCACGCCGCCGATCCCAGGGTCGCGCCCACGCCGTTCAACCTGGGGACGCAGGCGGTCACGGGCGCGCAGGTCTGGTCGACGCTGCCGCAGTGGGTCCTGGATCGAACCTGTTTCTTTCACCACGCCACGCTGACCAACAACCACCCGAACCTGCCCAAGGTCATGCGCCTGATGGGGGCAACGGCCAAGCAGGAGATGTTGCCGTCGATCGCCGCCAAGGTGCTGGCGCCGTGCTTCGGCACCGTGCAGACCGAGCCGATCTCGGTGGGCGCGGGCGAGTTCCTGACCTTCGACGGGCGCGGCCTGCCCAACCTCAATCCGACCGGGCTGCGCGACGTACTGACCCATCCGACCGGGCCGCTGATGCGGCTGCAGCAGCTGCGCGATCGCAGTTTGGACAAGATCCACACCCTCCTCAAACAGCAGGGGACGTCGGCGCAGCGGCTATATCTCGACAATCTGGTGGCCTCGCGGCAGCAGGCGCGATCGCTGTCGGACTCGCTGCTGGATGCGCTGGGTGGAATCACCAGCAACGACCCGGAGGGGCAGATCACGGCGGCGGTGACGTTGATCCGGATGAAGGTGTCGCCAGTGCTGGTCATCCACATCCCGTTCGGCGGCGACAACCACGCCGACCCCGACCTGCTGCGCGCCGAGGTGCCGCAGACGGCCTCGGGCGTCGCGCAGATCGCCAGCTTGATGACGACGCTGCAGCAGAACAACCTGCAGGATCAGGTCACCTTCGCCATGTACAACGTCTTTGGCCGCACGCTGGTCAAGAAGGGGCTGACGGGGCGCGACCACTGGGCCAGCCACCACACCACGGTGATGATCGGCAAGCCGATCCGGCCCGGCGTCATCGGGGGCCTCGAACCCAAGGCCGGCGACTACTATGCGACGCCGATCGATTCCAAGACCGGCAAGGGGATCCCGGGCGGCGGCGACATCAGCTTCGCCGACACGCTGGGCGCCATGGGCAAGACCCTGGGCGCCGCGGTGGGCGTCGCGCCCGAGGTCCTGGAGCAGAACATCACGCAGGGCAAGATCGTGACCGCCGCCCTGGCCTGAGCGCGGCGACTAGACCTTCTCGGCGACTAGACCTTCTCGAAAACCGACGGCTCGATCTTCTGATTGGGGCGGATGTTGCTGTACTCGTACCGCTCCAGGAAGCCGGCCGCGTCGTGGACCTCGATCTTGACCGGCAACCCCAGCTTGGCGTCGACGCACAGTTTCGTGCGCTGGGCATAAAGACCCTGCGCGCCGGGCGGAGCGACATACTCCATGCAATAGCTTCCACTGGCGTCGAAGCCCTGGTCCTTCCGGATGTGGCCGCCCACGGCGCGCGCCTTGCGCAGATCGTTGGAGACGATGTCCAGCAGCGGGCCGAATCCCAGCTCGGTCACGCTATGGTTGGTGTCGCCCTTGGCCAGCGAACCCGTGAGATCGATCCACATCGAGGCGATGCCCAGGATGCCAGACTCGCGCACCAGCATCTCGCCCGGGCGGGCCTGGGTCCAGACCACTTTGCGGCCGGCCTTGGGACCCTCCACGTATTCGAGGCGCTGCGCGCGCGGCGCGGCCTGGACGATCACCTCCATGGTCTGCGCCGGCAAGAGCTTGCCCTTCACCCGTTCCTGCTTGATCAGCCGCGCGCGGTAGTTGCCGAGGCGGCGTAGTCCCTCACGGCCGAGGACAATCAAGTCCTCCGGCGAGGTCGCGCGCAGGCGCTCAGCCAGCGCCGGCTGCGGCAGCGAGCCGAGCTCGTTGAGACGGGTCGCGGGCGAATCGGCGGCGGTCGCCAGGGTCAACGCGGTGACAGCGGCGATCGGCAAGGAGAGCATCATGGGGCAGCCTTTCGTTTATCAGGGGTACCGGCCAGCGCGGCCAGCGCCAGCGGCGGCGTGACCAGAGCGCCGTTGACGATGGCGAAACCGGCCTTGAAGACGATGAAATCAGCGAACGGCAGCTGGTCTACCTTCATCCAGGTCAACATCGCCAGGGTCACAGGCGCCAGCAACACGCAGGACACCACCGCGGAGAACAGCGCGCGCCGGCCGACAGCTTGCGGCAGGACGCGAACGAAAAAGTTTTGCTGCGCCCCGGGACCAAGCGCCGGCAGGCGCCCGGCCCGCACGTGCCATCGCGTCAGCGCCGTCACCACCACGCACGTTATGATCGGCAAGATCAGACTTGTCGCGACGGTGTCGGTCGCGATCCCGACCGCGCCCCAAAGGGGAACGATGGCCACGTGTCGGAACACCGCCCAGGCGATGGCGGCGTTGATGCCGAGGTTCAGGAACGCGGCGCCGAGGCCATTGTCCAGCAGCAGGTAGCGCCACTGGGAGAACGTCAACAGGGGTTGGCTGGGGATCGCGTTCACCGTCATCGCGCCCTCAGAACTTGTACTCGACGTTGGTGTTGAAGATCTCGATCCGCTGCGTGTACTTGCCGCCGCCGTCGGGCACATTGGTCGGCACCTTGTAGTTGGCCAGCTCGCTCTTTCCGGTGTTGTCGCGGTCGAAGAACTGCACCAGCGTGAACGACGCCGCCAGGTACATTCGATCGGAGAGCTTGAACTTTCCGCCCAGCGCGCCGTCAACGTGGTTGGCGTCGGCCAGACCTGGGTTCATGGTCGCGTCGGGAACGGCGGCGGTCTCGAAGCCGGTGCCGGCGAAGATCTCGACGGTGGGGCGCACCCAGACGCTGGCGCCGGCGCGCACGCCGTAGGTGTCTTTCCATCGACGCCGCAAATTCTGGATGGTGGTGCTCTTGGGCGTCGCGTCGGCGCCGGTGGTGTCGACCTGACACAGCTCGTGCTCGAACCCGACGCACTGGCTCTGCATCACGCTCCAGCGCGTGAGCTCGCCTGACACGCGAAATTCCAGCCGTTGATTGGCACGGAAGCGCCCGCCCAAACGAAGGCTGTCGGGCAGCGCCTGGTGAAAATCGACGTTGAACAGGGTGCTGCCCCCGGCGTAGGTCGTGCGAATGGTTCCGTTCAGGGTCATGGGACCAAGCTGCGGTTGCGCCTGATATCCGGCGCCAAACCACAGCCGGTCATCAATCGCCTCCACCATGATGCCGGCGCCAAAGCTGCCGTGAATCCCTTTGACCTCGAGGACAGCGGTCCCCTCTCGCGTCACGTCCGGCTCGCCACTGCCAATCGGCGTCTTGGACTGCGTGCTGGCCAGCGACGAGATGATGAGGTTTCCGGTGACGCCAACCGCGACGCGACCGCGCCGGTAGGCGATGCCGCCGGTCACGTACAGGAAGGTCAGCGCCCCGGTGGTGCCGCTCCAGCGCTGAATGCCGCCAGCGGCCAGCGGGAAGTTCGGGTCGTTCTTGAACTTGAGATTCTGATCCCACTTCACCTCACCGGCGAAGGGGGCCATGAGCCCAAGCCCAAACGCGAGGCTCCCCAGGCGCAGCGAGGCGCCCAGCGCCGGTCCAGGGTACGGCCCGCTGGGCAGTCGGTTGGACAGCGTCGCCTTGCCGAAGGTCGCCCCCTCCGCCCCGGGCGGCTCCGGCATGTCGGTCGGCGACGGCGCGTGCTCCCAGGACGCCTGGCGCAGCGCCACCGTCGCGTCGCCAAAGAAAGTCCAGCCGGTCGGCGAATCCGAGAACGCGATACCGGCGGGGTTGTAGTACAGCGCCGTCGGATTGGTGGTGGTGACGTTGCCGTGTTCGCCGCCGAAGCGCGCGGCGGAGAACCCGGCGGCGTAGCCTGACCCTTCGGTCCCGGCGATGACCGGGACCAGCGTCGCTGCGAGAGCGACGGCGCTTCCAAATTTCATTCAGGTCACGTCACATCGGGAAGGCCGCACGGACGTCGGCGCAGGTGGCGTTGTCGGCGACCTTCTTGGACTTGAAAGTCCCGGTCTTCGCCTCGTACTTCGTCCGCCCCTGATCGACGAAGTCGATCTGGGCGGCGTTACAGTCGGTGGTGCCGCCCTTGAGCCGGCAACCGACGACGTGGCTGTCGAAGAAGGCGACGTTCGCCGTGCCCGACTGCTCGTTGCACGAGTCCAGCTTTCCGCTCAGGGCCACGACCGTGCGCGACGCCAGGTAGATGCGATCCGCCGTCGGGGCCGAGCCGAAGAGCCCCAGCGCCGTCGGCGGCGCCGTGTAGGGGCGGTCGTCCCTGGGGACCGCGGTGAAGCCCGGCTTTCCGTCGCCGTCGTGATCAACGGCCATGATCCCGGTATAGGAAGCGGGCCACATCGCCTTCGGATCGGGCATGGTCAACCCCACCAGCGCGACGGTGGGAACGATCTCGATCATGCCGCCCGCGTTCCAGCTGGAGATCGTGCCGGAGTTGGGAAACTTGGGGATCATCGGCGCGTCCCACACCGTGTTGGGGACGTCGATGGAGACCTTGCTGCCGCCGGTGACAACCTGACCCCCGAAGCTCAGCGCGAACTCTGGAAGGCTCGTGCCACAGTTCGAGGTCTCGCCCACCAACGAGGTGCCAGTGGCGGTGAACTTGGCGCGGTTCCACAGGTGAACCTTCCCCGTGCCGGCGGCGCTCGCCGTGGTGGCTGGCCAGGTCACGTCCAGGATGATGTGAACGCCCAGCGTGAACGCCGTCTGTGCCGGGCAGTTGTTACCGCCGCCATCCATGCCCACAACGCCACCGGTGCCGCCGCCGTCGGTGCCGACGGTGCCGCCGCTGCCCGTCGTCCCGCTGGAACCTCCGCTGCCGCTGCTGCTGCCACCGCTGCCCCCGGCGCTACCGCCGGTGCCGCTTGATGCTCCGCCGCTGCCGGAGGCGCTACCGCCCGTGCCGGCGCTGGCGTCCGGTTTCACCTCTGAATTGCTCGCGCCACCGCAGGCGCCCCCGATGAGGGCCAGCAGGGCGAACACCATTCCGCGGTTCCGACTGCGATTTGTAGACAGATTCATTGTGTCCCCCCAATGTGCGATGTCCGAGCAGTTCATGTTCCAACCTCCTATGATTTCTTAAGCGCGGCGCCGGGCGCCGCGGATTAACCCAGCGGGTATTTACCCAGTTCGATCGTCGCGGCCGCGACCTGCCGCCGCAGCGCCACCGTGTTCACCGTCTGTCGCCTGGTGAACCGCTGCAGCGCCTCGAGATAGGGCCGCAGCTTCTCGCCCTCGAAGACCGCCGCCAGCAGACGGCGCGCCGACACGTCGATGTTGTCCATGGCATCCTGCGCAAAACAGCGCACCGCCGCCTCTTGCAGGCGAGCACTGTCGACGCCGGCGCCGGCCACCGCCGCGCGTTTCTGCGTGCGCAGGAGCGCGCTCTCGAGCGCATAGGTCTCCATGGCGATGTCGGCGAAGTGCGACAGGATCTCCTGTTCGTCAGCCAGCTTCTGACCGAAGTGCTGGGCCGCCAGCCCCAGGCACATCAGCGCGGCCTTCTTGGCCCCGGCGACCATCTGCGCCTCGGCCGCGAGGAATCCCGACGCCGGCTCGACGGCCGGCTGTCCGACCGCGACCTCCTCCATCAACGCCATCGCCTTCTGGAACACCGGCAGCTCGCCCTTCATGGCGCGGCGGAGCAGGCGTCCCGGCACCAGCAGCCGGTTGATCTCGTTGGTCCCCTCGAAGATGCGGTTGATGCGCGCGTCGCGCCAGTGACGTTCAGCGGGATAGTCCTCGACGAAGCCGGCGCCGCCGTAGATCTGGACCGCCTCGTCGACGACGTAGTCCAGCATCTCGGAGCACCAGACCTTCACCATGGAGCATTCGACGTCGTACTCCTCGATCCGCTTGAGACAGGCTTCGCTGTCCTTGCCGTCGACGTCGGCCAGGTTGCGATCGATCATCCCGGCCGTGCGGTAGACCATCGACTCAGAGGCGAACGCGCGGATGGACATCTCGCCCAATTTCTGGCGAATCAATCCAAAGTCGGAGATGGGGTGGCCGAACGCCAGGCGCCCCTTCGCGTACTCGACCACCTGTCCGATGGCCAGCTTGGCGCCGCCGGTGACGCCGGCGCCCAGCTTGAAGCGCCCGATGTTGAGGACGTTGAACGCGATCTTGTGCCCCTTGCCGATCTCGCCGAGGACGTTCTCCTTCGGGACCACGGCGTCGCTCAAGATCAGCGGCCGCGTCGAGGAGCCTTTGATTCCGGTCTTTTTCTCCTCCGGACCGAGGCTGACGCCCGGCATCCCCTTTTCGATGATGAACGCGGTGAAGTGTTCGCCGTCGACCTTCGCGAAGGTGGTGTAGACGTCGGCGAAACCGGCGTTGGTCAGCCACATCTTCTCGCCGTTCAGGATCCAGCTCTTGCCGTCGGCCGACGCGACCGCGCGGGTCTTCGCGTTCATCGCGTCGGACGCCGACGACGCCTCGGACAGCGAATACGACGCGATCCACTCGCCGCTACCCAGCTTGGGCAGGTATTTCTTCTTCTGCGCCTCGGTCCCGAAATAGACGATCGGCAGGGTGCCGATCCCGGTGTGCGCCATGTACGTGACGACGAAGCTGCCGTCGCGCGCCGAGTTTTCCGCAGCCACCGTCGCCGACACCTTGTCCAGCCCCAGCCCGCCGTATTCCTCCGGGATCTCGATCGACAGCAGGCCCAGGTCGCCGGCCTTGCGCATCAACTGGCGCGTGGTCTCGTAGTTCAGCGCCAGGATCTGATCCAGCTTGGGGGCGACGTCTCCTTCCATCCAGTCGGCGCAGGTCCGACCCATCATCCGCTGTTCGTCGCTGAAGTCCTCGGGCGTGAAGACCTCCTCCGGTTTGCGGTCCTCGATCAGGAAGCTGCCACCGCGGGCGGCGATGACACCAGACGGGCCGTCCATCCTATCGACCTCCTGCGGACGCCTTGAGGACCCGGCGTGATTTGGCGGCGGAGGAGCTGGTGGCCGCCGCGCCGGTCAGGAACAGATCCACGACCGGTTTGGCCATCTCGGTCAGATCGAACGCGTTGCGGGCCAGCACCCACGACGTCACGATCGCGTCCAGGGCGCCGAAGAACGCGTGCGTCGCCAGCTTGCGCGACAGATCCTCGCGGATGCTGCCGTCGCGCTGGCCGGCGGCGATCGCGGCCTCGACCAGATCGAAGTAGTCCTTGAGCCACGACGCCGTAAACAGCTCCATGAACTTCGTCGACTGTCGCAGCTCCACCTGGAACACCACCGCCAGCTCGGGATTGCGGCCCAGCAGCCCGAGGTGGTGGTCCGCGATGATACGCAGGTGATCCAGCGCGTTCTCGGCCTCGCGAATCTCCTGCCGCGCCGCCTCCAGATGGACGCCCATGACGTCGTCGAACAACTTGATAAGGATGTCGTCCTTGTTGCGGAAATACAGGTAAACGGTGCCGTCGGCGATGCCGGCGGCGCTGGCGATGTCGCTGACGCGGCTGGCAAAGAAACCCTTGCTGGCGAACACCTGGACCGCTGCGTCCAGAATCCGCTGCCGCTTGTCATCTGTACGTCGTCTCGCCATCATGAATGAATTGTCACTCAGTTTCCGAAAGCGTATTGTCCGACTATTCGTGATGGTGTCAAGATGAACCGCACGTCACGCGGCGTCGCGAAAGTGAGGGGGAGCGATTGGCGATAGCCGAATACGACCACCTGGATGGATTGGGCCTCGCGGCGCTGGTGCGGGCGCGTCAGATCACGCCCGCCGAGCTGCTGGACGAGGCGATCGCGCGCCTCGAACGCGTTAACCCTCGCATCAACGCCGTGGTGACGCCGCTTTACGATGAGGCGCGGCAGACGGTCGCGGGGACGTTGCCCGACGGGCCTTTTCGCGGCGTCCCGTTCTTGCTCAAGGATCTGGTCGCGGCGCTGGGCGGCGCGCCGCTGTCGTTCGGCAGCCGGTTCGTCTCCGGATACAAACCGGAGGCCGACAGCAACCTGGTCGAGCGCTATCGCAAGGCCGGGGTGGTGTTCTTCGGCAAGACCAACACACCGGAGTTCGGGATCATGCCGTGCACCGAACCGGCGCTGTTTGGCCCGACGCTGAACCCGTGGGGCCGCGAGTTCACGCCGGGGGGATCCAGCGGCGGCGCGGCAGCCGCGGTCGCGGCCGGCGTGATTCCCGTCGCGCACGGCAGCGACGGCGGCGGATCCATCCGTATCCCGGCCTCGTGTTGCGGGCTGTTCGGCCTCAAGCCAACACGCGGGCGCACGCCGGTCGGCCCCGAATACAGCGAGCTGTGGGGCGGCCTGGCGGTCGATCATGTCGTGAGCCGCAGCGTGCGCGACAGCGCCGCGATGCTGGACGCGACCACCGGCCCGGAGACAACGTCGCGTTTTCACGTGTCACCGTCGTCGCGGCCGTTCGCCGACGAGGTGGGCGCGCCGCCGGGGCGCTTGCGTATCGCCTTGACCACGCGGCCTCACCTGGCATTGTCCGATACCAAGGTGCACCCCGACTGTCTGGCCGCCAACCAAGATGCCGGCAAGCTGCTGGCCAGCCTGGGCCACGACGTCGAAGAGGTCGATCTCGACGTCGACGCGCTGGCGCTGGCGCGCGATTTTCTGCTGCTGGTCAGCGTCCAGATCGCCGCCGCGATCGCCGAGGTTTCGCGGATCCGCCAGCGCGGGCCGCGCCGGGGCGAGATCGAGGTCGACACCGCGCTGATGGCCATGTACGGCCGGCAGCAGAGCGCGGTTCGATTCGCGCAGGCGCAGGAACACTTCAACGCGGTGGCGCGAAAGGTCACGCATTTCTTCGAGAGCTACGACGTCCTTGTCTCGCCTGTTCTCGGCCAACCGCCGATCGCGATCGGCGCGTTGCAGCCGCGCGGGCCGGAAGCCCTGGCGCGCCGGGTGGTCGCGGCGACCGGGCTCAGCGGCGTGCTGCGCATTCCCGGCCTGATGACCGCCTCGGTGCGACCGATCTTTCGCTTCGTCCCGTTCACGCCCCTGGCCAACGTGACCGGCCAACCGTCGATGAGCGTGCCGCTTTACTGGAGCAAGGGGGGCTTGCCGATTGGAACGCTCTTCACCGCCCGTTACGGCGACGAGGCCACGCTGTTCCGGCTGGCCGCGCAGCTCGAGGAGGCGCGCCCGTGGTGGCATCGCCGTCCCGCGGTGTACGCGACCGAAGCGGCGGCCCGGCCCGAGCTGTCCTTCTCATGAAGTTGCGCGCCTTCGAAGTCCGCTGGGCCGACGCCATCGGGCGCGCGCTCCTGCCGCGCGGGATCCTGGGCGGCGTCGTCGACACCATCGATCTGGGTGACGAGTTTCGCCGCGAGTGTCTGGAGCCGCCCTGGTACGGAGCCCTCCTGTTGCGCGCATCGCTGTGGCTGACCTGGTTCGCGCCGCCGCTACTGATGCGTCGCCTGCGGACTTTTGGTGGATTGAACAGCGCGGATCGCGAGCTCTTGCTGGAGAAGTTGCTGGACAGCCGGGTCTACCTGGTGCGGGCCACCGCGATGTTCCTGAAGCTGTCGGCCTGCGTGCTGCTGCTGGGAGACGAACGTGTCCTGCGCCGGGTCGGCGCCTACGAGTACGGCCGCGCGCAAGACCACGCCGGCGCCGCGCAGGCCAAGGACGCGTCGTGAAGGCGGGATTCTTCGACGCGCAGCAGGTCGACATCGATGCCGACGCGGCGG
Organism: Polyangia bacterium; assembly: GCA_035696485.1. Lineage (GTDB taxonomy): Bacteria > Myxococcota_A > Polyangia > Fen-1088 > Fen-1088 > DASRQT01. Next base: position 7,767 of record DASRQT010000575.1, on the reverse strand, counting down.
ATTTCGTCGTCATCGGCTCGGGCGCGGGTGGCGGCGCGGCGGCGCGCACGCTGGCGCGTTCGGGCGCGCGCGTGGTGGTGCTGGAGGAAGGGCCGCTGGTCGCAACAGCCGAGCTGGGGAGGATCGCGCGCACGACCATGGCGACGCTGTTTCGCAACCAGGCCAAGCAGACGGCCTTTGGGCGCGCCACGACGCCGATCTTGCAGGCGTCGTGCGTCGGCGGCGGAACCCTGGTCAATTCGGCGATCGTGTGGCGGATACCGGAGGCGGTCCTGGCCGGATGGCACGCGCGATTTGGCCTGGGCGACGGCCTGACGGCGGCGGCGCTGGACGCTGCCTATGGCAAGATCGAGGAGGAGATGTCGGCCCGCCCGGTGGTCGAGGGTGATACCGCCGGACGGCAAGACGTTCACATGCGCATCGGTTCGGAGCGCGCCAAGATCGAAGGGCGATACCTGCACCGGTATGAACGTGGCTGCCGGGGTTCGGGGCGCTGCTTTCACGGCTGTCCGTACGAGGCCAAGCAGTCGACCACCGTGAACTACCTGCGCCGGGCCGTCGAGGACGGCGCCGCTGTCTACGCCCACGCCACCGTCGGTCGTGTGGTGGTCGAGAAAGGTCGCGCCGTCGCGGTAACAGGGTCGGTGCCGGCGGCGACCGGCAGCGGTCGCGGGCGGCGCACGTTCCGCGTGGCGGCCAAACGCGCCGTGATCGTGGCGGCGTCGGCCATCCAGAGCCCCAACCTGCTTCGCCGCAGCGGCATCCGGCGCCCGCATCTGGGCGATCACTTCATGGCCCACCCGGGCACCGCGGTGATGGCGGTCTATCCCAACGTCGTCGGCGCGTGGACGGGGGCGTCACAAGGTTTCGAGGTGCTGGGGTTGCGCGACACCGTCGGCGTCAAGCTCGAGTCGATCAACGTTCCGCCCGAGGTCGCGGCCGCGCGTTTTCCCGGCGCCGGGCGCCGCCTGGGCGCTTACATAGACCGGCTGGATCACGTGGCGACATGGTCGGTCGCGGTGCGGGCGGAGGCCGAGGGGCGCATCCGGCCGTCGCGGCTGTTCGGCGATCATGTGAAGTACGATCTGACGGCTAACGACATCGATCGCACCCGGCGCGGGATGAAGCACCTGGCGGAGATGCATTTTCTGGCCGGCGCCACCGAGGTGGTGACCGGGGTGTACGGGATGCCCGAGGTGCTGCGCTCGCCCGACGAGCTGTCGCGATACGACCAGGCGTCAGTCGACCCGCGCGACTACAGCATGGTGGCGACGCACCTCTTCGGCGGCTGCCGCGCTGGATCGGATCCGGCGATGTCGGTCGTCGACCCGCAGCTGCGCGTTCACGGCGTTGACGGGCTCTACGTCATGGATGCGTCGGTGTTCCCGACCAACACCGGGGTCAATCCGCAGCACGGCATCATGGCCGTCGCCACCGTGGCGTCCGAGCGGCTATGCTGAGTCGGTGGTCACGCTCCGCGTTTTGCTGCCCGGCCTCTTGATCGGCGCCAGCGGCGGCTCACATGGCTGCGGCCCGGCACAGAAGACACACGATGCCGGCGTGAACGACACGCCGGACGGCGCACCGCTCGATTTTACTGCTGACCGCGAAGCTGAAACCTCGTGCCCGGTGACAGCGCCCTCCAGCCGTTTTGCCGCGTGGCCACTCCCTGATCCAACGATTCGCGTCGGGCCGACCGCCCAGGACTACGACACGAGCTCGACCGGCGTCGCGGTCGATAGAGTTACCAACCTCGTCTGGCAGCGAAACCTCGATGCAGAAACCTACTCTTCCAGTGAGGCCGGCACCCACTGCGCGTGCCTCGACCTCGACGGGCGAAGCGGCTGGCGCCTGCCGACGCGGATGGAGCTGATCTCGATCGTTGATTTCACCCGGCGCAGTCCGGCCATCGATCCCGGCGTCTTTCCCGGCACTCCCGACCAGTGGTTCTGGACGTCGTCGCCCGTCGCCGACAAGCCTGGGTTTGTCTGGTACATCTACTTCGAAACCGGGTTTTCCAAGTTCATCGACGGTGAATCCCGGTACCGCGTGCGCTGCGTCCGCGAAGCTGACGCCGGCTCCGACGCGAAAGAACCTCCGTCGGAACATTACCGGGTGGCGGACGGCAACGTCTTCGACACCAGGACCGGTCTGACCTGGCAACAGACCCTCGACCCGACCATGCGCCCGTGGGCGGACGCGACCGCCACCTGCGCGGCGCTGACCTTCGCTGGCGGGGGCTGGCGCTTGCCGAACATGAAAGAGCTGCAGTCGCTGGTCGACGAGGCGCGCGCGGATCCCGCCCTCGACCCGACGGCCTTTCCCGACACCCCACCCGATTCCTTCTGGACGTCCACCCGCGTGGCCGGCACCACGGACAGCGCCTGGCGCGTCTCTTTCAGCCAGGGCTACGCCTACGACGAAAACGTCATGTACGCGTACCGCGCGCGCTGCGTGCGCTGAGCGCGTCCGCTGCTCTGACTGCCCGAGCAGCGGCTGGCGCGACGAGCCAAGACTTCGCGGGTAACTCGCGTATTCTTGATCGCGTCTTCAATATCCATGGGCTCGCCCCCGTCAAATGCTGGGGGAAGGAGTGAACGTCCATGACAGTCCTCATCACGGCCGTGTTTGCCAACCTGCTGCTCGCGGCCGGCCCCCAGGGCCCGGTGTTCATCGATACAACCCCGCTGGCGGCGCCTCAGCCAACGGACCTGGACAGTGTGCCGGCCGCGGTCCCGGATGACGATCAATACGATCCGAACATGTACGCCGATTCGCTGGATACCGATGTGGCCTACGACGATTCGGTTGCCCAGACCTATGACGACGGATACGACCCGCAGGCCTACACGCAGTTCGCCGAACCGCTGGCGCCCTACGGATCGTGGATCGACGACGCCAGCTATGGCCGGGTCTGGATGCCGTCAACCGCGGTGGTGGGCTCCGATTTTTCGCCCTACGCGACCAACGGTCACTGGGTCATGACCGAATACGGGTGGACCTGGGTCTCGGGCTGGGACTGGGGCTGGGCGCCGTTTCACTACGGGCGATGGGCGATGCTAAGAGCGCGGGGTTGGTGCTGGATACCCGGCACGCTGTGGGGCCCGGCGTGGGTATCGTGGCGGTGGGGCGGCGGCTACGCCGGCTGGTCTCCCCTGCCCCCTCGCGGCATCGGGATCGGCCGACCGATCGGCACGCGATCGCCGTGGCGGTTCACGCTGGCGGCCCACCTCGGCGCCGCTCACCCGGCTTTCCTGCCGGCGCGGGCCGTCCCGGGTATTTTTGGCAACACGACGGTGGTTTCGAACCGGCGGGCGTTGTCGATGGGAGGCACCACCGTCCATGTGAACAGCGGGCCTGCCGCCGGGTTCGCCGGAGCGAGTGTCGGCGCCCCGACGCCCCGGCTGGCGGTCGTCGCACGCGGCGCGGTGCCCCGCGTGGCGATCCAGCCACACGCCGGTATCGCGGTCAGCGCTCGTCCCTGGGCGCACGCCGGTATTCGAGAGCAGACGCCCGTCCATCGCTGGGGGGTTAGCCCGATGGTGGGTGCGCGCACGCCCGCCTGGGGGGCCGGCACGCAAGGCGCCGTGGGTCCGCAGATCACCTATCCGTCATATGTACAGAGGCCCGCGTACCGCCCCATGCCGCCGCGATCGTATGCGCCCGCGACGGTGTCGCGATCTTATGCGCCGCCCATGATGCGATCGTACGTCCCGGTGGCGCCGATCCGATCATTTGCGCCGCCTGCGCCCGTCGCACGCCAATGGACCGCCCCAGCCTACCAGGCGCCATCCTTCCAGGCTCCCCCACGCCACTTCTTCGCTCCCAGTCAGGTGCCCAGCTTCGGCCACACGGGATCGTCTTTCGGCGGTGGTGGCGGGTTCATGCGCGGCGGCGGCGGCCACGGTCGGCGCTAGCCGCCGCGCCGAGCCGCCGCGCGCGTCGAGGCGGCGGCGGTGCGGTTCATCGCGGTGATCCGCAGGGCGCTGTCGGTCTTCTGCCGATTCAGCGCCTTGCGCGTCGACTTTCGCGACGGACGGCTGGTCGCCGTCACCTCGAACTCGTAAGAGCTGGTCTTGGTGTGCGTCGTGCCTTGGTTGTGCGAGGCCTGATTGGGGATGCGGTCCTTTGTGCGCCCGCGACGCGCGGCTACCTTACCGGCCGAGTCGTGGGACGGACTGGGGGGTTTCTTGCTGTGGGCGGCAACCTCGGCCGCGCGCTGAAACTCTTCGGCTTTTGTCATGATTCCTCACTAGTAAAGGTGATCATCCCAGGACCCGGGTCAACCGGCGCGCTTGGCCCGTGTTCCGAGCGCGCGACGGATGAGGTCGCGCGGGACGCGCGGGCGCGGGAGCTTCGCCGACTTTTTTCCGGTGCCGAACCAGGTCCGCACGTCGACGTCCAGGCCCACGCCATGCATGTAGTTGTAGATGGCCTTGCGCAGCCCTTTGCCCAGCGATTCGTGGTCGCAGCCGGTGGTATCGACGAACGGCAGCTCGTTGCGCGCGAACGTGACCTCGTCGCGGTTGTCCAGCACGCGAATGCCGTAGCGGTTCGGCTCGCGGCCGATCGGGCTGTGCGCGGTGGCCGCAAATCGGTGCCAGAACGCCGATTGAATGCAGCCGGCCGCGAATAGCTGCCGCACGCGCTCCAGGGAATCGATGGTCTCCGCTTCGGTCTGCGTCGGGAAACCGTACATGAGGTATGCGTGGACCATGACACCGGCGTCGGTGAAGGCGCGGCTGACGCGCGCGACCTGTTCGACGGTGACGCCTTTCTTCATCAGGGCCAGCAGGCGATCCGATGCGACCTCAAGGCCGCCGCTGATGGCGATGCAGCCCGACCGGGCCAGCAGGCGCGCCAGCGCGGGGGTGAACGTCTTCTCGAATCGGATGTTGCCCCACCACGTGATGACAACACGCCGTTCAATGAGACGTTCGGCCAGCGCGCGCAGCCCCGCCGGCGGCGCCGCCTCGTCGACGAAATGAAATCCGGTCTGGCCGGTCTCCTTGATCAGCGCCTCGATCCGGTCGACCAGCAGATCGGCGGACGCCGGATCGTAGCGGCCAATGTAATCCAGCGACACGTCGCAGAACGTGCACTTCTTCCAGTAGCAGCCGTGGGCGACCGTGAGCTTGTTCCAGCGCCCGTCCGACCACAGCCGGTGCATGGGGTTCAGCATCTCCAGCAGCGACACGTACCGATCCAGCGGCAAGCCGTCGTAGGTCGGCGTGCCCGCGTCGCGCAGCGGGATGTCGTGGGCAGTGGCGTCGGTCTTCCAGACCACTTGTCCACCCTCGCGCACGAAGGTGCGGAACAGGCTGCCGGCGGCTTCCGGGGAACGCAGCTGCTCGATCAGCGCCAGTAGCGGCCGTTCGCCGTCGTCCAGGGTCACGTAGTCGAAATGGTCGAAGACGCGCGGGTCCCTGAGATCACGCAGCTCCGTGTTGACGTAGCCGCCGCCCAGCACCAGGCGCGTCTCGGGCGCCCGTTGTTTGATCGCGCGCGCCATGCGAAACGCGCCATAGACGTTCCCGGGAAACGGCACCGTCACCCCCACCAGATCGGGCCGGTGCTGCTGCCAGAGCTCGACCGCGATGGCGTCCAGGGTTTCGTCCACCAGCGTCGGCTCCGCGCAGAGCGCGTCGGCCAGCTGGTCGAAGGTGGGCGCGCTCTCGGCCAGCTTCTCGCCGTAGCGCGACAGCTCGAATCGCGGATCGATCCCGTCGCGGACGACGTCGGCGAGATCGTCGACGTAGAGGCTGGCGAGATACTTGGCGCGATCGGCCAGCCCCAGCGCTCCGAACGCCCAGGCCAGCCCGGCCTCCTGATCGTGCGGCGAGGCGGCCTCGAGGGCGGCGAACCGCGGCCCCTCGGGGAGGAAGTCGCGCCCCGCGATCCGCAGCGCCAGGCCGGGGTCGCGCCCTTGCAGAAACCGCACCGCGGCCTCGACGGTGTCGATGTAGCGGTCGGGCTGCGCGACGAAGTTGGCGATCGACGGGGGCGGCGCCGGCGTCCCCTTGCGGCGACGTGCCACCCGTTCACCCAGGACGCGCGCGACCTTCTCGATCCCGGAGCGGCAGAACACGCGCAGGAACAGCTCCAGCGCCGGGTCGGCCTGCTTGACCTCGACCCCCAGCTCGGCCACGCGCCCGCGCAAGAACCCGGTCAGATACGCCGTCGCCGGGTACGGCGTATTGAGCTGGGTCATGGGCGGCGTCAGCAGCAGAACCCGCATGGATGACCGCTCGATTCGATCAATCAGCGGTACTTGCCGCTGAGCTTGCCGACCAGCGCAACGTACGCCGTCATCGCATCGTCCTTGCCGGTCCCTTTCCGTTTGCTCCAGGCGTCGAACTTGGCGCGGCCCTTGAAATCCAGGACCTCGGGGCGCTTGCCCGAAACGTCACCGACGGTGGCCTGCTTGTAGAGCGCGTACAGGTCCAGCAGCTCGTCGGTCGCGGGCGATTTGCTCAGCTGTTTGACCGCCACCTGGGCGGCGGCGAAGTCGTCGGCGAGGGCCATGCGCGCATCTTAGCGCGCAAACGCGCGGGCGGATCAGGGGATGACGATGCCGGGGCAGCCGAAGATGGTCTGGACGTTCTTGATGGTGCCGTTCTGATAGTCGCTGCACCAGCTGCCGGTCAACTGGATGGTGGTCATGTTGGGGCCATATTGCCATCCGTTGCTGGCGCTGGGCGGAACCCGTTTGCCGTCGGCCTCGACGGCGATGTTGGTGGGATCGGGCGGCGCCTTGATCGACAGCGTGCACGACACGATCTGGCCACCGATGGTCGCCAGCGCGGCGCTGAAGTCGGCGGAGGTGGTGACCGGATAGTAGGTGGGGTTGGCGGCGCGCGGTTTGCCACCGGCGTTCGCCATCGCGCTCAACGTGGCGTCGCCACCGGCGGCGCCGCCGAGGAGGTTCTGCGTGCCGACCCCGATGACGAACACCGGAATTCCGGCGGCAGCGACGGCGGTGACGGCCTGGATCGCGGCCTGATCGTCGCCCATGTTGTCGGCGCCGTTGCAGTTGGGCAAGCCATCGGTGGCCAGCACGATGTAACGGGGGTTCGGCGTGGTCAGGCTCATCAGGTGGCGGCCGGCCCCCTCGATGGCCAGCCGGGTCGGCGTCGCGCCATCGGGCTGCGTGCCGTTGATGGCCATGTTGATGGCGTTGGCGTTATTGGGCGCGACCGGCACGGCGACGCCGTCGGTGACGCCACAGGAGTTGTCGGTTGGGAACAGCTTCAGGCCCCAGTTGACCGTAGCCTCGGTGGCGGTCACGCTGGCCGCCAGCGCGTTCTTCATGTCGATCCACTTCGAGTTGCACTTGCCAAAGATGCAGCCCAGGAGGCCCATCGCGAAGTCGCGCATCGACCCCGACCTGTCCAGAACCAGCAGCACGTCCGGCGGAAGCCGCTCCAGCTTGAACATCGTGAGGCCGCAGTTAAGTCCGTCGGCGCTGGGGCCGTCGCCCGTACCGTAGCCGCCGCCGCCCGCGTCGGTGATCGGCGGTGGGCCGCCGCCGCCCGGCGGCGTCACACTGCCCGCGCTTCCGCCACTACCGCCGGGTGACGCCGGACCGCCGCCGGCGCCCGCGTCGTCCTGGGGGCCGCGATCGATGTGCGCGGCGCAGCCACCGCCGACCGCTAAGGCGCACAGGCAAAACAGCGTCCCCACGCGCCAAGTCATTCGGGCAGGCCGCATCATGACAATCCTTTCCGGAGCCTAAACGAGCCAAGATAATGCCTAGCACGCTTATTG
>DASRQT010000574.1:0-8357 GCA_035696485.1 Polyangia bacterium | reverse complement strand
CGACGGCCGGACGAGCAGCGCCGGAGCGCAATCGTCCTTACTATTGCGTCTGTCCTGGGCACATCTCTGTTAGGCCAGCTCATAACCGTACTGGGGCTCATCCTGGTCAACGGCATCTTCGCCGGCGCCGAAATCGCGGTTGTCTCGGTGCGTCGGACGCGGCTGCAGCAGCTTCTGGACGAAAACCGCCCTGGCGCCAAGTCCCTGGCCGCCCTGCGCGCGGCGCCCGAGCGATTTCTGGCCACGGTGCAGATTGGGATCACAGTCGTCAGCACCACGGCGGCGGCGTTCGGCGGCGCGGCGCTTGCGCGGCACCTGGAACCGCTGGTCGAACGCGTCCCCTGGATGGCGGAGGACGCGCAGCAGATCGCGCTCGCCATCGTCGTGGCCATCGTGTCGTACTTCTCGCTGGTGCTGGGCGAGCTGGTGCCCAAGTCGCTGGCCCTGCGCGCCGCCGAGACCTACGCGCTGTTGATGGCGCGGCCGATGCTGTGGCTGTCGCAGATCGCGCGGCCGCTGGTCTGGTTCCTGACCGTCAGCTCGAACGTGGTGCTGCGGCCGTTCTCCGACCGCACCAATTTCATGGAGGCTCGCATCTCCAAGGAGGAGCTGCAGCAGATGGTGAACGAGGCGGCCGAGACCGGCGCCGTCCACGAACAGGTCAGCGAGCTGGCCTCGCGCGCGCTGCAGTTCGACAAGCTGACCCTGCGCGACCTGATGATCCCGCGCAACCGCATCGATGCCCTGCCCCTGCAGGCCACCGCGCAACAGGTCCAGCGATTCTTGCTGGAGATGCGGCGGTCACGGATCCCGGTCTACGACGGCAACCTGGATAACATCATCGGCTACGTCAGCGCGAAGGACATCGTGGCGATGGCCTGGCAGGGCAAGCTGATCGTGCTGCAGGATCTGATCCGGCCGGTCAAGATCGTCCCCGAGACCATGGTCGCGGTCGAGGTGTTGCGCTTCATGCGCCGCGAGCACGAACGCCTGGCCGTCGCGGTCGACGAGCACGGCGTGGTGGCGGGAATGGCGACGTTCGAGGACCTGATCGAAGAGCTGGTCGGCGACGTGTTTAGCGAGAACGACCAGCAGGTGACGCCCATCAACAAGCTGCCGGACGGTTCGGCGCTCGTGCGCGGGGACGTCCCGCTTCGTGACGTCAACCGCGAGCTGGGGCTGGAGCTGGAGGAAGCGGAGGGGGCGACGACCATGGCCGGCCTGTGCGAGCGGCTGGCCGGGGGCATCCCCCACCGCAACGCGCGCCTGGCGGCCAACGGCGGCGTCATCCTGGTGGTGCTGGAGGCGTCGCCGCGGACGGTGCGGCGGGTGCAGGTGATCCCGCCGCCGCTGCCGGCGCCCGCCGTCGACGGCGACGATCACGATGGGTAATCACGAACGAAATCCGGGGCGGCAACGTTCGCCACCCCGGATGATTGGGTCTTGCTTGCGATGGGCGTGTCAGCGCGCTTGCGCAGTGGTCGTCGCGCGGGACTGCTTGCTGGCGGCGGCGCGGGCGCCCTTCACCAGACGATCGATGTCGCGGTGGAACTGCCCCTCGTCGACCATCATGCCGTTGAGCACGGTGGAGAGGTCTCGCGTGAGGGCGGCCTGGGCGATCGCCTCGGTGATCTCGGCGTCGGTGGCGCCGGCCAGCTTGGCGAACTCGGTGTGGGCGACGATGCAGAAGCGGCACGGAACCTGAGATGCCACCGCCAGACCGATGAGCTCCTTGTTCTTGGCCTGGATCGCCGTGGTGGGCGAGAGCTGCACGTCGCGCATCTGCCGCCAGGCCCCGCCGCGCGCGACGTCCGGAAACCTCTTGAGGAACTCGGGCGCGTACCCCAGGGTCTGACTGATGTCGCGCAGGGCGGTCTGGCCATCGACCACGTTCACCGGCGACGGCGACGGTGACTTGCTGGCCATCGCCTGCTTGACGTTGTCGACGATCTTGGCGACCTCACCGCGGAACTTGGTTTCGTCGGTCTGGATGCCGTTCAGGAACGTGCTCCAGTGGCGAGTGATGGCGGCCATCGCGACCGCCTCGCCGACCTCGACCTCGGTGGCGCCGCCCAGCTTGGCGAACTCGGTGTGGGCGAAGATGCAATAGCGGCACGGGATCTGGGCAGCCACCGCCAGGCCGATCAGCTCCTTGACCTTGGGCGGCAACGCCGTGCTGGGGTTCATCTGCAGGGTCTTCATCTCTTCCCACGCGCCGGGCAGCAGGCCGGGCGGGAACTTCAGGAAGAACTGCGGGACGAAGCCCAGCGTCTTCTGGATGTCGGCACGCGCGGCCTCGGCGGCAGCGGGCTGGCGATCGGCGGCCTGAGCGGCGCTGGTGGCCAGCACGGGGAGGAGGATGGCGAAGGCGGTCCGGATGGCGATGTTGTTGCGGTTCATGATTCATATCCTTTCGTGTGTGGTTCGTTCTTGTTCGGTTGGTTGTGGTGATGTCGCAGTGATGGTCAGGCGATGGACCTGCACGATGGCCGGCGACAGGTTGGCCAGCATGGGACACGTGCGATTGGCGGTCTGGACCACGCGGCGGACGTCGGCCGCGGCGGCGACGCTCATGATGGTCACGTCGACCACCAGGCGTTGCCAGCCGACCGCAACCTCGGCGGCGATCCCCAGCTGACCGCGGGCGTCGAAATCGCAGGTCAGCTCGAGGACGACCCGGTCGAGCGGCACCTCCATGCGTGCCGCCCAGATCGTGTAGCCGATGGCCAGACAGGCGCCGATACTGGCGCGCATCAACTGGCCCGGGTGGGGGCCGGCATTGGTGCCACCGTGGTCGACGGGAACGTCGACGCGCAACGTCCGGTTGGGCGGTTCGACGACGTGGCAGGCGAGGCCTCCGGGCGTCATCGAAACCCGTGCCTGGCCGGTCTCGCGGGCGAAACCCGGCCGCCGGACCAGCGCCCGCCCCTTGCGGTCGTAAAGGTCCTTGAGGTCGCTGGGGTTCATGACCCCAAGGCGTGACGTCCCACGGAACGCGAAGTTCCGTTGCAGGTCCGTTGACGTTCCGTTGCAGGGGCTACCCGGCGCGGGGGCGGTAGGCGCAGAAGTTGCCGGTCTTGATGGTCCTGGTGAGGTAAGCGGCCAGAGCGGGGGCGGACTCCGAGACGCGGTCGAGCGCGTTCTTGATGCGACGCTGCACGGCGCTGCGCGCGCGTTCGGCGGCCGAGCCGGCGCGGCGGCTGCGACCGCCGAGACCCACGGCGCGCCCGAGCTCGCCGGCCAGAAAGTCAATCTCCTCGCGGGCACGCGCTGCGCGGGTGGCGTCACCGAAAGACTCGGCCTCGGCTAGCGTGCTGCGCAGGTCGTCCAGCCGCCGGCGATAACTGTCGCGCGCCTCGCCGTCCAGAAGCTCGCCGGCGTCACCGGCGTCAATGGCTTGCGACGCCCCACCCGGCTCGGCTCCGGCGCGTTCACCCACCAGATCCAGAACGTGAATCTCGCGGTCGGGTTCGGCCAGGAGGCGGGCCAGATAGCGCAGGCCGAGGCTGTCCTTCAGACGAAAAGTTTTGCCCTCATACTGCAGGGACCAGTATTCGCCCTCGCTGGTCATCCAAAACGGAGGCGGCTCCACGGCGGTGGACGGCGACGGAACCGACGGCGACGGCGACGGCAACCCGATGACGGACGATGGCACCAGCGTTGCCAGGCGCGCAGCCGCCAGGCGGATCAGACCGGGCAGCTGCAGCTCCCCGGCGGCCTCGTGTGCGGCTGTCAGCAAAGGTCGCGCGCGCTCGCCATCACCGGGCGCGCCGCGCGCCAGCAACGCGCGCGCGAATTCGTAGCGTGTCCGGGCAAGAAGTGGCCCGGCACCCAGTTTTTGCGCGCGCGCGACGGCGGTGTCGAAGAACGTCCACGCCGATTCCCAGCGCTCGAGGCGCGCCGCCAGCAACGCGAGCAGGCGGGTGGCCGGCCCTTCCCACGTCATCTGCGTCATCCCCAGCAACACGTCGCGATCGGCGGACGGCAGCAGCATGTCGAACGCCTTCTCGGCCAGGTCGTCAGGGCCGGCGAAGGCGGTCGGCTCGGCCAAGAAAAACAGCGGAAACCCGTTGTCGGCCGGCGGGCACATGTCGGCAGGAACCAGATCCAGGTACTGCCGCGTCGTCTCCGCGTCCTCCATACGAGAGGCGATCAGCGCCGAGCCCATCGATTGCCAGGCCGGCCCGCAGAACAGCGCCGCCCGTTCGCGCCGCACCTCCGGATCCAGCGCCACCATTTCGGGGTGTCGTTCGGCGGCGCGCAGGAATCCCTCGCGAAAGAACATCGTGCAGCGGTCGACCTGCGGGTCGCCGGCCTGGCGGCCGATCTGCAGCGCCTGGTCGGCCAGGGCCGAGGCCTCATCGAACCGACCGTGCATCAGGGCGCGCATCGCTTTGAAAAGCGGAGCGCGCCACAAGATCCAGGGCGCGGCCAGCTCGGTGGCCAGGGTCTCGAAGGCGGCGATGCGCGCGTCGGCGGCGCCGAGCTCGCCAAGCTCGGTGTGATCGAGCACCAGACGCCCGTGGGTGCGCAGCAGGCGCTCGCGATCGCCGACCGCGTTCGCCATCCGTTCGACCTCCAGGTTCAAGGCCAGCCGTTCGCGCGGATGGACGATGTCCATCATGGCGGCCAGGGCGTCATAGAGCACCTCCAGCAAGGTTGCGCGGTCGCCAAGACGGCGAGCCCCCGCGATGGCCTCGCGGACGACGCGCACCGGCTCGTCGGTGATGCGGGCCGGCTGCAGCGCACTACCCAGGCGCGCCAGCAGTCGAACGCGTAGCGCGCTGTCGCCCGGGGGCTGGGCTTCCAGCGCCTCCTCCAGCATGCCGACCAGGATCGGATCCACGACGGCGAACGTGAACACGCGGCCGTAGGTCAAGGCGGCGCGGGCCAGCAGGTCGGCATCGCCCAGCTTGCGCGCCAGCGTTGCGACCTCACGACAGGCGGCCTTGCCGGCGTCGGGCGCGCCGCAACGGATCTGGGCCTCGGCCAGCGCCAGCAGCACCGGCGCGCGCAACGCCGGGGAGTTTCCGGCGGCCGCCACGGCAGCCGCCGCGCGGGTCAACCCCGATACCGTCTCTTCATACGCCAGGCACTCCAGCGATTGCTGCGCAGCGCGCACCGCATAGTCGACGGCGCGCGCCAGGCCCTCGGGCGGTCCCTCGAGCGCGTGGTGGGCCAGCTCCGCAAAGGGCGGCGTGGCGCTGTCCGCCGTACGCTGGGCCAGGGCACCGGCGATCCGGCCGTGGTGCGCGCGGCGCGCCTCGGGCGGAAGATCGCGATAGAGGACCTCGCGCACCAGCGCGTGGGAAAATCGCCAGCGCCCGCCAGATTCCAGCAGCGCGCCGGCGCGCGCGCCCAGCGCCAGGGTCGCGGAGATGTCGACCGTGGGGTGTCCCGCCGTCGCGGCCAGCAGGCCGACGTCCAGATCATCACCCGCCACGGCAGCCAGATCCAGCAGCGCCCGCGCCCCGGGCGACAGGCGTTCCAGCCGCTGGCGGATGACGTCACGCACGCCATCGGGCAGGACGCCCGCCATCAAGGCGGAGGCGGCGCCGGCCGCGTCGTCGCCCAGTAACCGCGACATCTCTTCGATGAACAGGGGGTTGCCTTGCGTGCTCTGGAAGATGCGGTCGGCGACGTCGGGAGACACCTCAAGGGCGCGCTTGCGCAGAAAGCTCGTGGTCGCCTCGCGGTCCAGGCGACGCAGCGTCAACGTCGTCCCCTCGCGCCCCACGCGCGACAGCAACGCGCCGGCCTCGGGTTCAAGGCGCGCCTCGACGTCGCGAAAGGTGCCGATCACAAGCAGGCGCATCGACCGCAGCTCGCGCGCCACGAACAGCAGCAGCAGCAGTGACGACTGGTCGGCGGCGTGCAGATCATCCAGCACGATGACCAGACCCTTGGCCTCCGCGGCGCCGCGGATGACGGCGGCCAGCGATCGCCACATGCGGAATCGCACCTCCTCCGGCGTCGAGGGCGAGGACGGGGACGACTGAGATGACCGCTGCGGAGACAGGTCGGACAGTCGTCCGCGCAGCTCGGGAATCAACTCGGCGACCAGGCCGACGCCGTCACCAAGCGCCTGCTGCAGCGCCTGGCCGTCCAGGCTGCGCACCATCGCCGGCAACACCTCCAGCCACGGCCAGTAGGCGGGCGCGCCGCCGGACTCCCAGCAACGGCCCCACAGAACCGGTACGCCTTCGCGCGCGGCGGTGGTGGTCGCCTCGTCGGCGAGCCGCGTCTTGCCGATACCAGGCTCGCCGGCGATCAGCATCAACCGTCCGCGACCGGTCAGCGCGTCGGCAAGGGCCTCGGCGACCCGGTCGCTCTCCTGCTGCCGCCCCACGAACGGGCGCTGTTCCCCGCTGCCAGCCACGACCGATCCCTTACCACCAAAACGCCGCGGCTAGCGCGCGATCACAACGGCCGCGGCGCCGCCGATGTGCAGGGTGGCCGTTGCCTGCGCAAAGGCGACCAGCTCGATGTCGGTCCAGGACAGCGACGACGGCTTCGATAGCTGGATGCGCGTGCCGGCCGACGTGGATGGCAGGGGCACCGGTTCGGACAGGGCGCGCACGATGGCGGCCTCGTCCAGCGTTTCGCCGCGATTTTCGCCGCGGGTCACGGCTGTGCGCGCGCGCCTGGCCAGCAAGGCAACCGACAGCTGCCAGTCCGCGAGCTTGGCCGCGCGCCCGGGGGGCGCCGCGGCGGGCGCGGCGCGAACGGTGATGGTGGCGCGATCGCTGTCGATGGTCGCGGTGCCGGACAGATCGAAAAGCGGTGTGGCGGTGGCTGCGCGCTGGATCTCGGCCAGCGCGACGGATCGCCGCCCGCCGGAAAAATGTACGGTGCCGTCGACGATCATCTGCGGCGTGTACACCCCGGTCAGGGGTTCACCATGGGTTGATTCTGGCGATCGCAATCCCCCCTGCCGCGCGTAACGGCGCTGGCGCTCCGTGAAGGCCGGCGACGCGAACGGATCCTTCCAGCCCAGATCGTCCCAGTAATCGACGTGAAAGGTCAGCGGAAGGACCCTGTCATGCCCGTAACCGAGGCTTGGCAACTGGGCGACAAACGCGTCGGCGGCCGGGCACGAGCTGCAGCCCTGCGAGGTGAACAGCTCGACCAGCACCACCCGCGCCGGCGCCGGGGCCGCGCCCAGCACCGGCGTGCTGCAGGCGGCGAACAGGCCGGCCAGCCAAACCCCGAGACAACGCGTCAGGCGCATGCGACCTCCGGTGGTTCTACGCCGGCGCCGGCAAAAGTTTCTGTAAAACGGCGGTCTGTCGAGCTGGCTTTGCCGTAATTATTTCCTGACCGTCGCGCCGCCGTCGGGTGCGGTAGTCTAGCGCGCAGAAATGGCAAGGGTGACAAACTGGCCGCGGCGCTGGCTGCGCAGCGGATTGCGCTGGCTGGGATTTGCGGCGGCGCTGGCCGTCGGGCTGGCGGTCGCCGACGGCTGGCGGGCGTTCGGCAAACGCGCGGACGGCGAACGGCGCGCCCGAATGGAGAGCTCGCCGCAGTGGAAGGACGGCCGCTTCGAAAATCCACAGCCGCTGTTCAATGACGCGTGGGGTTCCGTGACGGCCGCGTTTCACGCCAGCAGCAACACCAGCCCTGCAGAGCCGATCGCGACCGTCGCCGTCGACCGCCGCAAGTTTGAAACGCCGCCGCGAAGCGGCCTGCGCGTCACCTGGCTGGGCCATTCGACGCTGCTGATCGAGATCGACGGGCTTCGGGTCTTGACCGACCCGGTCTGGAGCGAGCGCGCCTCACCGCTGCGCTGGGTCGGCCCGCGGCGCTGGTACACGCCCGGGATCGCGCTCGGCGATCTACCCGGCATCGACGCCGTCCTGATCTCGCACGACCACTACGACCACCTGGATTACCGAACAATCGCGGCGATGAAAGATTGGGACACCACGTTCATCGTCCCGCTGGGCGTCGGTGCCCACCTCAGCTACTGGGGCGTCCCCGAAGCGCGCATCGTCGAGCTGGACTGGTGGCAGCAGCACAGGGTCAAGGCGCTGCGGATCGTCGCGACACCTGCCCGCCACGCCTCCGGCCGCATCCCGCCGATTGATTACGGCGCCACCCTGTGGGCCGGCTACGCGCTGGTGGGGGATGCCCACCGCGTCTTCTTCTCGGGTGACACGGGGCTGTTCCCGGGGATGAAGGAGATCGGCGAGAGGCTGGGACCGTTCGACCTCACCACGATCGAGATCGGGCAATATCATCGTGCCTGGCCCGATTGGCACATTGGACCCGAACAGGCCGTGACCGCGCACCGGCTGCTGAAGGGGCGGGTGATGCTGCCCATCCACTGGGCCCTGTTCACGCTGGCTTTTCACGGG
>DASRQT010000573.1:0-17540 GCA_035696485.1 Polyangia bacterium | reverse complement strand
ACCGTGACCACCTGGCGTTTCCCCGTCTTCGAGAGGGGGATGGTGTCGACGCGCTGGATGGTGACGCGGACGCCGGGGAGGTATTTCTGCCAGGTGGCGCGCAAGGTGTCCTCGATGCCGGCGTCGAAGGTGGCGGTCGGTACCACGCGCAGGGTGACCGACCGGTCCTTGTGTTGTGACACCTGAAACTGGCGGATGGCGTGCGCCAGGTGAGCGATGACGACGTTGAACACCAGGCCGTTGACCCGGCGACCCTCGCCGTCCAGCAGCGTCTCGGTGACGCGCCCCTCGACGTTGGTCAGGCGCGACAGCGCGCGCCCGCACGGGCAGACACCCTCGGCAGCCGCCACCGCCAGATCGCCGGTGGCGTAGCGGATGAAGGGCATCGCGAGGTTGTGAAGATCGGTGACCACGACCTCGCCGATCTCCCCGGGGTCTGCGCGCCGGGGTCCGGCGCCGTTTTCACCTCTCACGACCACCTCGACGACCAGGTTCTCCATCGAGACGTGGAGCCCCTGGTGGGCCGCGCACTCGGTCGCGATCAGCATCACCTCGCGCGAGCCGTAGGTCTCGAAGACCGCGGGGCCGAAGGCCTGCTCGATCGCGACCCGATCCGCCGGCAAGAGCCGCTCCGCGCCGCACAGGACCGGGATGGTCGCCCAGCGCCGGCGCTGGTGCTCGTTGATGTATCGGGCCAGGTCGGCGCCGGCCTGGCTGTAACAGAGGATGATCGCCGGCCTTATGCGGCTGATGGCGGCCACGACATGTTCCAGCTCGGCGGGACCACGCGTGCCGCAGTCGAGGTAGTGCTCGCGCTTGATCAGGCGATCCGCGGAGATCTTGGTTCGCTTGAGGCGCGACGTCGAGGGCGCGCCTGCGCCCCAGTAGTGCAGCGAGCGCTGGCCCGGGTAATAACCGGCCCAGCCGTACCCGCGCAGCTTCATCGCTTGCCGCCAGTATTCCGACGGCAGGTCGTAGCCAAACACCAGCGGCTTGCCCAGCGTGCCGCTGGTGCTCTTGCGGATGTCGACGGTGGCTCCGGCGGTGGCCGTCCGTTGCTCGAGGCCCTCGCGGGCCTGATCGCGCGTGGTGATCGGCAGTTTCCGCAGGTCGTCGGGCAGGCGCACGTCGTCGGGGCCGATGCCCGCGGCCTCGAACCGCTGGCGGTAAAACGGGACATTGGCGAACGCGTGGCGCAGGAGGCGCCGCAGATCCGCCGCCTGCAGTGCGATGAGCTCGTCCAGCGAGCGCCACTGCGTCTGCTCCAGATAGCGCAGGCGATCCAGGGTCGGCCGCCCACGCAGGATGCCCTCCCAGGCCGGGTAGAGGACGCGCTGAAACAGATGGCCGTAGAGGTCCATGTGTTGTGTGTGTCCTGGCGATCAGGCCTCGGCGCGCACCTCGAAGCTGGCCGACGGTCGCGTCGCCGGGCGCCCCGACTGGATCCAGCGGCGGTGCCACAGGTTCAAGACCAGCACCGTCCACAGCCGGTTGCTGAAGTCGCCGGTGCCGGCGCGGTGGCCGGCCAGCAGGGTGGAGACATGATCGCGCCGAAGAAAGCCGCTCTTCGTGAACCCATCGTCGAGCAAATACGGCTGCGCCCAGTCGCCCAGCTTGCCCCGGAACAGCTCCACCACCGGAGTTCGGAACCCCTGCTTGGGGCGATAGATAATCGAGTCGGGCAACAGGCCCTCGATGGCTTTCTTAAAGAAGTACTTCACCATTCCGCCCTTTTGCTTGAAGGTCGCGGGGACGTTGTAAACGAAGTGGGCGTAGGCCGGCTCCGTGTACGGGCAGCGCGGCTCGAGCCCCAGCTGCGACGACAGCAGGTCCAGCTTGCCCAGCATCAGGTTCTGGAAATAGTAGTCCTGCATCATCCGGTAGATGATGTGGTTCAGGTAGTCGCGCTTGCCGTGCTCGCTGGCCTTGAGGCGTTCCACGTCACGGGCGACCACGCCGCTGGCCTTCTCGCCGGAGGTCCTCTTGAGGGCGTCCGGCGACAGGATGTCGCCCAGCGATGATTCCGGCCAGGCGATCTCGAAGTTCCAGAAGTACTCCTCGCCGGCCGCCGCTCGCTGCATGAGATCGCGGCGCTTCGGGGCCAGCACCGGCGCCGCCGCCGCGGCCAGCTTGCGCACGAACGACGGCAGCTGCAGATACGGCAGCCAGCGCTTGTAGTAGCGCTCGCGGATGCGGATCATCTCGCCGTGGCCACAAGTAAGCTCGTCGTTGGCCTCGCCGGTGACGACCACCTTGAGCCCCTGCTCCTTCACCATCTTGAGCGCATGGTGCAGGAACACGGCCGACGGCTCCGACACCAGATCGTCCATGGCGTCGGTGGTCAGGTGGATCGTCTCCAGGAACTCCTCCGTACCCAGCAGCTTCTCGTGGTGCTGCGATTTGACCAGCTCGGCGACCTGGCGCGCGTATTTCATGTCGCTGTATTGCTGGTCGCCCTCGAACTCGGCCAGGCCGACGGTGAAGGTGTGCAGGTCGCCGGGCCGGGCGACCTGTTTGGCCAGCAGCGCCACGTTGGCGCTGGAGTCGTTGCCGCCCGACAGCAGCGCCCCGATCGGACCGGGCACCCAGCGGCGTTTGACCGCGCCCTCGTGCAGCTTCTTGGTGCGCTCGACGTAGAAGCGTTCGTCGTCGACCTCGGGAATCGGATCCTGCAAAAGGTCCCAGAAGACCGTGGTCGTGACGCTGCCGTCGCGTCCGTAGATGACCGCCGCGCCGGCCGGCACCTTGCGGATGCCGTCGAACAGTGTCCGCGGGCCGGGCACCGCCAGGAAGGTCAGATAGTGCGAGACCGCCACCTCGTCGACCGCGATCGGGATCTCGGGCACCGCCAGCAGCGCCTTGATCTCCGATGCGAAGACGATGCTGTCGCCGCTGGCGTGGTAATAGACCGGGCGCACGCCGAGAAAGTCCCGGGCCAGCACCAGCGCATCCTTGCGGCCATCCCAGACGGCGAGCGCGAACTGGCCGTCCACCCGGCGCAGGCCGTCGACGCCGTCCACCTCATAGAGGTGAAGCAGGATCTCGGCGGCGTCGTCGCTGCGCGTGGTCCGCCCTTTACCGCGCAGGTACTCGCGCAGCTCGGCGGCGTTGAATACGCGGCCGTCGCAAACGGCGCGGCTGACGCCGTCGTCGGTGCGCGCCACCACCGGGGCCGGGTCGGCGTCGCCGACGCGCAACAGGCGAAAACCCAGCGCCAGCGGTTTCGCGGCGGAGGAGGCCGAACGGCCGACATGGTGCGCGGAACCGTCAGGCCCCCGCGAGCGCAGCATACCGAGCATGATCGCGAGATCCCGGGTCCCCTTGGGGGCCGCGGCGCGTTCTCCAATTATTCCGCAGATGGCTGACATGGTTCCTCCCAATTAGTGTCGCGTCTCATGGAAAATCTTTTGCGTGTCATGCAGCCGCCCGCTGGTCGATCCACCGCGCATACCACGCCCCCAGGTTCACCAGGCACCACAGATCAAAGCTGTGGTCGTGTGCGCCGCTGACGTGCCGCTGCCAGATTCCCTCGATGTAGCCCGGGTTGAAGAAACCGCGCTGGGCCAGGGGGCTGCTGAAGATCTGATGCCGCGCCCAGCTTGCCAGCGGACCCTTGAGCCAGGCCGGCAGCGGAACGCGGAAGCCCTGCTTGGACCGGGTTAGCACCTCGGCTGGCAGCACGGATCGCAGCGCCTGCTTGAGCACGTACTTCGTCTGTCCCGGACGCACCTTCAGACTCTGCGGCAGCGACAGGCCGTAGCTGACCAGATCGGCGTCGAGAAACGGCGCGCGCGCTTCCACCGACTCGGCCATCGACAGCTTATCGACGCGCATGAGCAGCAGCTCGGGCAGGCGGTTGGCCAGCTCCATCGCCGACATCTGCTGCATCAGATCGGCGTTTGGCTGGCGGGCGAACAGATCGGTGTAGACGCTGCGTACGTATTCGGCGGCGCCGTTCGATCCGCCGGGTTCCCGTCGTGGCCACCCCCCCGGCGCCAGCAAGTCCAGCTTCTCGGTCTCCCAGAAGACCACGTCCAGCCCCCAGTACAGCGGCTCGCCGTCGCGGGCGCGCCGCAGGATATCGACGCGACCGGGGGCCGCCTTCAGCAGGCGGCTGGCGGTGTGCAGGCCCGCCCGCAGCAACCTCGGCAGGCGGCGCACGCGATCCCACTGGCGCGCGGCGGTTCCGATGATGTGGGCCATGTCAGGGTATCC
This sequence comes from Polyangia bacterium, assembly GCA_035696485.1. Taxonomy (GTDB): domain Bacteria; phylum Myxococcota_A; class Polyangia; order Fen-1088; family Fen-1088; genus DASRQT01. The sequence continues at coordinate 13,325 of DASRQT010000573.1, read as the reverse complement.
GCCGAAGACCTCGTCGCTGCCCTCGCCGACCAGCAGCACGATGTTGCCGTCGCGGCGGGCGGCGCGACAGAGAAAGTGCATCGGCAGGCAGGCCGGATCGCCGATCGGTTCGTCCTGGGAGTAGACCAGCTCGGGAAGGTAGTCCCGGCATTCGTCGGCGGTGACGTTGACCTCGTGGTGATCGCAGCCGAAGCGCTTGGCGACCAGGCGGGCGAAGGGCTGGTCGTTGAAATTCTCGGCCGCGCCGAAACCCTCGAAGCCGATCGAATACGTCTGCAGCGGGCGGTTCACCAGCGCGCTCATCAGGCCGACGATGGCGCTGGAGTCGACGCCTCCCGACAGCGCGGCCGCCACCGGAACGTCGCTCATCAGGCGCTTGGCGACGGCGCGCCTCAGGAGATCCCCCACCTTGTCGACCGCCTCCGCCTCGTTGGCGGCGCGCGGCCAGGGTTTGTCGCCCAGCGGGGACCAGTACCGTTCGACGCGCAGGTTTCCCAGGCGATCGGCGATCAGGCGGTGTCCCCCCGGAATCTTCGAGATCCCTTTGAACAGCGTGAACGGCGGCGGCACGTTGCCAAAGGTGAGGTACAGGTTCAGCGCCTCGGGCTCGATGTCGCGCGCCACATCCGGGTGCGCCAGCAGCGCCTTGATCTCGGAGGCAAACAGTAGCTTGCCGCCGACCACGGTGTAGTAAAGCGGCTTCTTCCCCAGTCGATCGCGGGCCAAGAGCAGCCGCCCGCGCGCGTCGTCCCAGATCCCCAGCGCGAACATCCCGTCCAGCGCCAGTAGGCAGTCCGGCCCCTGCTCTTCGTACTGATGGATGATCGCCTCGGTGTCGGAGCGCGATCGAAATTTGTGGCCCTTGCCGATCAGCCCAGGTCGTAGCTCCTCGTGGTTGTAGATCTCGCCGTTGAACGTGATCCAGACCGTGCCGTCCTCGTTGGACATCGGCTGGTGGCCGGCCGGCGACAGGTCGACGATGCTGAGACGGCGGTGGCCCAGCGTCACCCGTCGATCGTTCGATGCGTAGATGCCGCCGTCGTCGGGGCCGCGGTGCTTGATCGCGTCGCGCATGCGGGTGACGGTCGCGCTGTCGTCCCGCGCGGTGTCACCAAAGTTGAAAACGCCAACGATGCCGCACATGTCAGCCTGGCCCGTCCGTTCTACCGACGATCATGCCAACAGAGCTCCCATGTGGTGTCGGTGAGGATAATGGGGACGGGTTCGAATCCATGAAAGCGGGCCTATCTTACGCGCTGGGTGACGGGTCTGTCGCTGGCCTCGGCTGATCTTCCGGCGTCTTGTCGCCGTGGAACTCCTGGACCGCCCGGGCCAGCACCCTGCCGAGTCGGGCCGCGCTTTCGTCCCATCCCGCGCCGGCCCCGCGCGCTGCGACCAATGACGGGTCGTAGTCGCCGCCGGCCACGACTCGATCCAGCGCCCCGGCCAGGGCCGTGACGTCGGAGACCGCCACCAGCTCGCCCAGCTCGGGCGCGTTGACCACATCTGGGATGCCGCCGACGGCGGTGGCCACAACCCGCCGCCCCGAGGCCAGCGCTTCCAGGACGACGTTCGGCGTCCCCTCGTGGTGGCTGGGCAGAACCAGGGCGTCGGACGCCGCCATCCAGGTCGCGACCTCCTCATGAGCGCGCGGCCCGGCGAAGAGGACCCGATCCCCCAGCGCCTGCGTCACCTCCCGACATGCGGCCATGGCCTTGCCGTCGCCGATCATGACGAGGACGGCGGTCCCGGCCGCCGCCGCGGCCGAGGTGGCAAACGCGCGGCACAGATCCAGGGCGCCCTTGGCTTCTTCCACGCGCCCCACGAACAGCAGCCACCGCCGGCGGTCGTCGCCGTGCCCCAGGCTCCGTCGGGCTGCCCCACGATCGCGCGGTTGAAACAGCTCCTGGTCGACGCCGTTGGTGACCACGTCAATCCGGTCGCGCGCCACGCCCAGTGATTCCGCCACCTGTCCCAGGGCGCGGCTGACCGCGACCACCCGCTGCGCGCGGGGAAGCAGCAACTTCATGTTCCGGCGTGGGCCTGGGCGGGTGGCCAGTACGTCCAGATCGGAGCCGTGCACCTTGACCACTGACGGCACGCCGCACAGGCGCCCCAGCGCCACCGCCGCCACACCGTCGGGATAGGCCCACGAGCCCAGGATGACGTCGAAGGTCTTGCGCCGCCGCAGCACCGCCGGCAGCAGCGAGGCCGCATAGAGCGCGCCCATCAGCGACTGGCCGACCCGCGGGATGTAAAGGAAGCGCGGGTGGTGTACGGGGATGCCGTCGATGATGTCGTGGGCCGGCACGCGCCCGAGCCGACCGGCCGAGGACCAGCGCTGCAGGATCGCCCCGCCCGGGAACCAGGGGATGGTCGCCAGGATCTGCACGTCGCAGCGGCGCGACAGTGCGACAAACTGCTGCCGGTTGAACGGCGCCGACAGCGGCTCGAGCGCGTTGGGGAAGATCTTGGTGACGATCAGGACGCGCAGGCGCGCTGGTGCCGCCCCGCCGCCGGCCGTCGTCTCGGTCGATACCTCGCCCATTCCGTTCCGCAAGGCATGATTGGGGAAACCGGCAGGCATCGCAAGTCGGCCGCGGATTCGGGCGGGCGTTCGCGGCTAGGGAACGTAGAGAACGTCGCCGGGCAAGAGCACGAGGTTCTGTTCGGGGCGTTCCCCCTTGAGGATCGCCGGATAGTCGACCGGGATGCGTTTGACGACACCGTCCTTGCCGGTGCGCATGATGACCGCGTCTTCGGCAGTGGCAAAGCGGTTGGCGCCGCCGGCCAGCGCGATGCCTTCGGTCACCGTCACGTATTGCACGCTGGCGAATGAGCCGCCCTTTTCCACGTTGCCGCTGACGGTGAACCGGTAGCTGTTCACGGCCGTGACCGCCACCGTTACCGTGACCGCGTCGTTCTTCACGTAGGTCGAAAGGCGCTGAGCGACCTCGTCGCGAAGCTGGGCGGCGGTTTTCCCGGCCGCGCGCAGCTCCCCGATCAGCGGCAGCGTGATGGTCCCGTCGGGCCGCACCTGGGCGTCGCTCGACAGATCGGCGTTTTTCCAGACGGCGATCCGCAGCACGTCCGACGGCCCCAAAACAAAGGGCTGCTTCCGGGGATCAGGTTCGGCGGCGTAGTCATAGTAAGCCTGCTTGTGCGCGCAGCCCGACAGTGCGGCGCCGAGCCCGGCACCGGTCACGAAGACATAAAGGGAGAGAGCGGCTACCCGACCTGTCACGAATCCTCAAATATCATACCGCGTCGCGAGTCCCTAGTGGTTTGCACGGGCCCGCCCCCAAGCACTCCGCTCACCAGGTCACTCGCTGGCCCCGCGTGACGTAACGCCACAGCCCCAGCACGGCCGCGGCGTTCAAGACCACGAACGTGCGCGCGATGCTCGCGAATTTGCCTGCCCGCTTGCCCGCCAGCGCCGCGCCGTAAAATACCACCTGCAGGCCCAGCAACAGGCCGCCTGTCACCGCCGCCGGCCCCGCGGCGCTGACTGCCAGCGCCGCCGACGCGACCGCGATGAGCGCCATCAGCCACGGCGCGCAGAGCCGCATGACCTTGTGGGAGATGGTCTCGAACCAAGATGGGTTGACAAAGGGCAGCAGCAGTCCCGGCATGATGCCGAAAAGCTGATAGTTCCCGGCCAGCGTCCGGACCTTGCGCCCGAACTCCTGCTCGTCGTCGAAGGCCGCGTCGTAGGCCTCCGCCTCCGCGACAAACAGCACGCGTTTTCCCTGCCGCCGCAGCTTCATCGGGATGAACACGTCGTCCAGGATCAGATCCGCCGGCAGCGCCGGCAGGTCGGCCCTCCGCACCATCGCGATCGCTCCGCTCATCCCGACCACGCCGCGAAAGCGCGACTCCTGCCGCCGGATCCAGTTCTCGTACCGCCAGTAGACGCCGCTGCCCGCGGCCCCGCGCAGGACGAGGTTGCCGGTCGTACACCCCATTTCCGGATGGCGAAAGGGAGCGGCCAGCGCCCGCGCCGACCCCGGCGACAGCGGCTGCCTCACGTCGTTCAAGAGCAACAGCTCGCTGCCGGCCAGATCGCGAACTTTGTTCAAGGCCGTCGGTTTGCCCAGGCGCTCGCTCGACGCCACGACCTGGATCCGTCCGCCGGCCCGCGCAGCCTGCGCGTACCGCCGCGCGATCTCCTCGCTGTCGTCGCTGCAGCCGTCGCAGTAGACGATGACGTCAAGCTTGTCCGGCGGATAGTCCTGGGCCAGCAGGCTGTCCAGCTTATCGGCGAGAAACCGGCCGCCGTTGTAGACCGGCAGACAGACCGTGATTCGCGGCAGGGCGGTAGGGGCGTCGGGCGGTCCCGACAGCCGCAACGGGTGAAGACGCGCCAGCACGCCGATGGCGATGGGATATCCGAAGTACGTGTAGAACAGCAGCACTGCGCAAAGCACCACGACCGTCATGACGACGCGCGATGCCGGCGATAGAGATTGAGGTACTCGCGCACCATCCGATCTTTGGAATACCGGTGAAGGGCGATCTCGCGTCCGCGCTTGCCCAGCCGCTGCCCAAGGGGGCGATCCAATTTCAACTGGCGCAGATGTTCGCGCAGCGCGGTCTCGTCGTCAGGCGGGGCCAGAAGCCCGGTCTCGCCCGGGGCCACCGCTCCCGGGATCCCGCCCACCGCCGTCGCGACGATTGGCAGCTCGGTCGCCATCGCCTCCAGGATCACCAGCGGCAGCCCCTCCATCCGAGACGACAGCGCGAACACATCGAAGGCCGCCAGAAACCGTGGCACGTCGTCGCGCGCGCCGGGCATGTGCACGAACGCCTCCACGTTGTGCGCTTTCGCTGCCTCGCGCAGCCGCGGTGCCTCCGCGCCGTCGCCCACGATCACCAGCCTCGCCTGCGCGCCCAACAGAGGAGCCGCCGCAGCGATCAGGCGATGGTAGGCCTTCTCGACCGCCAGCCGCCCGACCGTGCCGACAACCCATGCGCCCTCGGGAATACCCAGCTCCCGCCGCAGCTCCGCGCGCTTGGCCGGATCGGGGAAAAACCGACCCAGGTCAATTCCGTTTTCGATGATGCAGATCTTGGCCGGCGAACAATCGTGCATCTTCATCGCCAGCGCCGACATCTCCGGCGACACCGCGACGTAGGCGTCGAGAAAAAACGCGGCCCGCCGCCGCAACCACCGCTGCGTCGCCGTCCCCATCCCGGGTCCGTGGCGCGTATGAACAACCGCGGCCCCCGCCAGCTTTCCCGCCGCCGATCCGTACATGAGCGGCAGGCGATTGTGGGTGTGGACGACCGTCGCCCGCTCCTTCCTGAACAGCGCTCCCAGCCGCAAGGGCAGCGTTGGGTCCAGACCCGGCCGCTTGCGGACGTGGCGAACGGTAACGCCTCGCTGTTCGAACTGGCCAGCCAGTACGCCCGGTCCGCCGCGCTCGGGCGCCAGTGAAACCGCGATCACCCGATTGTCTGCGGCCTGACCGCCAGCAAGGTCCAGCACAACCCGCTCTTGTCCGCCGATGGCAAGCGACGAGAGCACGTGCGCGATGACCATCCCCTACGTACCCATGCTCCGCAGCATCACGATGGGCGTCTTGACGATGATCTTCAGCTCCAGCGGCGCGAACGACTTGAAATGTTCGGTGGCCACGCTGTATGCCAGATCGTAGAGCAGCTTGATCCGGAGGTCGTCGGCGATCGCGTCGTCCGCCCCCTCGACGTCAAACGGATTAAGCAGAGCGTCGCGCAGCGCCTCCAGCTCGCTGCCCGGCAGCATCCTGCCCGAGTACCCCAGGGACACCTGCGCCAGCCCGGTGATGCCCGGCTTGATGCTGCGCATGCGTTCCTCGAAAAAGGGGATCGCCATCGAGATGCGCTCCAGCAGCTCCGGACGTTCGGGCCGCGGTCCGACGATGCTCATGTCACCCTTGAGCACGTTCCAGAATTGCGGGATCTCGTCCAGGCGCGTCTTGCGCAAGAACCGCCCGACCCGGGTGATGCGGGGGTCGCCCTCGGCCGCCAGCACCGGGCCGGTGAGGGCCTCCGCGTCGACCCGCATGCTGCGGAACTTGAACATGTCGAACTCGTCGAACTGGAACCGCCCGGGCCGGGGTGGCGGTTCGCCCGGCGGGTACGGCAGCAGGCGTCCGGCCCGTCGCTGCCGGATGAAAATCGGCCCCGGCGAGTCGACCCTGATGGCGCAGGCGATGACCGGGTAGATGGGCAGGGTGAAGGCTAAAGCGGCCGTCGACCCCAACAAGTCGAGGATTCGCTTGGCGATGGCAACGACGGGGCTCACGGGCAGACAAAGTACAACAGATCGCGCGCCTCCGGGGCCAGTCGGCGACCGCATCCCGGGAAGTTTTGCAGTGTCGTCCGTTGAAATCGGGTAAAATGAATCGTTGGAGTCGACGACGTGATACTCCTCGAGGTGCCCGGCACGCTTTCACACCGCGACGTTGCGCTGCGAACGGTGTCGGCCGCCTGCAAGCTCTTGTCGTCCAATGCATTCGGCGCGGGAGAAAAAGCCTGGAGCGAGTTTCGGATGCACTTTGTATCCGCCGTCAGTGAAGCCTTCAACAACATCGTCATTCACAGCTACCGCGGCCAGCGCCTCGGCACCGTCCGCATGGACATCGAGCTTGGCCAGGGCGCAATGACCGTCCGGTTGGCGGACTATGGCTCCAGCTTCGATCCGACCGTGGTCCCCGCGCCGGACCTCGACACGCTGCCGGAGTCGGGCCTGGGACTTTTCATCATTCGTTCCTTCATGGACTCGGTGTCGTACGAACCCGGGCGCCCCAACGTGCTGGTGCTCGTGAAATCCGTACGCACTGCGTCCCAAGACGGTAAAGTAGTCACATCAGTGGAGCGCAGATGACTTTCTCGATTTCCAGCGACGCCACCCCCATTGTTCTCAAGATTGAGGGCGAACTGGACGCGGTCACAGTTCCCGAGCTGCGCGCCGCCATCGACCGGCTCGCCGATTCCCGACCCACGCAGGTGGTTGTGGACCTCTCCTTCCTGCGCGTCATCGACAGCTCAGGCGTCGGGGCCATCGTATCGCTTTACAAACGGGTCAGGGCAACGGGCGGCGACGTCCGGGTCATCGGCCTGCGCGACCAGCCACTGGCGATCTTCCAGTTGTTGCGCCTGGATCGGGTGCTGGTCGGGCCCCGGTAGAAGGCCTTCAGGCCGAAGGAAAACCGGGGGGGCGGAAACAGGAAATCCGCGCAGTTTTTGCCAGGTTGTTTATTGCAAAAACTGTGTGGAAGTGTACTGTTACGAGCTTAAGTAAGGAATCTCGCCGGGGGGCGATCAGTCATGTTACAAAGCGGTTCATTGCTCAACGATGCCGAAGCGGGAGTGTTGAAGCTCCGGCATGACTGGCGCGATGAAGCCTTCCTGGCGGGTTTCGCCAAGGGCCTTCCGAATCAAAAGAACCACGCCGAGCTGGCCGCCTACCTGTCCGGCGAGCTACGCGGGCTTTTCCAGCATCTGCAGAACGTCGAGCTGTTCGTCCTGCAGCCGATGTCCGGCGAGCTGACCGCGGTCTCGAACCCTCGCGATGGCGCAGCCTCGCTCAAGCTACTGGCCGAACTGAGTCACGCCGCCGGCGACCCGCGCCCGGGCCGCGTGACCGATGCTCCGCGCGTGTTCCGGGCCGACATCGCGCGACCGTCGATGATGTCGGTTCCGCTGGTGGCGGTCCGCGGGATGCTGGGTCTCATTCTGGTGCAAAGGCGGCCCGCCGCGTCCGACTTCACCGAGGAGGATCTGCGGTCGTTGATGGCGGTTGGTGAAACTGTGGCGGAGCTTCTGCCGCGGGTCTCGTCGGGGGTTGAGTCAGGTTGGTCGCAGAGCGACCTCGCGTCCGCGCGCGAGATTCAGCGCACGCTGCTGCCGACGCTGGGGACGAACCTGTCCGGGGTTCGCATCGCCGCCGAGTACCGCCCCGCCTACGCGGTCGGGGGCGACTTCTACGACCTCCTGGATCTGCAGGACGGGCGCCTCCTGGGCATGATCGGCGACGTGTCGGGCAAGGGCGTGGCCGCTGCGTTGATGATGTCGCGGGTCAGCTCCGAGCTGCACCAGCTGGCCTCGCAGAAGATGAGCCCGGCCGACATGTTGACCCGCGTGAACAACTCCCTGCAGGAGCGCACGCGCGACGACCGTTTCGTCACCGTGGTCTGCGTGGTGCTGGACCTGACGCGCCGGCGATGGGTGGTGGCCAACGCGGGTCACGTGGTTCCGATCCTGCGCCGGGCCGACGGGTCGGTGCACCGGTTGACGTACCTGTCGGGGCCGCCGCTGGGGATGGTTCCCCGTCACGTCTACTCCCAGCAAGAGTTCGCCCTCGGCGCCCGCGACATCTTGATCCTGGTGACCGACGGCGTGTTCGAGACCATCGACGGTCAGCGTGAGCCCTGCTCCACGATGGGGACCTGCCGGCTGACCGACCTCATCTCCGCGGCGCCCCACGACGTCGGCGAGATTCGCCGCTGCATCCTGGAGGCAGTTGGCGCCGTCTCCGGACGCCCGGCCGACGACGTCGCGTTGCTGGGAATGGAACTGACCGAGTAAGCCGAGGGCTTTGGTAGTGGCCAAAGCATCCTCTGCGGGGCGTTCGCCGCCGCCGTCATCGTGGCTGGACGATGAACCGCCGCTGCTGGCAACCGGAACGTCCGAGTTCGGACGGCTGTGGCGCCGCAGCGTGCTGCGTCGGAGTCTGGTCGTGGTCGTCACCGTCATGGTCGCCGCAGCGGCAGCGGCGGTGACGGCACGTCCGTCCTCGGTGTCCACGGCTGAGGTGCTGCTGCGGATCGCCGAAGGCGGGGTCGTGGGCGAGGTCCCGCTGTCTGCGCGCGAGCTGCGCAGCAAGATCCTCGACGTCGCCTTTTCGACGCCGCGACTGGTCGCGCTCATGCGGCGGTTGGGAATTGCGACCACCGAGCTCGACAACGATCCGCAATCTGCCGTTGTCAGCTTTCGCGAAGGGATCTCGGTGAAGGTCTGGCAACAGATCTATCTCGCCGGCGGCTTTGAACGCCCCACGCGGGTCACCATCGGATTCAAATCGAGCGATCGCGGCAAGGTTGCGCCGGTGGCGCGCGGTTTGGCGGCGTTGCTGGTCGACACCGAGGCCAAGCAGCGCCGGGCTGATCTGGAGGCGCACGCGAAGACCGCCTCGGCGGCGGCGCGTCAGGCCGCCGCGGAGGCCGATCAGGCCCGCCGGCTTGAGGCGAAGCGTCCGCGAGCGCAAGCCGCCTCGGGCGGTCCCGGTGCCGTCCCCCGCAGCATCGTGCCCGCGGCCGAAACGCGGCTGCACGATGCGCAGGCCGCGGCGGTCGCCGCTGACTTGCGCTTCCGTGCGGCGAAGGAGTCGCAGGACCTTCGATTCGAGATCGTCGCTGAGGGGGACGCGCCGCCGCCGTTGCCGTCATTTGCGTCGGTGATGACGCGCAATACGGCCGTCGCGATCATGCTTTCGTGGCCGGTGTGGATGCTGCTGTTCGGCGCCTTTGATCCGCGCCTCACGGGGGCGGACGACGCCGCTCGCATGGGGTTCCCTGTCCTGGGCGCGATCCCCGGTCTGCCCGGGGCCGAGGCCGGCAAAGGGGTGCGGCAGGGGACCCCTGGCCAGCGCAGTCATGTCCAGCGCAGTCATGTATAGTTCGCACATGGCGTCAGACGACGAGCGCAGCCCTCGCGATTATGTGGTCGCCGCCGGGGCGTTTCTCTGGCGGGTGTGGCGCTCGAAACGGGTCGGTGCGCTGATCTTCCTGGTCGGGTTGGGCGTCACCGGGGTGGTGGTCTTTTTTGCCAGGCGACAATACAAGTCAGAGACGGTCATCTTCTACGACCGCGGCGTACGCGCCGGGACCGTCGCCGGCAGCTCCGAACCGGAGTCTCCCCATCAGGTGTCGCAACGCGTAGGCGAGATGTTGACCTCGCGGTCGCGCCTGGAAAAGATGATCAACGACTTCAAGCTCTATCCCGAGACCGTCAACGAACATGGCCTCGTTGAAGCGGTGGACGAGATGAAGCGGTACCTCAAGTTCAGCGCGCGGGACGGCTACACCTACAACATCGCCTTCACCGCCGACTCGCGCGAGGCCGCCCAGCACGTTCTGGCCACCCTGGCCAAGAGCGTCGTCGAAGAGGACACTGCCTCCCGGCGCCGCGAGGCCGATGCCGCGAAGAAGTTCCTGGACGTCGAGAAGGCTCGTGCCGATGAAGAGCTCAGGAAGCGGGAGACGGCGCTGGGATCATTTCTGGCCGTGCATCCGCAGCTGGCCGCCGAATCCGCCACGGCGGCCACCGCGGGCGGCAGCATCAGGGCGGCGGATCGGGCGGCCAGCAGCGGCGGCGACGTCGTGGCGCTGGAGCTTCAGGCGTCACAGCTGGAGGAAATGATAACCTCCGGCAGCTCCGCCAGGCAGGCGACGGCGGCGGTGGCCGCGGCGGTCGATCCCGGGATTGTCGGAGCCAAGGCGCGCGCCGAAGCCGCGGCGATCGCCGCCCGCAAGGACCTTGCCGAAAAGCGCGCGATGTTCACCGACGAGCACCCGGACGTGAAGAACGCGCAGAGACATCTGGCCGACGCCGAGGCCGACTTGCGACGGGCCTCCGCCGGTCTGGCTGCGGCGACCGCCACCCTGCCACCGCCGGCGCCGGTCGGTGCTGACTCCCCGATGCCGGCATCGGACGACTCCGCCGCGGTCGGCCAGCGGTCGTCGTCCCTGCGGCGCGCTCTCGCCGCTGTGCGGGCGCAGATCGCGGCGGTCAGAAATCGCAGCAGCTCGCCCAAGAACGAGCCGGCAAAGACCGTCCAGGGCGTGGTGGCGGTCGACACCGAATGGACGCGCCTGTCGCGGGACGTGGCCGAGGCGCGCGAGCGGAATGACCAGCTCGAGTCAAGGCAGTTTCAGGCCTCGCTGCTGGCCACGCTGGCCAGCACCGGTGAAGCGGGGCGTCTGGTGATCGTCGAGCCGGCCTTCCGGCCGATGCGGCCCGTCGCGGGCCGCCGGGTGACCTACGCCGGGGTTGGCGCCGCGGGGTCGCTGGCGGTCGCGCTGATCGTCATGATCATGATGGCGCTGTTCGACGAACGCGTCTATTCGGAGGGCGACATCCGACGGATCATCATCGACCCGTTCGTGGTGGTTGTGCCGCCGCTGCGAACCAGTGACGCCGGGAGGCAGTTGCCTCCGATGTCCAAGACGGCATCCAAAAAGGACGGGTAGCTGATGGGAAGCCGACACTGGACGCCCCCCTACGGCGTGCGGCAGCCCGGGTCCGGGCCACACAAGGTCACTGATGCGGACTCGGGCCCGGCCAAGGACGTGGGCTCGGGACCGACCAAGGTCGGCGAGGCCGGCTCGGGTTCCCAGAAGACAGTCGGTTCGGGCCCCCACAAGACCATGGGTTCCGGTCCTCACAGGACAATCGATGTTGGTTCGGTACCGAGCCGCATCCGTGACGGCGGTCCGGCCGTGACCATGGGGATCGGATCCCGGATGTCGGCCCCGGAGCCTGTTCGCGAGGTCGGTTCGGGTTCAAACGGTTCGGCGGGCAAGGCGCCGCCCCCGCAGCTGATGCTGCCGGCCCGTGAGCCGGCAGAGGCCTTGCAGATCCCGGGGCCGGAGGCGGCGTCCGCTCAGAACCAGCTCCTGGTCCGCGACGACAAGGTCGGCGAGATCATGTTCGTCAAGCACACCGCCGACGGGGTGGACGCCCGTCTGGTCCTGGCGCGCCAGCGCGACTCGGCGCGCGCCGCCAGCTTCCGCCTGCTGCGCCAGCGTCTGGTCGAACACGGCGACCCGCGCGTGATCCTGGTGACCAGCCCGCGTGCCCGCGAGGGCAAGACCGTCTCGGCGACGAACCTGGCGCTGGCGTACGCCGAGCTAGGCCGTTCGCGCGTGCTGGTGGTGGAGGCCAACTTTCGCTCCGCGTCGCTGGGTGAGGTGTTCGGCTTCAAGCCGCCGCGCAGTTTTTCGGCGCAGCTGGAACGTCACCGCAGTCATCCGGTCGACCCGTGGGTGGTGGTGCAGGTGGCGCCGTACGACGTTCACGTCATGGCCATCAACCCCAACTCTTGCCCGTCCTGTTCGACGTTGCTGATCAAGGGCGCGAACTTCTGCCCGGACTGCGGGAAGCCGGTCAGCAATGAACCGCCGCGGCTAGATCGTTCGACGTTCGCCGCCGCCATCCGCCGGTTCAGGGAGGCTTTCGACTACGTCATCATCGACGGTCCTCCGGTGCTGGAGAGCGCCGACGTCAACCTCATCCAGGACACCGCCGACGGCATCGTCCTCACCGCCCGGAACGGACGTACCGATACCCGCGCGCTGAAAAAGGCGATGGACCAGGTGTCACCGGCTCCGGTCCTGGGCGTGGTCCTGGTCGAGGGGTAAAACCTTCAACGAGCCGGGGTGGCGGCTCGGGCCTGGACGTACCAGTTGATGGTGCGGCGCAGGCCTTCGGCAAAATCGATCTCGGCCGGGTAGCCCAGACGCTGGCGCGCCTCGCTGATGTCGGCCAGCGAGTGTTTCACGTCGCCGACGCGCCCGGGGGCGTGCCTGACCTCGAGCTGCTTTCCCAGTTGCTCGCCGATGCGCGCGGCCACGTCGTTGAGGCTGGTCGCCGCGCCGCAGGCGATGTTGAACACGCGCCCCGAGACTTCCGCCGCCGGCGCCGAGGCCGCGCGCAGGTTCGCCTCCACGGTGTTGTCGATGAAGCAGAAGTCGCGCGACTGGGTGCCGTCGCCGAAGATGGTGAGGCTCTTGCCGTCGATGCCCGCGGTGATGAACCGCGGAATCACCGCCGCGTACTCTGACAGCGGGTCCTGGCGGGGACCGAAGACGTTGAAGTAGCGCAGGCAGACGGTCTCGAGACCGTAGGCGCGCGCGTAGACCTGGCAATATTGCTCGCCCGCCAGCTTGGCCGCCGCGTACGGCGACAGCGGCATCGGACGCATGGTCTCGACCTTGGGCAACGTCGGCGTGTCGCCGTATGCCGAGGAGGACGCGGCGTACACCACGCGCCTGACGTTGCTCTTGCGGGCCTGTTCCAGCACGCGCAGCGTCCCGGTGGCGTTGGCGTCGTGGCTGGCCACCGGCTGTGCGATCGACCGCGGAACCGATGGGATGGCCGCCTCGTGGAACACCACCTCGACCTCGTGCATGGCCTTCGCCAGCAGCGGCTCGTCCAGGATGTCGGCCTCGACAAGCTCGATGCGCGATGCGATGTCGGCCAGGTTCTCGCGCTTACCCGAGAAGAAGTTGTCGATGACACGGACGCGTTCTCCGCGCTCGACCAGCGCCCTGGCCAGCGAC
>DASRQT010000572.1:0-5996 GCA_035696485.1 Polyangia bacterium | reverse complement strand
CGGCGTCCATATCGCGACGCCCGCGTTGCGCGACCGCCGCGAGGACATCCCGCTGCTGTTCAGTTTCTTCGCTGGGCAAGCCGCGCAACCGGGCTCCGCCGTGGAGGAGCGTCCGATGTCGCCTGATTTCGTGGAGGCGTTGCTGCTTGCGGCCTGGCCACAAAACATCCGCGAGCTGGCCAAGCTGGTGCAGCGGCTGTGCCTGCTTCACGCCGGCGCGCCAAGCTGGGACCTGGCGATGCTGGACGAGGCGCTGGCCAGACCCGTCACCCACCGCGCCTCCGAAATTGCCCCCGACGCCGACGCCGCTCAACCAGGCCCCCCGACGCGCGACGAACTGCTGGCCCTGCTGGCGCGTTTCCAGGGCAACGTGTCCCTGGTGGCAACCTTCGTGAAACGAAACCGCAAGCAGGTCTATCGCTGGATGGACGATCTCGGAATCGATCGCGGAACAGGACGCGACTAGCGCCGCTCACCCCGCTCAGCGTTTGACAGTACCCCGACCGTGATTGTGGCCATCCTCATTACGCGATCGCCGCAATAATTCGCCGGCGCTGAAGGTACCCGCCAACAGGGCACCGACCACAGCTACACGGCCCCAGGGCCGGTCGGATACGCGTTACAGGCCCGGGATACGCTGGTGCGGATACGCTCGGCCACGTAGAAACGCCTGGCGGCGGGACAGTGGCGGCGCATCTCGCAATTGCGACAGGGATTTACCCTGACGGTGTCTCACCTCACTAGTGGAATGGCTATTGCTGCACCGATCCAACGATGAACAGCAACCATTTCGCAGATGTTGGTGCACGCCGTCGCGACGATGGCGGAGTTCGTGGCAGCGTCGACGCCACGATCGGCCGACTGCTGGGGGTGATCGTCTGTGCGGTCGTCGCGGTGGCAGGGGCGCCGGCAATCGCGCGCGCGGCGGATGGAACCGACGCCAAAAAAATCTTCAATCAGCGGTGTACGGCCTGCCACACGTTTGGCCACGGTGTGAAGGTTGGCCCGGATCTCAAGGGGGTGGCGCAACGGCGATCGCATTCCTGGCTGTCAAAGTTCATTCGTTCGTCTCAGAGCCTCATCAGCGCCGGCGATCCGACGGCGCGGGCGCTGTTCTCGCAATTCCAACAGCAGCGGATGCCGGACTGGTCGGAGCTTGGCGACGCGCAGATCACGGCGATCGTGAAGTGGCTGGCTGACAACGGCCCCGAACAGAAAGAGCCCGACGAGCGTAACGCTGATCAGGCAACGGCTGCGGACATCGAACGGGCCCGGCTGCTGTTTCAGGGTCGAGTGGCGCTGAACAACGGCGGGCTCGCGTGCGCCGCCTGCCACGCCATCGAAGAAGACGGACGAAAGAGCGGAGGCACTCTGGGGCCCGACCTCACGACCGCCTATGTGCGGTATCGCGATCGGGCGCTGACGCTGTTTCTGAAAAATCCCTGCAGCCCGCGCCTGCCGGAGAGCTGGACGAGGACGTATCTGATGCCTGACGAATCGTTTGCCCTCAAGGCGTACCTCCGCCACGCGGCGATGGATGGCGTGACCGCCACCGCAGGCAGGGTGGAGACGCCATGAATACGGACACGCTGTTTTGCGCCGCCCCCTACGCGGCGGTGGGCGCTGCGGCGCTGGGGTTTTTCATCCGCTTTGTTGCGCGCCCGCGAGGTGGCGCCGATCTCCGGCCGGGGCTCATCGGCGAGGGATGGAGGCTTCTGGGCGGCAGGCGGGTCTGGCGGATCGCGTTCGGTGTTGTGCTGGTGGGGCATCTTGCCGTGCTGGTTGCGCCCGAGCTGATCGTGCGCTGGAACCGCAGCCCGCATCGACTCTACCTGCTGGAAGGGATCGGTGTCCTGCTGGGAGCTTTGGCGCTTGTCGGTCTGCTGGCAGGCATGCGGCGCTTCCTGGGCGGTGCCACGCGATCGCTCTTTCGCGAGGTGGCGGATGCGGTCTTCCTGTCGTCGCTGACGCTGAGCGTGTTCGCCGGGCTGGCCGTCGCTGTCCGCTACCGCTGGGCCTCCATGTGGAGTGTCGGCACCGTGGTCCCCTACGTCCAGTCATTGGCCCGCGCCCACCCCGATCCGGTGCTCTTAACCGGCGCGCCGATGCTGGCGCAGCTCCACATCCTCGCCGCGCTGACGGCTGTCGCCATCCTGCCGCTGACCTCGCTTGGCACGACGATGGTGCTGCTGGCCGGGCGGGTGGTCAGTGTGGTGACGGGGCTGCTCGATGCCGGGATCGCCGCCCTCGCGCGCATCGTCCGTCTTCGGCAATGGGCGGCCTGGATCTGGCCAGAGGAAGATCTGCTGGACGACGTTGTCGCGCGTCGCCGAAATCAGGCAGCGAGGTGGCGCACGCCGCGACCGCACGCTGCCATCTCCGACGACGCTGCGTTGCCCGGAATGACGGGGGCGAGCGACGTCGCGCCTGCGGACGGCGGGGGCGATGGTGATCGACAGGCGAGCTCCCTCCACCTCGGCGACTAGGAACGGGCGTGCGGGTGTCACCGGTCTTGATCAGCGTGGGCGGTCTGCTACTGGCCGTGCGGTTGGTCTATTCAGAGGTTTCCAGGATCGGCGTCCACCAGGGATACGCCCCGGCGCAGCCGATTGATTTTCCCCACAGGGTGCACGCGGGCGAAAACAAGATTGCCTGTCTTTACTGTCATTCCTCCGCGCGCACCAGCCGCCACGCCGGCATTCCGTCGGCCAGCGTCTGCATGAACTGCCACGCCCTGCTGGAGAAGCAGACGGTCGAGATCGAGAAGCTGAAGGAGTCTGTGCAGCTGGGGCGACCGATCGCCTGGGTCAAGGTTCACAACCTTCCCGACTACGTGGCGTTCAATCACAGCCAGCACGTGCTGTCGGGCGTGGCGTGCCAGCGCTGCCACGGCGCCATCGAGGAGGCCGACCGTGTCGCGCAGGTGTCACCGTTGACCATGGGGTGGTGCCTGGATTGCCACCGCGAGAACGCGCACGTTCCGCCGTCGGGGATGGCGCGCGTCGCCGAACGCCTCGACCGCCGGCCTCAGCCGGCGGCCGGATTGGACTGCGCAAGCTGCCACTACTGATCCGTGACCGCTCGCGGTGACAGGAGAAGCCATCTCATGGGTGCGACGATCGGAAAAGATGCTGCTGGCCCTGACCCCGGTGTTTGCACCGGGAGCAAGGCCGCGCGGCTGGCCGACGCGGCGCTGGTTCAGATCGGCAGACGTCCGGGCGTGGCCGACGGGGCTGCGGGGTCTTCACGCCGAGATTTTCTGTCGCTGATGGGATTCTCCCTGGGCGCGGTCGGCCTCGAGGCTTGCCGTGCGCCGGTGCAGAACGCGATCCCGCTGCCGGTCGCAAGCGCGGAGATGGTACCGGGCGTGGCGCGCTTCTACGCGACCACCTGCGCCGGCTGCGCATCGTCCTGCAGTCTGCTGGTCAAGCAGCGCGATGGCCGACCGATCAAGGTCGACGGCAACGCCGGATCCACGCTGTTCGGCGGCGGAAGCTGCGCGACGGGACAGGCCGCCGTGTTGTCCCTGTACGACAGCCAGCGCCTGCGCGGTCCGACCTGGCTGGGCCGCACGGTGACGTGGCCGGAGGTCGACGAACAGATCGCCCAGGCGCTGGCGACGATGGACCCGAGCAAACGTGTGATCTTGCTGTCCGGCACCATCACCAGCCCGTCGACGCGCGCGGTGGTCGCGGAGTGGGCGCGCCGTCGGCCGCGATTCCAGCACATCGCCTACGATCCGGTCTCGGCAAGCGGACTGCGGCACGCGACCAGGCAGCTCTGGGGGCGGGCGGTGGTGCCACACTACGCCTTCGACCGAGCCCGGGTCATCGTCGCGCTGGAGGCGGATTTTCTGGGGACGTGGGTGTCGCCGGTCGAGTTCGCGCGGGCGTACGCCCAGGGCCGCGGGCGCCGGCGAACGGATGCGGCGCCGTCGCTGCACGTCCAGGTCGAATCCGGCTTCTCGGTGACGGGGAGCAACGCCGATGTGCGGATCGCCGTCGCGCCGTCGGAGCTGGGCACCGTGGCCGCCGCGCTGCTGGTGCGGGTGGCGCGCAAGGCGGGGGCGGCGTGGGCTTGGGCGCGGCAACACCTTCCCGATGCGGCCGCCATTGTCGCCGAGACCCGACTCGACACCATCGCCCTGGCGTTGTGGCAAGCACGCGGTTCGTCGCTGGTGGTGAGCGGCAGCAACGATCGCGATCTGCAGATGGTGGTGGCGGCCCTGAATGTTCTCCTCGGCAACATCGGCCACACGGTCGATGTCACCCGTGCCTCGCTGCAGCGACAGGGGGACGATCGCGCGCTGGCGGCGCTGATTCCGCAGATGCGCCGGGGCGAGGTGGGGGCGCTCTTCATCCATGGCGCGAATCCCGGCTACGATCATCCCGACGCGGCCGCCTTCCTGGCGGCGCTGGCGCACGTTCCCCTCTCGATATCGCTCGCCGATCGCGTCGACGAGACCGGCGCGCGCGTTCACGCCATCTGTCCCGATCACCATTTCCTGGAGTCGTGGGGCGACGCCGAGCCGGTCGAGGGACACTTCAGCCTGGCGCAGCCGCTGATCGCGCCCCTCTACTCGACGCGCGCGGCGCCCCAGAGCTTGCTGCGCTGGCTGGGCGTCGACACCAGCCACCACGACTGGGTCCGCGAGCACTGGCGGCGGGCCATCTTTGCGCCGCTGGGCCGGGAGCAGAGCTTCGACGGGTTCTGGGACGAGACGCTGCAACGGGGGACAGTGGACCTGCCAGGCACGCCCGCCGTGCCGCGCACGCAGGCCGTGCCGAGGATGCGGAAGTTCGAGAAGCGTCTCTTGGCCTCGGTGGCCGCGCTGGCGGCCGCGCTTCCCCAGGAGACCGCGGACGGCAACGCCAACGACCCCTGCTGTGAGCTTCACCTCTTCGAAGGCGTCGCTCTGCGCGATGGGCGGCACGCGAACAACCCGTGGTTGCAAGAGCTGCCCGATCCCATCACGCGGACCACCTGGGGCAACGTCGCCATCGTCCCACCCGAGCTGGCGCGGCGGATGCAGCTGGTTTCGGGAGATCTGGTCTCGTTGCGGGTCGGCGTCCGCGAGATCACGTTGCCGGCATTTGTTCAGCCCGGTCAGCACCGCCGGACGGTGTCGGTGGCGCTGGGCTACGGGCGGCGCGCGGCGGGCCCCGCGGGAAATAACGCCGGGGCCAACGCCTTCCCGCTGGGGGCGCTGACGACGGCGGGACGGCGCACGACTTCCCGCGATGTCGTCATCACCAGGACCGGCGGCCGCGAGTTGCTCGCCAGCGCGCAGACGCACCTTTCTTCCGAGGGGCGGCCGATCGCGCTGACCATCACGCCCGCCGAGCTCGGCCGCGCGGACGGTGAAGCGGCAGAACCGATGCCGACCTTGTGGGAAGAGCGGCCCAAGGGCGCGCACAGCTGGGGCCTGGCGATCGATCTGGACGCCTGCACCGGCTGCTCGGCCTGCGTCGTGTCCTGTCAGGCCGAGAACAACGTGCCGGTCATCGGCAAGCTGGAGGTGCAGCGCAACCGGATCATGCACTGGCTGCGCATCGACCGTTACTTCGACGGCCCCGACGACAGCGTCCAGAGCCTGCACCAGCCGATGTTGTGCCAGCACTGCGCCAACGCGCCGTGCGAGACGGTGTGCCCGGTGTTGGCCACCACCACCAGCTCCGAGGGCCTGAACCAGCAGGTTTACAACCGCTGCATCGGCACCCGTTACTGCGCCAACAACTGCCCGTACAAGGTCCGCCGCTTCAACTGGCTGGAATACACGAAGGGGGGACCACACGCCTCGCACATGCAAGAACCGCTGGGGCGCCTGGTGCTGAACCCGGACGTCACCGTGCGCACGCGCGGGGTCATGGAGAAGTGCAGCCTGTGCGTGCAGCGGATCGCCCTCGGCAAGAACCAGGCGCTGCAGGGGCGGCGCGCCCTGCGCGACGGCGACATCGAGACCGCCTGCCAGCAAAGCTGCCCGACGGAGGCCATCG
>DASRQT010000571.1:0-2216 GCA_035696485.1 Polyangia bacterium | reverse complement strand
GCCAAGGACGGCACGCCGCTCAAGCGCATGGCGACGCCCGACGAGGCCTGGTCGCGCGTCTTCGGGATGCCCATCATGGGCACCACGGGCGGTGCGCCGAACCCGATAGACCAGCACCGGCACGCGGCCCTGTCGAACTATCTACACGGGCGGTTCACCGCGCTGTCGCCGGAGCTGGGCATCCACGACCGGAAGATCCTCGACGGCCATCTGTCGTCGCTGCGCACGTACGAAGACCGCAAGTTGAAGTTGCTGATGGGGCAGGGCGCCAACGCTTGCGCGCCGCCCATGAAGGCCGTCGTCCCGATCGACGACACGTCGGTCCGCACGGGAGCCGACACCGAAAAGCTGAGCCCGTTCTTCATGGACATCATCTCGGCGGCGTTCTCCTGCAACCTCACCAAGGTGGCCTCGGTGACGTTCGGGTACCCGGGCGGGGGCGACGCCGGCGGGTTGCGCATGCCCTGGCTGGGCTTCACCGAAGCGATGCACGCCATCTCGCATCACGGCAATAACCCCGTGAATCTAGAAAAGTACAGGAAGATGAGCCTCTGGATCGCCGGCCAGGTCGCCTACCTGATGCAAAAGCTGGCCGCCATTCCCGACCCGGTCACCGGGAAGACGCTGCTGGACGCGACGGTGATCTACTGGTTCAACCGTCACGGCGATGGCAACGCCCACAGCAACACCAACCTGCCTAACATCCTGCTGGGCGGCACGGGCGGGTACTTCAAAATGGGCCGTTTTCTGCAACTGCCCAGCACCAACCCGACCAAGCCCCTCATTTCCATTGCCAACAGCATGGGCGTCGACGTGCCGACCTTCGGCAAGGACGCCTGGATCGACACCGCCCCCCTTTCCGGGCTAATCTGACCGCCTGATCGCGTTCGAGGGACTGCCGGGCAGAATACCGCCACGGAGAGGTGAACGATGCAGGCTTGTCTACTTCTGATTGCGGCCCTGCTGCTGGCAGCGTGCGCCGCCGATGGCAAGCCCGGTAACCAGCCGGCCGCCGGAGGCAGCGGAGGCGCACCGACCTCCGCTGCCGGGAGCGGTGGCTCGACCACCTCTACTGGCGGCGCGGGCGGCGCGGGACTGGGAAGCGGCGGATCGGCAGGAGCGGGGGCGATGATGGGCGACGCGTCGGTAGATGCAGGCACGAGCGTGGATGCTGGCACGAGCGCGGATGCAGGCATGAATGCGGATGCAGGCAGCGGGGAGCGATCCGTTCCCTATGAACCCGCCCCCACCAAAGCGTTCGTTGAGATGAACCTCTACCCGGGCGATCCGCCGAATCTGCTGGCCAACGCCCCCAAGGAAACCATCGAACCGACCGGGCGGATCCACGACGTCAGCGTCCCCACGCTGCGCCGCTATCCGCTTGATGAGAGCAAGGCCACGGGTACGGCGTTCGTCGTCTTTCCAGGGGGTGGCTACGAGACGCTGAACATGGAGGGCCACGGTGCGGCGCTGGCGCAGCGCCTGGGACCGCTGGGCATCGCGGTGTTCGCGCTCAAGTACCGGGTCGGCGCCGGATCGATGAACGTTCCGCGGGATGCGCTGCTCGATGCCAAGCGAGCAGTCCGCCTGGTTCGCAGCAAGGCGGCGCAATGGGCGCTGGCCCCCAACCGAATCGGCGTCATCAGCTACTCGGCCGGGTCTCACCTCAACATGAGCCTCATTTCTGGCTTCGACCTTGGTCAACCCGCGGCCGCCGATCCCGTGGAGCGCATGAGCTGCCGACCGGACTTCGTGGCGTCCACGTGCACGTGGAACTACGGCAATGCGACCTCGCCGTTCAAATTCACCGCCAGCACGCCGCCCGTGTACCTCTGTCACGCGCAGGACGACACCACGGCGCCCATCGCCCTTTCGACGGCCATCGAGCAACAGCTCAAGGCCCTGGGCGTGCTCGAGCACCTCGAGGTGTACCCGAGCGGCGGGCACGACTCGTTTAACGTCGGCCTGTCCCATGCGGGCAAGGACTGGCCCGACAAGTTTTTGCCGTGGCTCAAAGCCAATCAGCTGACACCGTGACGGCAGAATCGTGAAAACGGCTCGCGCGCGTTTTCCGGCGCGGTAGTCGCCCGATCTTCACGGCATGGCGTGGCGTTGAAGGAAATAAGGACGTAGGCCCGGCGCATATCAGGCAAGTAAAACGATAAACAAAGCAGGTAAAACGATAAACAACCGAGATACCGTGAGCCATTCCGGGA
>DASRQT010000570.1:0-11428 GCA_035696485.1 Polyangia bacterium | reverse complement strand
GAGGCCGGCGACCGCGAGGCCCTCGAGCAGGTGTTCGTGCAGCCGGGCTTCATCGACGCCCGTCGCCTGCGAATGCGCAACCTCCTGGAGTTGCCGGCCGCCCTGGCCAGCGGCGACATCTCGGTCTTGCACCACTCGGCTCACATCGACCAGTACCCTGATCTCGTCTGGCTGCGCGATCGCCATGTCTCGCCGCAGGCGCCCCCCGTCCCGGTCACGGGTCAAATCCACTCGCTCAGCTACCCGCGCATGATGGGCAGCTATCTGCGCACGATGTTGCACCCGCCCGGGCCGCACGACGCCATCTTCTGTTCCAGCAGGGCCGGGCGGGACGCCGTCCAGCGTTCGTTTGACGCCGCGGCAGCCGCGCTGGCACGCCTCGGCGCCAGCGCGCCACGGCCGACCTGTGAGTTCCCGGTGGTGCCGCTGGGCATCGACACCGAACGCCTGCAGGGGGGAGACCGCGCGGCCACGCGCGCGCGGCTCGAGATCCCCGCCGACGCCGTGGTCGTGCTCGGCCTCGGCCGCTTCACCGAATACGACAAGATGGATCTGTTCCCGCTGGTGCAGAGCTTTGCGCGCGTGCTTTCGCGGCGGTCGCCGTCGCAACCGCCTTTGCGCCTGCTTCTGGCGGGGGCCCGCCAGGGGACGCGCACGCCCGAGATGCTGCATCTGTGGGCACAGGCGCTCGGGATCGGCGACGCCGTGATCCTGAACGTCGATTTCGGCGACGATGACAAGCGCCACCTTCTGGCCGCCGCCGACCTGTTCGTTTCACCCTGCGACAACCTGCAAGAGACGTTCGGCATCTCGGTGATCGAGGCGCTGGCCGCCGGCCTGCCTGCCGTCGTCTCGGACTTTGACGGCTACAAGGACACGGTCACCCCCGACGTCGGCATCCGTATCCCGACCCGCTGGAATCCGGACCTGTCGTTTGTCTCGGATTTGGCGCCGGTGCTGTACGAGCGACCGCTGCATCTGCTGCTCGGTCAGAGCGTTGAGGTCGACCTGTCGGCGCTGGAGATCGCCCTCGACGATCTGTGCGGTGATACCGACCGCCGCGCCGACATGTCCCGGCGCGCGGCTGAGCGCGCCACCGCGCTCTTCGACTGGCGCGTGATCATCCCGGCCTACGAGGCCATCTGGAAGGTCCTGGCCGCCCGTCCGTCCGAAGTCCGCCCGCGCCCCGACCATCATCCCCTGGCGATGAGCTTCGGTGACATCTTCGCCAGCTTTCCGACCGAGGCGCTGGATCCCGCGCGCGTTCTCCGCCCGTCGCCGCTGGCTCGCACTCTGTGCGCCACCTACAACGGCTACGTCATCTACCCCGAGCTGCGTAACGTCTTCAGCAACGACGACGTGATGGCCGCCCTGGCCCAGGCCTCGCCCTCGACCACCCTCGGCGCGCTGACCGCCGCGCTGGTCCCGCGCTGGCCCGCCGACCCCTGGCGGGTGACCTTTCTGACCACCTGGCTCATCAAGCACGGCCTGCTGATGTAGCCGGCGGATTGTTTCCTAATGAATGACGACCGGTCCGCTGTGCTGGTCGTTGGCGGGCCTGTCTTCGCCATCGTCGTCGCCCTCATCGCCCTCGCTCATCGAATCGCCTTCCAGCAGCGCGCGCAGGACGTCGGTGGTCGTGACGATCCCGGCCAGATTGCCGGCCTCGTTCACCACCAGGACTCGGTGCACCTCTTCGCGCACCATCAGACGGACGGCGTCCAGCGCCGGTTCTGACTCCAGCAGGGTCAACATCGCCGGCGTCATGATGTCCTTGACCAGCTGATTCTGCAGCCCCAGCGGGTGGCGCTCCGGATCGCTGAGATCGGAGCGCGAAATCACGCCCAGGAGGCGCCCCATCCCGTCCCGGACCGGCGCCCCGCTGATTCCGCGCACCGCCAGCGCCCACGACGCCTCCTCCGCGGTCGCCGTCGGCCTCACGGTGAAGACCTCCCGGGTCATGATGTCGCCGATCTTCAGCATGGCGTTTTGTGACTACTCAATCGCCGTGCCAAGGACGCCCACACGTCGCACCTCAGGTTTTCGGCGGCATTTCGCACGAACGCGTCCGGCGGGTGCGCCCGTGGCGTTACTACATGCACTTACAAGTTACCTGCAGGTGACCAAACCCTCCGGAATCCGTACAAGAGTTCACTTGACGCGAAGGTGAACCTGCGCCTATATGCTGCGCCAACGAGGATGACTCCTCTCTTCC
Organism: Polyangia bacterium; assembly: GCA_035696485.1. Lineage (GTDB taxonomy): Bacteria > Myxococcota_A > Polyangia > Fen-1088 > Fen-1088 > DASRQT01. The sequence goes on along the minus strand of DASRQT010000570.1, from coordinate 9,213 downwards.
GTCCTAGGCACAATACTCTGGCGCACATCACGCTATTCGTGGTGGCCGCCGGGGCGTTGGGAACGGTCGGCGGCTTGATGGTCTACGCTCGCTCGCCGTATGCGCGCGGCATGCAAGATCCCATCGAACAGCCCATCCAGTTCGACCATCGCCACCACACCCGCGATGAGGGGATCGACTGCCGGTACTGCCACAACACCGTCGACAAGTCCCCCCACGCCGGCATCCCGCCGACCTCGCTGTGCCTCAACTGCCACTCGCAGGTGTGGAACAAGAGTCCGCTGCTGGAGCCGGTCCGGCAGAGCTTCTTCGAGAACCGCCCGCTGCAGTGGCGGCGCGTGTACAAGGTCCCGGAGTTCGTCTACTTCAACCATTCCATCCACGTGAACAAGGGCGTCGGCTGCGTCAGCTGCCACGGCCGCGTCGACAAGATGGCCGCTGTCGAGAAGGCGACGCCGCTGACCATGGCCTGGTGCCTCGACTGCCACCGCCAGCCGGAGCCGAACCTGCGCCCGCAGTCGGAGATCACCAACATGGCCTGGCAGCCGACCGGCGATCCGGTGGAGACCGGCCGCGTCCTGGCCGAGCAAAACCATATTCACACCCGGACCAGTTGCACCACCTGCCACCGATGACACGCGCAATGACCTGCCCATGAGCTGCGACGACAACAAGAAGGCCGAACGCGAAGCGACGAAACGCCAGCGTTCGCTTCCGATGGTAGATGGGGCCGAGGCGCCCGCGTCGTCCTCCACGCCCCGCTACTGGCGCAGCCTGGAAGAACGAGAGGGCTCGCCGGAGTGGCGGCAGGCAGCCGCGCGGGAGTTCCCGCCGGGCGCGTCCGAGCTGCCCGATGGCGTTTCCCGTCGTGGCTTCATGCGCCTTCTCGGGACGACGGCCGCCGTCGCCGGCATCGGCGTGTCCTGCCGCAAGCCCAACGAGAAGATCGTTCCCTTCGTGCGGCGCCCGCCCGAGATGACGCCGGGCAACCCGCAGTATTTCGCCACCGCCCATTCATTGGAAGGCTTCGGCGCGGGCCTGCTGGTCGAGAGCCACGAAGGGCGCCCGACCAAGGTTGAAGGAAACCCCGACCATCCCGACAATCGCGGCGCCGCCAGCGCCTTTGATCAATCCCTTATCCTGGGCCTTTACGATGACAACCGCCTGCGGCAGCTGACCCGCGACCGGCAGCCGATCGCCTGGCGCTCGCTGCTAATGGAGGTGTCGGCGCTGGCGTCCCGGCTGGCCGCGGACGGCGGCGCCAAGCTCCGCTTTCTGACCGAACCCAGCAGCTCGCCGCTGCTGGGTGATCTGCGGCGCCGCATCCTCGAACGGTTCCCCAGGGCCAAGTTCGTCAGTTACGCCCCATTAGAAATAGATGCGGCGGGGGAGGGGGCGCGCCTGGCGTTCGGCCGTGCCCTGCAAGTTCGCCACCGCCTGGACAAGGCCGCCGTCATCCTGTCGCTGGACTCTGATTTCCTGGGCGACGGTCCCGAACAGACGCGCCTGACGCGCGAGTTTTCCGCCGCGCGCGAGCCCGGCCCGGGCATGAACCGACTCTACGTGGTCGAGCCCGCCATGACCGTCACGGGGACCATGGCCGACCATCGGCTGCGCCTGCGCGGATCGGACGTCGCCTCCTTTGCCCTCGGCCTCATCACGGAGCTGTCGAACCGGCCGGGGTTCGGGTCGCTGGCGCCGCTGGCCGGCCTGGCGCGTTCCATGGCGCCTGGCGCGTGGGACGGTCGTTGGATGACGGCGATGGCTCGCGATCTGGAACGGAACCGCGGCCGCTGCCTCGTCATCGCGGGCCGCCGCCAGTCGCCGGCCGTGCACGCGCTCTGCGCCGCGCTGAACCTGACGCTGGGAAACCTGGGCAACACCGTCAGCTACAGCGCGCCGGTGCTGAACGAGGGCGCCAACGGTGGCGCCGCCCTCGGCTTCCTGGCCGAGGACATCGCGGCCGGCGCCGTCGACACGCTGGTGATCACCGCGCGCAACCCCGTCTACACGGGGCCGGTCGATTTCAAGCTGGGCGCCCTGCTGGACCGCGTCCCCAACACCATCTATCACGCGCTTGCCGAGGACGAGACCGCTGCCGCCTGCCGCACGGTGGTCCCGGCCGCGCACACGCTGGAATCATGGGGAGACACGCGCGCCATGGACGGCACGGTCTCCATTATTCAACCGCTGATCGCGCCGCTGTGGGGAGGGATCACAGAGGCCGAGGTCCTGGCGGCGTTCGTCGGCGAAGGGGACATCGGTTCCCATCAGCTGGTCCGCCGTTACTGGCAGGGGCGCGTGACCAGCGCCGACTTCGATTCCGACTGGGAACGATGGCTGGCCGACGGCATCGTGCCGAACACCGCGGTCACCAGCGAGGAACGCGTGGCCGTGGATGTGGTCTCGCTGGCCACGGTCCTGACGCCCCTCTTGGCACGCAAGACCGACGGTTTCGAGATCGCCTTTGCCGTCGACCCCAAGGTTCACGACGGCCGGTTCGGCAACAACGCCTGGTTGCAAGAGCTGCCGCACCCGATCACCAAAGTCACCTGGGACAACGCCGCCTGGCTGTCGCCGGCGACCGCCGCCCGTCTGGGCGTGGCCCTGGGCGATCGCATCGAGATCGAATACCGCCAGCGCAAGCTGCAGGCTCCCGTGATGATCGTCCCCGGCCACGTCGACGAGGCGGTGACCCTGGGCCTCGGTTACGGCCGGACCGGCGCCGAAGAGATCGCTCGCAACGTCGGGTTCAACGCCGGGCAGCTGCGCTGCAGCGACGCGCCCTGGTTCGATCGCGGCGCCGCCGTGAGCAAGATCGCCGGCAAACACAAGTTCGCCATCACCCAGGACCACTGGACCATGTCCCCCGATGGCCGCGACATCCCGCCGCCTGCGGTCGCGACCACGCTGGCTGGGTTCCTCAAGCCGGACTCGGAGTTCCACGAGGCGGTGGCCGACCGCCGCGGTCCCGACGTCACCATTCACAGGCCGGTCGACTACAGCCAGGAACAGTACAAGTGGGCGATGGCCGTCGACCTCAACAAGTGCACGGGTTGCAGTGCCTGCGTGGTCGCCTGTCAGTCCGAGAACAACATTCCGGTGGTCGGCAAGGAGAACGTGTTTCTGGGCCGCGAGATGCAGTGGCTGCGCATCGACCGCTATTTCACCGGTTCGATGGACGAACCGGAGGTCATCACGCAGCCACTGGCCTGCGTTCACTGCGAGACCGCGCCGTGCGAATACGTCTGTCCGGTCAACGCCACCGTCCACAGCGACGAGGGCCTCAACGAGATGGTCTACAACCGCTGCATCGGTACGCGCTACTGCAGCAACAACTGCCCGTACAAGGTGCGCCGTTTCAACTTCTTCGAATATAACGGCGAGGTCTCGGGCGCGCGCCAGATGGGGATGAACCCCGACGTGACCGTGCGCAGCCGCGGCATCATGGAAAAGTGTACTTACTGCGTGCAGCGCATCGAGCGCAAACGGATCGACACGCGCATCGCCGGGCGCGCCATCACCGACGGCGAGCTCCAGACCGCCTGCCAGCAGGGCTGCCCGGCCGGCGCGATCACGTTCGGGTCGCTCAATGATCCGGATTCGAAGGTCACCAGGCTGCACGCCAACCCGCGCCGCTATGATCTGCTGCACGAGATCGGCACGCGCCCGCGCACCGCCTACCTGGCCCGGGTGCGCAACGTCAACCCCGAGCTGGCGAGGGGGGAATAGCCATGGCGGCCCCCGGCATCGCACCGCTGCCCACCAACGATCCGCTGGATCCGGCGCCTCTTATGGAGGGCTCCCACTCGGACGCGACCCTCAACGACAGCCTGCTGCAACACGTCTGGCGCGGGGCCGGTAAAGGCTGGTGGGCCTGCTTCGCCGTCGCGCTGTCCGCCCTGGGTCTGCTGGTCGTCTCGGTCAGCTGGACGCTGTACAAGGGCATCGGGACCTGGGGCAACAACATCCCGGTCGGCTGGGCGTTCGGCATCATCAACTTCGTCTGGTGGATCGGTATCGGCCACGCCGGGACCTTGATCTCCGCGATCTTGCTGCTGCTGCAGCAAAAGTGGCGCACCTCGATCAACCGGTTCGCCGAGGCGATGACGCTGTTCGCGGTCATCTGCGCGTTGCTGTTCCCGCTGATCCACACCGGCCGCCCCTGGTTCGCCGCGTACTGGCTGCTGCCTTATCCCAGCGTCAACGGGATCTGGCCGCAGTTCAAGAGCCCACTCGTGTGGGACGTGTTCGCGGTCTCGACCTACTTCACCATCTCCCTCCTGTTCTGGTTCATTGGCCTCGTCCCCGACCTGGCTGCGCTGCGCGACAGGAGCAAGAGCAAGACCAAGCGCTTGATCTACGGGATCTTTGCGCTGGGCTGGCGCGGGTCGGGCCGCCACTGGGCCGAATACAAGTGGGCCTACGTGCTGCTGGCGGGCCTCTCGACGCCACTGGTGCTGTCGGTCCACACCATCGTGTCCTTCGACTTCGCCACGTCGGTGCTGCCGGGCTGGCACACCACGATCTTCCCGCCGTACTTCGTCGCCGGCGCCGTGTTCTCGGGCTTCGCCATGGTCCTCACCTGGATGGTGCCGGCCCGCGAGTTCCTGGGGCTGAAACACGTCGTGACCATGCGGCACCTCGAGAACATGAACAAGGTCATGCTGGCGACCGGGATGATGGTTGCCTACGGCTACATCATGGAGCACTTCATCGCCTGGTACAGCGGCGATCCCTACGAGTTCTCGGTGTTCTTCCGGGTGCGCCAGCGTGGGCCCTTCGCCCCGATCTACTGGCTGATGGTGTTCTGCAACGTCGTCGTTCCACAGATCTTCTGGTCGAAGCGCGCGCGCACCAACCTGGCGGTGATGTGGGTCGCCGCGATCCTGATCAACGTCGGCATGTGGTGTGAACGGTTCGTCATTGTGGTGACGTCGCTGCACCGCGACTTCCTCCCCTCCAAGTGGGAAAACTACAGTCCAACCTGGGTCGACATCAGCCTCTTCATCGGAACCATCGGTCTGTTCTCGACGCTGTTCCTGCTGTTCCTCAAGTTCGTCCCCGCGGTCGCCGTCACGGAGGTCAAGGAGCTGCGCCACGAGCTGTCGCACGATCCGGGCCCGAACCCCGTTGCCGCTGTGGGCGGGAAGCACTGATGAGCGGCGGCGGTCACGAGGGCAGCGGGTTTGTCCCGCGCCGCTTCATCCTGGCGGAGTTCGCCACGCCCGAGGCGCTGCTGGACGGCGTCAGCCAGGTGCGCCTGCGTGGCAACAAGCTCGTCGACTCGCACACGCCGTATCCGATCCACGGCATGGAAGAGGCGCTCGGGATGAAGCGCTTCAAGATCCCGACGCTGGTCTTGCTGGGCGGCCTGGCCGGGGCGCTCATCGCCTACGGCATGATCTATTACATGAACGTGTTCGACTGGCCGATCAACATCGGCAACCGGCCGCCGCACAGCCCGCCGTCGAACATCCCGATCACCTTCGAGCTGGCGGTCCTGCTGGCGGGGTCGTCGGCGTTCTTCGGCTTTTTCGCGCTGGCCAAGCTGCCCACCCCCTACCATCCGGTCTTCGAATCGGAGGCATTCCTGCGAGCGTCGATCGACGCCTTCTTCCTGTCGGTCGAGGTTCCGACCGGCGGTGACATCAACAAGGTCGCCGAGGATGTCCGCGCCGCCGGCGGGCAGGGCATCGAGATCATCGAGGAGTCGGAGCGATGAGGGCCCTCGCGTTTGTCACCCTGCTGTCGACGGTTGCGCTCGGCTGCGACGAGAACATCCTCGACCCGATGGCCGATCGGCAGCCGCGCGCCCATGCCTACAAGGAGAGCGTGTTCTTCTCCGACGGCCTGTCGATGCACGCTTCGCCCGAGGGCACCGTCCCGCGCGGACGCATCACCCACAACCCCGCGCTGACGCTGGGGCGCACGGCCGACACCGGGCCGGTGCAGCTGGACGGCGACCGGACCGCCAACTACGTCGCGGCCATCCCGGTGACGTTGACGCCGCAGCTGCTGGCGCTCGGGCGCAAGCGCTTCGACATCCTGTGCGCCACCTGCCACGGTCCCGCCGGTGACGGGGACAGCATCGTGGCCCGTCAGATGGCGCTGCGCCCGCCGCCGACGCTGCACAAGTACCGCGATCGCCCGGCCGGCTATTTCTACGAGGTCATCACCAAGGGCTTCGGATTGATGGCGTCCTACGCCGCCGAGCTGAGCATCGAGGAACGGTGGGCGGTGGTGGCGTACATCCGCGCGCTGCAGCTGAGCCAGAACGTCCGCGTCGATCGCATCCCAGCCGATGAGCGTACCCGGTTGCTGGCCGAGCCGTCTTCAGGGACTCCCGCGCCCCTGCCGGGCACGGTTGCTCCGCCTGCCGGAGCTCACGCGCCCTCGTCGGGCGCCGCTCCCGCGACCCCGCCGGCGGCACCGGTACCGCCCGTCCACAAGGAGACCCGGTGAGTTCGCAAAGTTCGCCAGTTCCCGCCGTTGCGCCCTTCAAGGGAGGTGGGCAGTGGCTCGTCGGCGGTGGGCTGGGCGGTGTCGTCCTGCTGGCGCTGACCTTCCTGGGGCTCGCCAGCGACCCGCGCCAGGCGCTGTTCTCGTATCTGGTGGCGTTCGCCTACTGGGGCGGCATCGCGCTCGGCGCGCTGCTGTTCTTGATGATCCTCCACACCTTCAAGGCCCGGTGGATGGTCGTCCTGCGCCGCGCCATCGAGGTGATGGGCGCCTCGCTGCCGCTGTTCGCGTTGCTGTTCATCCCCATCGCGCTGGGAATGAAGCACCTTTACATCTGGGTCGACCCGCCCGCCGACCTCGGCCACAAGGCGCTGCATCACCTCCACCACAAAGCCCCCTATCTGAACGTCCCGTTCTTCCTGGGCCGGACGGCCTTCTATTTTGCCCTGACCATCTTCCTGTCGCAGCGCCTGTTCGGCTGGTCGCTCAAGCAGGACCAGTCGGGTGAAATCAACCTCACGCGCAAGCAGCGCTCACTTTCGGCCGGCGGGCTGCCGTTCATCGCCCTGGTGTTCAGCTTCGCCGCCTTTGACTGGCTGATGAGCCTCAACCCGCTGTGGTTCTCCACCATCTTCGGCGTCTACTTCTTCGCCGGCAGCTTCGTCAGCGCGATTTCGCTGCTGGCCGTGACCAGCGACGTCGCCCGCGGCAACAAGGACCTGTTCGGCGATCTGGTCACGCCCGAGCACACCCACAGCGTCGGCAAGCTGATGCTGGCCTTCATCTGCTTCTGGGCCTACATCGGCTTCTCGCAGTTGATGTTGATCTGGATCGCCAACCTCCCGGAGGAGGTCCCGTTCTTCATCGTTCGCTTCAAGCACGGCTGGGCCTGGCTGGGCGTGTTCTTGATCATCGGCCACTTCTTCCTCCCGTTCGGCGCCTTGCTGTCCCGGTCGCTCAAGCGCAGTCGGCGCTGGCTGGCGGCGGTCGGGATCTGGATCCTGATGATCCACTACCTGGACATCTACTGGCTGGTGATGCCGACGCTGCGTCCCGAGGGCTCGGCGTTTCACTGGTCAAACGTCACCGCGTTCGCCGGCATGGGCCTGCTGGCCATCGCGTTCTGCGTCTGGCGGCTCCGTGGTCGATTCACGATTCCCGTGAAGGACCCCTACCTCGCCACCTCACTCCGGTATCGGCAGCCATGAGCGGAATACCACACGACTCCAAGGACTCGGGCCCGAGCGGCGCGTATCAGTCCGAAGACCAGATCGACTTCAAGAAGGTCGTCGCGGTCGGTCTGGGGTCGCTGCTTCTGTTCGTGGCCTGCACCATCTGGGCGGTCCTCATCCTGCGTAGCGAGACTGCTCGCCTCAAGGATGAACGCGGCTTGAGCGCCAAGGGCGCGGCGATCGGCAAGGACGAGATCGGGATCGTCGATCAGGTCAGCTTCGAAAGCGACGACCGTCTGGGCCGCTGGCAGAAGGAACGCAGCGACTACCTCAACAGCTTCGGCTGGGTCGATCGCGCGCACGGCATCGTCCACATCCCGATCGAACAGGCGATGTCCGAGGTCGCCGCCGGCCGCGCCCCGGCCCCCACCACCGGGAAGGCAGCGCCGTGACGGCCGCCGCCTTGCGACGTCCGATCGCCCTCGGCGCCTGCCTGGCGGTGTGCGCCGCCGTCTCGGCCGCGGTCGTGCGACCTGCCTTCGCGGGCGACAAGTCCGCGCAGGTGGTGTTCCCGCAGGGCAGCGAACAGCCGCTGTCGGCGTTGCAGGACATCGACGTGATCGAACACCTGGGTGATCGGGTGCCGGGCGGCCTCATCTTCGCCGATGGCGCCGGCAAACCGGTCTCGCTGGACGGGTTTCTCTTCCAGGGCAAGCCGGTGCTGGTGACGATGGGCTACCACCGCTGCCCGATGCTGTGCGGCCTGGTGCTGGAGGGTCTGGTCAAGACCATGAAGGAGTCCGGCCTCATGCTGGGCAAGGATTTCCGCGCGGTCTCGATCAGCATCGACCCCAACGAGGATCGCAAGGCGATGGCCGATCAACAGACGCGTATCCTGACCATGGCCATCCCCGCCGGCGCCCAGCGCGCCGACGACTGGCCCTTCCTGATGGGCAACCCTGCCGGCGCCACCGCGCTGGCCGACGCGATTGGCTTCAAATACAAGTATGACGAGCAGAGCAAGCAGTTCGCCCACGCCGCGGTCGCCTTTGTGCTGACGCCCGAGGGCAAGGTGTCGCGCTACCTCTACGGCGTCGATTTTCCCGCGCGCGATTTCAAGCTGGCGATGCTGGAGGCGGGCGGCGGCCGCGTCGGAACCTCCTTCGACCGCGTGGTGCTGTCCTGCTTCCGATACGACCCCGTGACCAGGCGCTACGCGCCGTTCGTTCTGGGCTTCATGCGCATCGGCGCCTCCACGGTGTTCTTCGCGCTGGCCACCTTGCTGGTGGTGCTGTGGCGCAAGGAGATTGCCATGAGAAAGCGACGGGCGGCATGAACGACCTCATGCGCAGGATGCTGTGGCTGCCGGAGCAGGCATCCACCTTCGCCAAGCCGGTCGACTACCTGCACTACTTCGTCATCACGGTGACGATGATCGTCTCGGTCGCCGTCGGGCTGCTGGCGTTCTTCTTCTTCTTCAAGTATCGCGAGCGCCGCAAGCGTCAATCGACGCCGATGGTCATCCCCAGCGTCAAGTTCGAGGTCGTCGTCATCGGCGTGCCGCTGTTCTTCTTCCTGC
>DASRQT010000569.1:0-6902 GCA_035696485.1 Polyangia bacterium | reverse complement strand
GAAGTTGGCCGGGTAGTCCCCTTGCTGCAGGCTGAAAAAATACCACGCGTTGGTGCTGGTGGGGTACTCCTGGATCAGCGCGCGCGCGCCCAGCGGCCCGCTGTAGTAGCGATTGAGATCGAACTGATTGAGTTCGACGTGGTAGCCGTACTTGATCTCGTGGTGGCCGCCGGCCTCCAGCAGATTGGTCGACTTCAGCTCGCCCATCCACCGTGTGCCGGTGTATTTCTTGACCTGGCCGTAGCCGCCGTTGTGGTAGTTGTCGACCGGGCAGGGCTGGAACCCATTTGCGTACGGCTGGCATCCAGGCGCCTTCTCGAGGTCCCACAAGTTCGCGCCCCAGTGTTCCAGCTGGTTCAGGCCGTTGAGCGCGCTGATCGCCGACCCTTCACTGTAGTCCTCGCGGTGCAGGCCGGCGTTGGCCTCGATGATCCAGCGACGGTCGAACAGCTTGGATGTCCAGCGCGCGGTGACGTCGGTCTTGTTCTTGTCTATCGACTGGCGCGCCCAGTCCGGGTTGGAGACGTGCTCGATGTTGTTGAATATACGCATCTGCTTGTTGACGCTGGGCGTGCCGAGGACGTAGAGGGTCAGCCGGTGATCGGGGGTGGGCGTAAAGTCCAGCGTGCCGGCGTAGGAGTAGGTTTGCCGGGACTCGGGGATGCGCGCGCGCCAGTCACGCAACTCCTTGGTGATGGGGTTGCCGCTGGCGTCCAGGTCGGCCATGCCATCGCCGTTGGCATCCTGCTGCGCGTAGGTGTTGCGAAAGACGTGGCTGTTGTTGACCCGCGGCGCGAATCCGACCCAGAAGAACAGCTTGTTCCTGATGATCGGGCCGCCGACCTCCACGCCGATGTTGGTGTCGAAATCGGGCTTGCGCAGGGCGCCCAGCGCGCCGCCCACGCGGGTGACGGTGCTGGGCTCGGCGCTTAACCAGTAAGGCGACCAGTAACCAAAGACGCTGCCCTTGAGCTCGTTGGTCCCCGACTTGGTCACGACGTTGATGACACCGCCCATCGCGCCGCCGAACTCGGCCGCGTAGCCGCCGCTGTTGACGTCGATCTGGCTGATGAACTCGAGAGGGAGGTTGGTGCCGCCGCCCAGGCTGGCTGATCCGGTGTCGAGGTTGCCGTACTCCATACCGGTGGTGTTGAGGCCGTTGATGACGTAGATGTTCTCGAGGGCGCTGGCGCCGCCGATCGACACGCCGCCCGACCTGTCGATGAACGCGCCGGGCGCCTTCTCGATCACGTCGCCGAACGTCCGGCCCACGGGAACGTACCTGGTGTAGTCCTCGTCGAACGACGGCCCGAGGCGAGTGCTGCCGACGTCAACGGCGGGCGGCTTGCCCCGGATGACGTACGTCTGTTCGGGAGACGCCTGGGCGGTGCCGGCGATGCGGGCGTTCACGCGCACCGTCTTCTGGGCCGAGACGATGACGTTTGGCTGTTCGACCTGGCTGGCCATGTTGCCCAAATAGAACCGAATGACGTACTTGCCGATGGGAAGGCTCGGGAAGTAGTAGTTGCCCCGATTGTCGGTGATCGTTCCGTCTTCGCCCTGAGGTCCCTGGACGATGACGGTGATCCCGCCGAGCGGGTTGCCGGTGTCCTTGTCCAGCACCTGGCCGATCACCTTGCCGGTGACGTCCTGAGCGCGGGCGACGCCGGCGAAGAGCAGAAGTGCACATCCGACGAGAATTGCACCACCACAAATCCGATTCATCTGGCCTCTCTTTCGCGTCCGTGGAACAGGTTGTTGAGAAGAAGGGGAGGTGGCCACGGTTAGGAACCCGTGACGAACGTCGCGCTGGCGGGCGAGCCGAGCTTTACGCCCAGGACATCGGCCGCGTCGGCGTCGACGGTGATGGTGATGGTGGCGTTGGCGGGCCACTTGGTCTTCGGCGTGATGATGTAGCCGGGCTGCTTGTCGGCGGGCGGGGCGATCATGATGCCCGGGAACGGCGCTCCGTTGACGGTCACCGTGATGTGCGCGGGGATCTTCATCGGGTCGGTGACGTTGTTGAACGTGACGGTAACCGGCTGGTCGCCCGGCATGACCGGCTCCGGGGGCGCCATCCCGGCGTCGGCTCCCGCCTCGGACGCGCCGGCTTCGGCGACGGCGCCGTCGACAACGCCGCCGTCGGGCGCGCCGGTTTCCACGACAGGCGCGTCGGGCGTGACCTCGGCCACCGCCATGTCGGCGGGGACGTCGGACGCGCCGCCATCGAGGCCGGTCTCGGCGCCGCCGTCCACGACCGCATCCACGCCGCCGTCACCGGCGGGCATGCCGGCGTCCGGGTCGAAAACCGGGACCGTGATGTTCGCCGCCAGCGGCGCGGTCATGAACGAGACGATCCCGTCGGCCAGCAGGTTGGTGCCAGTGAACCCGGTCTTGCCGTCCTTGGCCCGAACCCTGGTTTTGTCGAGGGACACGGTGATGGTCGAGCCCGCCGGCAGGGTGGGCGAGGGGGTGATCAGCAGCCGCGGCCCCTTGACGCCGAAAAACAGCGGGAAAATCAGGCCCAACTTGTCACCGTTGGGGGAATAGTCGACCGTTGATTCCAGAGCCACCGCGGGTGTCGCCGTCAGGCTGACGATGCCGGTCGGTCCGGTGGCGCCAGCGTCCGCGTTGAACTCAAACGGCTTGGTGTCCAGCAAGCGATCGAAGGTGGCGACGATGGACGACATGGGCGGCAGCGGGTCGCAGGCCCAGGTGCCCTTGCTCATGTCCATCATCCCGGCGGCGCAGTGGCACCAGGTGCTCATGCCCAGGCGGCAGGGACTGTCCATGCCGGGCGCGCACGCACCGCCGGCACCGACGGCGGCGGTGCACAGCGCGGTGTCGCCCGTGATCTCGGTCGCGCCGCCGTTGGTGTCCATGATGGTGATCGACACCAGCACCGGCGCGCCGGGTTTTACATTGTGATCCGGCTCGCAAGCGAGGCCGGTCAAGATAAGCAGCGCCACCGGCGCTAACCACGGATAGGACGGCTTCATTCGGAGCTCCTTTGCCCAGTAAGGTCGAAACCTGCGAGCGAGACACACCACCCGTGGCCCGGCATCGTATCAGCGATAATGCAGGGAGTAAAATCGGCGACGCCAGTTTTCACGTTCAGATTCGCCTTGATGACGACCAACGCACCGGCGACGCAGCGGCGTGACCGCGTGGGGGAGCAGACCGGATCTTTGGTTGCGGTTGACGGAACCAACGCGCAGTTGACAGAATCATCCGCGCTGAATGGAACGGGCCCTGCCTGGACGTCAGTTCCGCGTGGCTTCCGACGTGATCACGCCCAGGACCTTGGCGCCCGCTCCCTTGCACATGTCCATGACGCGAACCGCGTGGCCGTAATTGGCGTCGTCGTGAACTTTGAAGAAGACGACCTTCTGGCGGTCGTGGACCAGGCGCTCGGCCACCCTCACGGCCAGATCACCGACGACGACCGGCTCGTCGTTCACGGTCAGCGTGTCGTCGGCGGCGAGCTGGACGATGATGGGGTTCTCGCCGGGCGGCTGCGCGGTCACCTCGGTCTGTTTCTGGGGGACCTTGGCGACGATCTCCTTCAGCATGACCGGCGTCATCACCATGAAGATGATCAGCAACACCAGGACGATGTCGACCAGCGGCGTGACGTTGATGTCGGCCTGCGGCCCGCGCCGTGCGCCGCCCCCGGCACCGTGACCGCCGACCGACATTCCCATGACTAGGGTGCGCCCTTTTTCTCGTCGGTGCCGATCTGGATGTCCTCGACGCCGGCCTGGTTGATGGCCTCCATCGCGGCGCGCGCCTTCCCGTAACCGATGCGGTGGTCGGCCTTGAGGAAGACCCCCTTGTCGCCGGCGCGGCGCCGTTCCGTGGTGATGGCCGCGGTCAGCTTGTCCAGCGGGACCGGGTCGGCGTTGAGGTAGATCATCCCCTGCTGATTGATGGAGACGACGATGTCCCGGTTGTCGTCGTTCTTCTTGTCGTGATGGGTGGTGATCGGCAGGTCGACCGACACACCGCGCGCGATCATCGGCGTGATGACCATGAAGATGATCAGCAGGACCAGCACCACGTCGACCAGCGGCGTGACATTGATGTCCGCCTTCACGCCGCCCTTGGCGTGAGGTTTGGCGGCCAGCCGGCGCCGACCGGGTCGGGTGAGCGAGCGGGACAGGCCTCCCGCGCTCTCGCTCATGTCGCGCTTTCTCTCAGGATGCTGTCTACCAACTCGGACGCGGTCTCGTCGATGTCGATGGTCATGTCGTCGATCTTGGTGGAGAAGTAGTTGTAGAACCAGACCGCCACGATGGCGACGCCCAGCCCGACCGCCGTTGTGACCAGCGCCTCGGCGATGCCGGCCGACACCGTCCCGATGCCGCCGCCGCCTTTGGTCGGGTCAGCCAGCTTCTGGAAGGCGGTAATGATGCCGCCGACGGTTCCGAACAGCCCCACGAACGGGGCCGACGACGACACGGTCGCCAGCACCGGCAACCCGCGGCGCAGGCCCGCCAGCTCCCGCTCCTTGACCCGTTCCATGGTGCGATTGACGGAGTCGGCGACCTCGAACGCGTCGTCCCTGGTGGTGGCGCGCTGCCGCCTGGTCTCCATGGTGCGCGCGTACTCCTTCACGCCGGCGCCGATGACCCGCGCCACCGGGCTGCCGACATACTTCTGGTCGATCCCCAGCGCCTCACCCAGTCGCCCCGGCGTCCCCACCAGGGCAGCCAGCGCGCCGATGTAGCCACGCGACAGCGCCCGGCCGCGCCGATAGGTGAGGAAACGTTCGACGGTGATGCCCAGGGCATACATCGACATGATGAGGAGAATGATGACCACGCCACGCGCGGTGGCCCCCATCTCGTGCCACAGTCCGACCAGCGAAAAATCCATCAGTGTCTCCTTATTCGGGACCCTGGAAGGGTCCCGCCCCCCCCGCGAAGAGCTCGGGCAGGCGTTGCCGTCCCTCCCTCACGCGATCTATCTCCTAGTCTGATTTGAATTCGAATTTGCCGATGTAGCAAAATGGCACCGGGGTGTTGTTCGCCATCAGCGGGCGGTACCGCCAGGTCTTCACGGTGCTGGTGACGTTATTGTCCAGCGTTGGCTCCGCCTTTTTCAGCAACGTGACACCGTCGACGTTCCCGGCCTTGTTCACGCAGATCTTGGCCATGACCACGTAGACCATCCCCGGCTTGCGCAACATCGCCGGGAAGGCCGGATCCGGCGCGCCGGGCAGCTTCTGCAGCGCCCCCATGTTGGGCGGCAGCATCTTGGGCGCGGTGGGGGCGCCGTCGCCACCGATGGTGCCGCCCGTGGTTCCGCCAATCGTCCCGCCGACGGTCCCACCGATGGTGCCCCCGATGGTGCCCCCGATCGTGCCGCCTTTCTTGCCGCCCGCGATGCCACCGGGCGGCTCATCGTCGTCGTCGTCGTCTTTTTTCTTGTCGTCCTTCTTTTCTGGCTTCTTCTCGATCGGTTGCAGGAGCGCGTTCGCTTTGGGCTGAACCAGCGTCGGGTTGTCCCTGGGTTTGACGGGGGCCTTCTTCTTGACGGCACCGCCGGCTGCCGCGGCCGGGGGCGGGGGCGGGGGAGGCGGTGGTGCCGCGGTCATGAAGGTCACCCGCACCATGGGCGGCGACAATTCGTCGACGTGCCAGAACGAATAAACGATCCCGACGCCCAGCAAGGCGCCGTGCAAGACCAGCGAGACCAGATACGTCACGCGACGCCGGCGCGTCGGCTGGGTCTGGCTCTGGGTAAGGAAGGTCTCGAAGGCCATGAGCGCTATCGGGTCCGTGCCTGCGTCGCTTTTTGCTGCCATTCGTTGGCGACGTTGACGACGCCTTGCCAGCGCGGCGCATCGGCAAAGAAGGCGAACGACTTTTGCCGGTACAAAAGTCCCAGGTATGTCATCGCTTCAGGATAGCGGGGGCGCAGGGCCAGCGCCTTCTCGAGATATTCGATCCCTTCCTCGGCCAGCTCGATGCGCTGTTGACCGGTGATGTCGGTCGGCAACGTGGAGGGCGCTGTCGGTGCCTGTGGCACCTCGACGGCGGGTTTGTTCTTGCTCCTGGCGCGGCGCGGGGCAGGTTCGGCCGATTCTTCCGCCGGCTCCGATATTTTGGGCCGCGGGTCGAAGCTGGCCATGGCCGCGCCGCCGCCGTGGCTGGACAGAACTTGCCAGATGAAGGTTCCGACCGCGTATTGCGCCTCGGCCTGTTGGTTTCGAATCGCCGCCGCCTTCCGCGACCACAACAGGGCCAGCGGCCAGTTGCCGCCCTTGTAGTAGACCTGCTGCAGCCCCTGGATGACGTCGATGTCCTGCGGATTGTTCCTGTTCCGCTGCAAGAACAGCTGTTCCAGCGCCGCCAGGTCCTGCGCCGCGCCCGCGTCGAACAGCGTCTGGATCGACAGCTGATCGGCGCGGGGATCGCTGGGACGCAGCTGCCCAAAGCGGGCGAACGCCGCCAGCGCGCAGTCGGCGGCCTGCCGGCTGACGGCGCCCGGGACGATCAGCTGGCGGCAGGTGTAGCCCTTGTTCAACCACAGCACGGGCAGATGAGGGACCAGGGGTTCGGCCTTCTCGAACAGGGTGACGGCCTCTTGATAGTGCCCCTGACGGTACTGTTCGTTGGCCTCCTGGATCATCTTGCGGCCGCGCACTTCCGTGCACCCGGAGGCGCCGGCGGCCAGGGCACACAGAACGACGGCGAGGCGCACCTGTTCCTTACTCAGGGGATGTCGTAGACGTCCAGGGCGTCACCACCTCGAGTGAAGCTCTTGAAGCGTTTCAGCACCACCAGCTTTCCGTAGCCGGCCTTCCAGGTCACCGGGCGCGGCAGCATGATGCGCAGGCGGTGACTGGAGCTGCCCTTGGCCACGTCAACCGCGTACAGATCCAGCATCGGCAGGTC
>DASRQT010000568.1:0-10032 GCA_035696485.1 Polyangia bacterium | reverse complement strand
CCGCCAGTCGCCAACTCCATCGACATGAAGCGATGGCCATCCGCCTCGCCGATGTCGAACACGCGACAGACGTTCGGGTGCTGTATCTGACGGCCAAGCCGCAGCTCGCGTGAAAAACGTTCCGCCCAGCGTGGCTCCGCCGCCAGTTCGGCGTTCAGGATCTTCAGCGCAACCGGCGTTTGTGTGATGCGATCGAAGGCCCGTAGGACCAGGCCGCTGCCGCCCTTGCCGATAACGGCCTCGATCTGGTACCGGCCGGCCAGAACCTCGCCGCGTTCAAGCTCCACGGGGGGCAACGCAACGATGGGACGGTCGCCGACGTCGGTGATACTCGCGTCGCCGCGGGAAAGCTCAACCTCCTCCCCCTTCGCCTCCAATGCCATGTTGCCGCGCTAGGCTATCCCGATTTACCGACGACGCCAAGTACCATGAACGCCGCTGGCACGCTGCGGCAGCCTCCCTGTCCTGGCAATTGGACAGCCTATTTCACCGCTCGCGGAAGGTCGACGCGTCGAGGTCGTGTTTGACCAGCCAGCGCCAGACGACGGCCCACTGCCGGTCCAGCGCGCGGGCCACGCTGGCGACGTTGCCGTGGTGTTCGCGCAGCAGGGCCTCCAGTTCGGCGCGCGTGGGGGTTGCGCGGCGGACCGCGGGTGGCATGGCGCCTTCGCGCGGGGTGCGGATCAACGTCGCGCGGATGCGTTCTGGCAGATGTTTGAGGCCGATGGGCGCGCCGTGATCGCAGATCGCCATCGCCTCCTGGACCACCTTCTGTAGCTCGCGGACGTTGCCGGGCCAGGCGTGCAGGCACAGGGCGTGGAACGCGGCGGCGTCGAAGGGCCTGGCACCGGCCGACCCCTGGAAATGGACCATCAGCGCGCCCAGGTCCTCGATCCGGCTGCGAAGCGGCGGCAGATTGATGGGCTCGGCGCCCAGGCGCGCGGCCAGATCGGCGCGAAGGCCGCCGCGCCGGCTCAGCGCTTCGGCGTTGTTGGTGGCGGCGACGACGCGGACGTCGACGCTGCGTGGGGTGGTGGATCCCAGCGGGACGACCTCGCGCTCCTGCAGGAAACGCAGGAGCTTTGCCTGCGCGGCGGCCGGCATGTCGCCGATCTCGTCCAGGAAAAGTGTCCCGCCGTGCGCGGCTTCCAGCAGGCCGGGGCGCGCCTGCGTCGCCGTCGAGTGCGCGCCGCGCGCGACACCGAATAGCTCGCTTTCGACCAGCTCGTGCGGAATGGCGGCGCAATTGATGGCCACGAACCGTCCCTGCCGCGCCGCCGTTCGGTGGACGGCCTGGGCATACACCTCCTTGCCGGTCCCGGTCTCGCCGGTGATGAAGATGTCGCTACCCGAGACCGCCAGACGCCGCAGCTTCGCCGACGCGTTTGCCAGCGGACCCGAGATGGTTGCCACCGGAGCGAACGGGGACGCGAGATCCTCGTTGATGGCGGCGATGGAATCGTCGTCCAGCTTGCGGAAGACGGCGACGTGTCCGCCGAAGGCCAGCAAGGCGCCCTCGCTGAGGCGGACCGGTGTCGAGATTCGGCGGCCGTCGACCAGCGTCCCGTTGAGGCTGTGGGCGTCTTCCAGCTCGCAGCCGCCCGGAGTGCGGCGAAGCTTGGCGTGGACCTTCGACATCAGTTTGTCAGCGAAGGCCAGACTGTCGCCGCCCGGGTCGGCGTCGCCGGCGGCGCTACGCCGGCCGATGGTCAGCTCGGCGGGGAGCGGAACCACCCGGTCGGCACCGTTTTTCGTCGGGACGCCCCCCTCATTCAGGCCGCCGCCATGCGCGGCGTCTCCCACCAGCAACAGGAATGGCGAACGCCGCTGCTCCGAGGATGTCCGCGCGTAGTCAGGCTGGGTGATGCTGTCCGTGCGCCGTAGCCTCACGCTATTCAGATACACTGCGCGCGCCAGGGACCGCAACAAGGGCTGTCACATGTGACTCTGACTCGGCTATGGCGCCGCAACGGGATCAGGCCAGCCGCTGATGTGCCTGCGCTGGTGCCCTCGCGGCGGGCCCCTTGCGGACGCAGCCAGGCACCCTCGCGACCGTAATCCGGACACTACACACCCGCGCCCGGTCATTCCGGACAGAAATGTCTGATTTCGGTCGCGCGCCCCGTCAAAGAACGACCGGTCGCCCGACTATGACTCGGGGTCGCTGTGACTCTGACCTATGACATCGCCGCAGAAATCTCGCTTAACACCGCCCCCTGCGCGGCGGAACAAAGGCGCCATCTCCTCGTTTGATTGGCTAAACCGCGGATGCCGCCTACCGGCATCGCTCTTGCTCTACCCGATTGTACGAGGGCACAAAATGAGGATCTTACTGACAGCTAAGGACAAGGCGTTTTGTGATCGGGCGCAGGCGGTCTTCGGACGCGAGGACGCCGTGTTGCGGGTGGCGGATCGAAGCGAGCTGTGGGAACGCGACACCGGGACGGCGGGGAATGAGGTCATCCTGCTGCAGGCATCGTCGGCCGCCAGCGCGCTCCGCTGGTGCCGCGTTGCGCGGCGGGTACGGCGGACGCTGCCGCTGATTGTCTGCTGTGACGGCTGCGACAGCGTCACCGTGTCCACTTTGTTGGACGAAGGCGCGGACGACGTCATCACGTCGGGAATCTCGGACTGCGAGCTGCTGGCGCGGGTACGGGCCGTCTGCCGCCGGGCGCGCATTCTTGAGCTGCGCGTGCGTGACCACGGCCCCATCGTCATCGACGCCGAACATCGCGCGGCCGCGGTCGACGGCATTCCCATTCCGCTGCGTCGCGCCGAATATCGCCTGCTCAGCCACCTTGTGGCGAACGCCGATCGGGTGGTCGAGGTCCGTGAGCTGATCGAGGACGTCCTTGGAGGTGTGCACACCGGCGATACCGCCGCCGTCCGCGTGCACCTGTCACAGCTGCGCCGCAAACTGGGGGTCGCGGGCGCCGCCATCGAAACCGTGCGCGGGCAGGGCTACCGGCTGGCGGCGACGGTCGCCGGGGAGCCGAGGCGCCGCGAACTGCCGCGGCGCGACGTTACGACCGGCGAACCTAGTAACCGCAACCAAACCGCCGGTGATCTGAAAATCGCCTAGCTAACGCTTCTCGATCGGCACGTAGGGGGAGATCTCGGGGCCGGTGTAGATCTGGCGCGGCCGGCTGATCTTGGTGCCGGGGTCGTCGAACATCTCTTTCCAGTGGGCGATCCAGCCGGGCAACCGGCCAATCGCGAACATGACGGTGAACATGTTCGAGGGAATCCCCAGCGCGCGGTAGATGATGCCGCTGTAGAAGTCGACGTTGGGATAGAGCTTGCGTTCGATGAAGTACGGATCGGTCAGCGCCGCTTCCTCGAGGTGGTACGCGATGTCCAGCAGCGGATCCGGCGCCTTCATCTTTTTCATGACCTTGTCGGCGGCGGCCTTGATGATCTTGGCGCGCGGGTCGTAGTTCTTGTAGACGCGGTGGCCAAAACCCATCAGCCGGAAACCCGAGTCCTTGCGCTTGGCGATCTCGATGAACTTTTTTGGTCCGCCGCCGTCGGCCTGGATCTTCTGCAGCATCTCCAGCACCTCTTCGTTGGCCCCCCCGTGCAGCGGCCCCCACAGCGCACAGATGCCGGCCGAGATGGCGGCGAACAGGTTGGCCTGCGAGCTGCCCACCATGCGAACCGTCGACGTGCTGCAGTTCTGTTCGTGGTCGGCGTGCAGGATCAAGAGCAGGTTCAGCACCTTGACGATGTCTTCGTCGATCTCGTACGGCTCGGCCGGCACCGAGAACATCATGTTCAGGAAGTTCGCGCAGTAGCTGAGGTTATTCTTGGGGTAGACGAACGGCTGCCCGATCGACTTCTTGTACGAATAGGCTGCGATCGTGCGCATCTTCGACAGCAGGCGCGCGATGGTCGCTTCGGCTTCCTCGCGGTTCTTCACGTCCAGCGCCTGCGGGTAGAAGCTGGACAGCGACAGCACCATCGCCGACAGGATGGCCATGGGGTGCGCGGTGCCGGGATAGCCGTCGAAGAACCGCTTCATGTCTTCGTGCAGCATCGAATGGCGGGTCAGTTGCTGTGAGAACGCGCCCAGTGCCTTGGCGTCGGGGAGCTTGCCGTAGATGAGGAGGTACGCGACCTCGACGAAGGTGGATTTTTCGGCCAGCTCTTCGATCGGGATTCCACGGTAACGAAGGATGCCTTTCTCGCCGTCCAGAAAAGTGATCGAGCTGGTGGTCGAGGCCGTGTTGACGTAGGCCGGGTCGAGCGTGACGTAGCCGGTGGCGCCACGTAACTTGCCAATGTCGATCCCTCTCTCGTTCTCGGTGCCGACGATGACCGGCAACGAAAGCACCTTGTTATCGACCCTGAGCTCGGCTTTTTCTTGAGCTTTTTCTTGAGCTTTCTCGGGCACGTTCTCGACCACGTCGCGTCCTCCGGTAAGGGCTACGGGTGGCAGCATAACCTATATAATCGTTCGGTGAACCCGATAACGGCCGCTCTCCTCATCGCGTTCGCCGACGCCGCGAGCGAGGGTACGGTGGCTCCTCCGCTGCCGGCGCTGCTCGCTCGGGTCGATCAACTTTACGCGCATCGGGACGAACCTTCGGCGTGGTCGGAAGAGCAGCGTCTGGTCTCGACGGTGCTGCAGCAGGCGCCCTCCGACTACGATGTCCTGTGGCGGGCGGCGCGTGTCTTCTTCTGGCTCAGCGACGATCCGGCGGTCGCCGGCGCAGAGCGATCGAAGTGGGGGAAACAGGGCTGGGACCTGGCCGAACGCGCGGTCACCGCCAGGCCAAACGACGTCGCGGGCCACTACTACGCCGCCATTTGCATGGGCAACTATGCGCTGGGCCTGGGCATCATGAAGGCGCTGTCGATGGGGCTCGAGGGAAAGTTCAAGGAACGCTTGAAGCGCGCGGGCGAGCTTGACGCGCGCTACGACCACGGCAGCATCTCGCTGGCGTGGGGCGGCTTTTACGACAAGTTACCGTGGCCCAAGCGGGATCGAGCCAAGGCGCAGCAACACATGCTCCATGCGCTGGCCATCAATCCGCACAGCCTGCGGGCGCGGGTCTTCCTGGCCGGGTCCCTGATGAACAGCGACCGGCCGCGCGACGCCAAGACGCTGCTGGACGAGGTCGCGGGCGCGCCGGTGGGTCGCTACGATGCGCCGGAGGAGCGCCGGGCCAAGCAACTCGGCGCCGCCTTGATGCCGCAGTTACTGGCCAAGCTCAAGTGACGCGGTTTCCTCCGTCGCCGGCGGCGCCAGCACGGTGGTGGTGACGGCGCTGCACGGCTGCGGGTAGAAGAGGTAGTTCGCCACCGTTGGCTGGCCGCCGTAGCGAGAGGCATAGTCGCCGGGGTCGAACCCCTCGGGCGGTTGCATGATCTCGCCGAAATCGATGTTGCGGATGTCCATCTCCGCCAGCACCGCGACCAGCGTCTGGAACCGCCGCAACAGCACCGGGTCGAAGACGCCCGTGCGCGGGGATTCCGTGATGACCAAGGCCTCTGACGTCCGGGTCAACCGCATCGCCACCTGCTGGACGCCGGCAAACCGCGCCACGCTGGACAGCGCGACCCGCAGGTACAGCTCGTCGATGACGTCGGCCTCTGGCGCGTGCCAGGCGACCGCCCCTTCGCGCAGCTCGATCAGGGAGGGGCTGCGGCCGAGACACAAGACGTAGACATAGTCACAGGTCTCCTCGGCTGTCCCGGGCTGAAACAGGGTCAGCGCCTTGAGGCGCTGGGCCAGGGTCTGGGCCAGCGCGGCCCCTTGCCCCGGCGTGACCCCGCCGCGAAAGGCGGCCTCCTCGTCGCGCTCCGACCAGCGGTGCGACGGATAGAGGCGTTCGAGGGTCTCGGAGATCGCCGCGAACATGGGCCCCTTGCGCGCGTCGCAACCGCCCTTGCGACCGCAATCGGTGCAGCCGGCCTCTGCCTGCGTCTCGCCTGCCATTAGTGGGGGTTCCGTTTCGCCGCCGCCAGGGCCTCGTCCATCATGGGCTGGTGTTGTGCGGCGTCGGCCCAGCGCGCCTGCCCCGAGGCCGGCAGCGCCGTGATGGGATCGAAGTAGAAGTAATACTGACCGGGGTGGACGCTGGGGCTGGTGAACACCGAGATGCCGGTGGTGCGGTCATAGTGCTGGTAGGAATGGGCGTCGCGTTTCCCACCGCCGCCCGGGGCGTCGACCACGACGGTCGGCGTGTTGAAGCCGGCGGTTGAGCCGCGCAGCGCCTTCTCCAGATCCAGCCCCACCTGCAGCGAGGTGCGCAGGTCTTCGACGCCCTTCACGAGATCGTGCATGTAGACGTAGTAGGGGTGGACGTTGAGGTAGCTGAGGCGTTTGACCAGCAGCTTCATGACGTCGGCGCTGTCGTTCACCCGGCGCTGCAGCACGGTCTGGTTGCGCACGGTGATCCCGCGTTCGAACAGCTTGTCCATGGCCGCCTTGGTGATGGCGGTGATCTCCTTCGGGTGGTTGAAGTGGGTGTGGATCACCACCTCCTTGTGCAGCCGCCGCCCCTTCTCCACGACCGCGGTGATGGCGTCGGTCCACGCGTCGTCGGTGAGGATCTTTTGCGGCATGACCGCCGGGCCCTTGGTGGCGTAACGCATGCGCCGCACGTGCTCGATGGCCAGCAGCGCCTCGCCGATCTGCGTGATCTGTTCGGCGCGTAGCTGGTAGACGTCGCCGCCGGAGATGACGATGTCCTCCAGCTCGGGACGGGATTGAATGTAGTCGAAGGCCTGCTGCCAGCGCTCGGCGTTCACCTTGAGCTGAAACTTCGACACCTCTTCCGTGGAGATGCCGACCGCATAACTGCGCGTGCAGAAGCGGCAGTAGACCGGGCAGGTGTCGAGCGGCAGAAAGAGCGCCTTGTCGACGTAGCGGTGGGTGAGACCGGGGACCGGCATGTCGACCCGTTCATGCAGCGAATCAAGGTCCAGCTTGGGGTGGTCCGGCAGGTGGCGCGAGATGACGGGGATGAATTGCAGGCGCAGCGGGTCGTCATACGGTTGGTTCCAGTCGATCAGCGACAGCAGGTACGGGGAGACGCGGACTGACATCGGCGCGCGTTCGAAACCCCTCTCGGCGTCGCGGATGAATTCATCGGAGACCAGCCCGGTCAGAGCGGCCAGCAGCTTGGAAATATTTGTGATCGAGTGCTTGGCCTGCCAGCGATGGTCCAGAAACTCGGCCTCGCTGACGCCGGCGTAGGCGGGCATCCGCTGCCAGAACGGGCCGTCCAGAAGGTGGGTGTGGGACAGCGACACCGGATCGACCGGTGGCTTGAGCGCGGCGGACGGCAATGTGACCGCCACCGCGAGCTTTCCTTCCGGAGCCATCCTCTAGAGAGCGTAACGTGACCGCTCTGGTGTTGCCAGAGATAGTCCGCCTACACCTTCCGGACGATCAGCGTCAGCTCGTCGCCGGATCGGATGCTGAGACATGACGGCGGCTCGCGCGCGAATGCCCGAAGGTCGCCGGCCTCGGCGCCACCCGGCGCGCGCGGGTCGACGACGTAGTCCATGAAGCCGAATACCTCGACACGATCGCCATCGACGACGCGATCGCCGGCTATCAGATGCCCGCCGCAAGACGCGACTAGCGCGGCGCGCCCAGAGGACTCATCCATCACAAAAAAGTCGTGCCCTTCCTCGACCAGCAGACGTACATTCCCGGTGGTCCCCCTACGATTGGTCCATATGTACGACCCTAGTTTTTTACCCGGCGAAATCTTCGCTTTTCCAATTATTGTCACGGGTTGGCCGCGGGGTACGGCCGCCGCATCCGCGACCGAGATGGCCCGCGTTCCCAGCAGGCGCAGGCGCCGCTGCAGTGATCGACGCGCGGTGACACCGGCACCCCCGGCTACACCGAACCAGGGACCATGCATCAATAAAGGCAGGTTCTCCCAGGCGTCAAGCTTGGCCAGACCTTCTCGCACGCTGTTCGATTGTCCACGTGCGGTGGCGAGCAGCAGCGCGCGCAGCCGCGCGACGGCGGTCGGCGGAGGCATGGGGGAAGTCCGCCTGAAACCGCTGCCAAGAGGCGTCTCGATCACCTGTGGCGCGGAACCCATTTGCAAAACCGACATTAAATTGAACGTCGAAGGGCGTCCATAGATGGCGGCCGAAGACGTCGAAGACTCGGAAGACTCAGAAGATTCAGTTCTGGGCCAGCTTGGCAACTATCGCCTGCTGGAACTCCTCGGCGAAGGTGGCATGGGCGCGGTCTATCGCGCAGTTCACACCAAGCTCGGCCGCACGGTCGCGATCAAGGTCCTGCAAAAAGACCTCACGTCGGATCGCGGGATCATCAACCGCTTCTTTCATGAGGCGCGAGCGGCCAACACCATCCGCCACGACCACGTGATCGAGGTCTATGACTTCGTCGAAAAGGGCGAGGATGTGTACTTCGTGATGGAGTACCTCAAGGGCCACGACCTGCACGATGCCGTCCATCGCGGTGGCGCCACGCGACCGATGGACCCGCCGCGGACGGCGGCGATCCTGGAACAGATCGCGTCGGCCCTGTATGCGACGCACGCGCGCAATATCGTTCACCGCGATCTGAAACCGGAGAACGTCTTCCTCACCGACCGAGACGGCGTCAGCGACTTCGTGAAGATCTTCGACTTTGGCATCGCCAAGCTGGACCGCCCCGATGGCCGCATGACCGTCGAAGGGTCGGTGTTGGGGACGCCCGAATACATGTCGCCCGAACAGGCGCGCGGAGTGGCGGTCGACGGACGCTCCGATCTCTATTCGCTGGGCTGTATCGCCTACGAGATGTTGACCCGCCATCAGGTGTTCGGGGGCGGCGGTCAGACCGACATCTTGACCCGACAGATCAACGTCGCGCCGCCGCCCATGAACCGGTTTGTCGCGAACGTCCCGCCGGCGCTGGAATCCGTCGTGATGCGGACCCTGGCCAAGGATCCCGGCCAACGGCCGCAAACTGCGCTCGCGTTCGCCGAGGAAATCGCGCAGGCCATGGGGCGGAATCTTGAAGACAGCTCCTGGTACCATTCCTGGGGACAGGGACGGGCGACGACGCCGTCCAAGGTCATGACGCCGTCCAAGGTCCCGACGCCGCCGGCGCTGGTCCTGCGCAGCACCGCGCGCCGCACCGGCTGGAAGGCGATCGCACTTGGGACGGTAATCGCGACCGTCCTGACGGCGGCAGTGGTGATGGGCAAGCGGCAGCCGGCGTCGTCGGCCGCCGAGGTGGCGCGCGGGGCTCCTGCTCCTCGAGCTGCTGCTCCGGCGTCAGTCGCCGTGCAAGCGGTCACGGTTGTGCTGCAATCAACGCCCAGCGGGGCAGAGATCGTGGACCAGCTTGGCCAGCGGATAGGCGTCACCCCGTTCGACCTGGTGGTCAACCAGGGCAACGAGCAGCAGCTCGGCTTTCGAAAGGCTGGGTTTCAGCCGGTGCAACGGCGTTTCACGCCGCGGACGGATACCACCATCTCCGTCCATCTCGACCCCGAGCTGCAACGGGCGGCGCGGGGCCGCGAGGCCAAGAGGCACCGGTCGCCGCGGTCGCCGCTGGACTCGATGGCCCGGACGATCGATCCTTTCGCTGAATGAGGGGGATGACGCCGGATCCGCGTCAAAAGGCGCCCGGTTCGGAGCCAGAAGAGCGCAAGCTGCCGGCGGCGGCGCAGGCCGAGGGAACAATACTGCCCGAGCCTCAGGTCGGCGACAAGATTGGCCCCTATCGGCTGGTCAAGCTGCTGGGGCAAGGAACAACTGGCCGGGTATTCGAGGTCGAGCATGAACGGATCGGCCGCCGGGCCGCCATGAAGACGCTGGCCTTCGAACACGCGGCCCGGCCGGGCGCCATCAAGCGGCTGTTCACCGAGGCGCTGGCCGTGAACCGCATCAACAACGCGCACATCGTCGAGGTGACGGACATCGTCGAGGGCGGCGTGCACCAGGTCGCCATCTCGGGGCCGCCGCCGCTGGCACCACTGACGGTGAACGCGCTGGTGATGGAGCTCCTGGAGGGGCAGTCGCTTTCGCGGGCGATGGTCGGCGAAG